>JBMFUY010000196.1:0-3483 GCA_049966275.1 bacterium
AATACCTATATTTGACGCGGGGTTATCACTCATTACACAAACTTCCCTATTTCGCAAATGCATTTTTCGGGTTAATGTAAAAGGTAGGGTTGCTCCCAATAAAACAATTCCTGTTTTTATATAGTATTCAACCCGAAAACTGGAATCCAGCCATCTGGGTAACCTTACAGTATTTGAAATTAATAGCCCTACAATCAGTGCTACAAGGGGGGCTTCAAATCCATAATAACTTGCTGGCCTCCATTGACCTATTGAGAACACTATCAAAGATAAAAGATATAGAAATATAAAAGAAATGATAAACTCTTTTTGTTTTATACCCATTATGCTTGTGCTTATACTAAATATAATCAACCATACAAAAAACTGAACAAAATACAGACCTGCGTTACTGCTAAAATGTCCTAACAACTGACTAAAATTATCCCATCTTGGTGGCATAACAGCAAGCGGTTTTAATGTATTCCCTGATATAAAGAAGATAATAGCAACAAGGATTATACCCATGCCAAGCCATATTGCCCACCAATCTTCTTTCAGATAGAGCTCCTTCCATCCTATTGATGGGTTAATTGTTTGGTTTTTGTCAGTCATAACAGATCCTCCTTTCTCCTTTTATATTCCTATAAAAAATATACTTTATCTGCAGTCAATTATTACCATAAAGAATGTTTAAAATATTCTGGGAAATGAGTACAACATGAGTACAGCTTAAGGGTTGTCATTTTTTATGTTTCAATGATATACTTGTTTCAGGAGATGTTACAGATGATAAAACCTGTTGTATACGCCCATAGAGGGGCATCTGGTTATAAGATAGAAAATACCATTCCATCATTTGAGCTTGCAATAGATATGCATGCTGATGCTGTTGAATTTGATGTACAGTTAACCGCGGATGATGATGTCGTTGTGTTTCACGATTTCACGCTTACAAGGTTGTTTAATGTAAATGCAAGTATATCAGATTTAACAACAAAAGAGATTAAAAAATATACCTTAAAAGATCCTGTTGATGGAAGAACCGTAGATATTCCTCTTCTTGGTGAGCTACTCGAGAGAATAAGCCACAGGATTTTAATGAACATAGAACTCAAAAGCAGGGATAATGATCCAGAATATATTGAGAAGCTTTGTAATAAGGTTTACACATTGGTAAACAGTTATAATATTATAAAAGATGTTGTAGTATCTTCCTTCAATATTCAAACGATCAAACAGATGCGCAAGCTCTCTGATGATATAAAAATTGCACTCCTTGTTGATAAGCTTTCTGATGAGTATAACAATGGAGATAGTCTGACCTTTTACATACAACAGGCAGAAGAACTTAATGCAGAAGCAATAAATATGTCTTACCTGATGGTGAATGATAAGATAATAGAAACAATTCATAATAACGGATTCAGGGTAAACGTGTATACAGTAAACAATGAGTCATTGGTGTTAGATCTTTTGAAGAACGGAATAGATGGTATATTTACAAATTATCCAGATAAGGTTATTCAGACAATAGAACTGTTAGAAAATCAGAAAAATATGCCATAATGTTTATAATAACAGCCATAGCATCATTAGCCCTTTTTCTTTATGGTATTGATCATTTAAACTCTGGCTTGAGCAAACTCTTCAGTGAACAGATAAAGAAATTTCTTCACCTGGCTTCTAAAAGTGTTCTCTGGGCAATCCTGATTGGATGTGTTGTAACCATTTTGATCCAGAATAGCAATACCCCGGTTGTAATGCTAATGGGGTTTGTATCATCGAGATTGGTAGACCTCAAAGGTGCTGCAGGAGTAATACTCGGCGCTGATATTGGTTCTACATTGACAGTTCAACTCTTATCATTCAATATTTACAGTGCTGGTTTATTTTTAATAGCAACAGGGTTTCTTCTCAGGATCTTTTTAAAGGGTCAGAAAGCAGATGCTGTAGCAAGCTTTTTAACAGGACTTGGGTTTGTTTTGTTCAGCATGAAATTAATGAGCGATATTCTGGGTAATATAAACCCTGAGCAAAGCAACTTTATAAAGATGATAGCAATTAATCCATATTCAGGTTTTATCTTATCCCTTATTCTTACATCTATAATCCAGAGCAGTGCTGCAACCATTGGTATTGCAATATCATTGGGGAATGTGGGTATTATAAATCTTTCTCATGCCATTCCTATTATACTTGGGGCTAATGTTGGAACATGTTCCACTGCTGTATTCACAATGTTTAAGGCGGATCAAGCAGGGAAAAGGGTGGCAATAGCCCACCTGTTATTCAAGGTAATAGGTGTTATAATAGTGGTTGTGTTCTTTAAGCCATTTCTTATACTTGCAGAGCTCACATCCAGGGATATTGCACACCAGATTGCCAATGCACATACCATCTTCAATATTCTGATCACAGTAGTTTTTGCCCCATTTATAACACCAGTAGTACAATTCTTTGAAAAGTATATAAAAATAGGCAAGGACATTTCACTCCCTGATAAACCTTATTACCTTGATGAATCAGCGATAAAAACACCATCAATTGCCTTTGATTACGCTTTGAAAGAGATCGTGAGGCTTGGAGAGTATGTGTATTCCATGTTTGCACTCTCTTACGAGGCACTTTCAAAGAATGATCTCTGGAGTCTGTATGAGTTAGAGGCTATGAACCGATCTGTTGAAAGATTGGCATCAGCGATAAAATTGTATATAGTAAGGGTATCTCCTCCTGCTGGTTTAAGTAAACAGGAAGCTAACAGACAGTTTGAACTTCTAACATATGTAAAAAACTTTGAGGTAATATCAAGTATTATAAGCCAGAACCTCTGTTCTGAGATAGAAAACAAAACGACAAAAGGGTTTAAACTTTCAGATGAAGGATGGCATGAGATCAGGGAATATTTTCACGAAGTGATGGATTTCTTCTATGATATTATATCAAACCTTAAGGGTGATGCTTCTAAACCGGTTCCCGCGCTTCGAGAAAGAAAAAAGCAATTCTCACAAAAAGAGCTTTTGCTTTTAAGACGTCACCTCGAAAGATTGCATAAAGGATATTCGGAATCTATTGAGACAAGCGCCATGCATATAGAAATAGTAAGTATACTCAGGCGTATTGCATCTCAACTCGCATACATGGTAGAACCAATATCTCTTTCTTAGATTATCAGCCAGGGAAGTATGCCATGGAAATCTCTCATTTATTTTTAAACACATGTTTCAGACTGATTGTAAAAATTTTCCTTTACAATACCTTTTTACTGATTTATGAAAATATTTAAAATAAGGGAGGATATGTATGGAAAAGGATCTATCTCAAAAAATAAGGGAACAGGAGGTTTTAAATTACTACAGATCTCAGGTTATTAAGGTTCTTATGGATACAATAACGCAAACAAGACCAGAAGCTATTTTAGATTTAAAACCCGGCAAAGATGGTTTACAGGCTACGCTACAGGGTATGGGATTAATGCAAACAGATGTAACAGACTTAAATAAA
>JBMFUY010000197.1:0-3443 GCA_049966275.1 bacterium
GGAAGATAGAAGATGGGGATAATACTGTCATTGAGAAGCTCACAAATCAGATAAAAGAAGGGGACGAGTTAGTTAAGAAAGACCTTACAACAAAAATGGAGGATGTAAAAAAGACTCTTATGCAACATACGGACCAAAAGATTGATGAAGTAAAGGAAATACTGAAAGCACAAGCAGATAAGCTTGATGACCATGAAGAAAGGATTTCAAGGATTGAACAGAAAGGCTGATCCTCCAAAATTCCCCTTTGCTAAAGGGGTGTCTGCGAAGCAGACGGGGTATTAAAATTCCCCCTTTGAAAAAGGGGGCAGGGGGATTTGATTTGTATTTAAATTCCCCTTTTGACAAAAAGGGGTGGACTGCCGAAGGCAGGACGGGGTATTTTCTTACCCCCTCCCCACAAACTGCCTCACATACCCTAAATACCTTGTCCTTTCCTCTTTTGTCAGACCGAACAGGTAATAAAGCCCCCAGTAGAAAAATCCGATAATCGCACTCTCAAGCACGAATATAATCAGCTTATGCGGTGTATAGTAATGTCGTATCAGCAGGGCAAGGACAATGGCAGGGATGATAAAGATAAACGGCTTGATAAAGAGCTTGATATACTCTCTGTGCGGTAGTTCAATAATTCTATTTACATACCATGGCAGGAAAAGCAGGTCCACAGCATTCATGGTAAGCCCCAGTGCAATGGGTATACCCAGCACGCCGTAGCCTGCACCGTAACCCTTTGCGATCCATCCTGTCAGTAGGATTGCCAATAATAGGTTTGCTATTGCTGCAGCGGCGTTTGCAATAGACATGAACTTTTGCTTTCCAATACCGAACAAAAAGATGCCGGTGATAAACCCAAATATATCGTGAATAAACATAACGAATGTCAGAAGGATAAGGGATAAAGCTGCAAGGTGATACCCATTCCCTACCCAGATTTCCATAATAGGATCGCTGAAAATGATCACAACCATGGAAATAGGCAGAGAGATAATTGTAACCGCCTTTGTGATCTCTGAATATGTGAACCTTATCTTCTCCATATCATGCACAGCCCACAATGCAGAGAACACAGGCAGGCTTATGCCAACAATAGAACCAACTGTTTGTAAGATAATCCCTGATATTTTATTTGCCAGTGCATAGTATGTAACAAATTCAACACTCAATACAGTGCCAATGATCATGCTTCCGATATTAAGCAATCCCTGCCCTGCAAGGTTGTTTAGAAAAGCGAATATACTGTAACGATATGCTGTTTTAAGCATACTGAATCTGTAAAGCTTAAGATGAAAGTGGACAAGTTTATATTTAAAAACAACAAGAAAGTAGCTTACAAGAAATGTAAATATGGATAAAACAAAGTTAAGCAAAAACAGCTCAAGCAGACCAAAGCCGTGCTTGAGCAAGAGTATAACGGATATTGCATAGATAATCTGCCTTGTTATAGCAATGCCATTGGTAAGGTCATAGCGCTGATGTGCGGAAAGGCTATTCAGTTGAAGGCTCATAGGGAATATAATGGCAATATTCAAACCGCTGATAAGCATACCATAAAACGCAATGTGCCTGTAACCCGCAGGTATTGTGAAGATCCTCGTAACAAATGGTGCAAGTCCAAAAGAGATCAGCATGCCTATAACACCAAGTAAGATGTAGGTATAATAGATTGTTGAACCAAAGATATCTATGTTTTCATGTTCACCCCTTGCCCTGAATTCAGAGATGTATTTTATTACAGACACACCAAGCCCAAGATCAAGCAAGCCGAAATAGCCAAAAAACGACTGAAAAAGCGCCCATAATCCATACCCAACATTACCAAGATGATGTACAACAACCGGTGATATAAAAAGCCCTACAAGTGCAGAGACAACAAATCCAGCATAGTTGCTCAGGGCGTTTTTTATTAAAGTTTTTGATAAAGACATGTTTGCTTATTATAACAAACAAAACAGATTGTGAAGCAAATGCAAGGTTATCTCTTTACCAGTATTGCTTGCAACTCTTCGCCTGCATCTTTGCCCAATAGTATCAGCATCCTTTCATATAAATCTAATGCATTGATATATAACTTTTGAGAAAATGTATATTTTCCTGTGATTCCAAAATCTTTATAATTATTATTTTTATCCCTTATCTCATATTCTAATGAACCATATAAATTACTGGTAGCTGTAGAAAGTATCTTTGTTATCAATTCTGTTTGACTTGCTAATTTAGTGATACTTTGTTTGGAGTAGATAATTAGATGCCGTGGTGTATCAATGGGTAGCCAGTTTTTCCCAAACCTTCTGTATCCAAAGCTATTCATGTTAGGTGTCCTTATGGCAATTATGCCGTCCGGATGAAGTATTCTTTTTGCCTCTGATAATACCTCAACTGGATTATGCAGATGTTCAAGCACATGGTTCATGGATATAAAATGAAAATAGTTATCAGGGAATTTATAGTCCAGTAATGTCCCTGTTTTAATATTAAGTCCAAATTGTTTTCTTCCTATTTCTGATGCCCTTTCAGATGGCTCTATACCATAAACATCCCAACCAAACTCCCTCAAGATTCTGAGATAATTACCTGTTCCGCATCCTATATCCAATGCCTTACCCCCATTTACATACTTTGGAAAATTAACTTTTGATAAACCATATCTTGCACGCTTCCATAATGGAAACAACATATATGCAACAGGCTTTGCAATAAAATGTGGTTTAATCCTTGGTTTGTTTGCATAACTCATTAGATGATAGACCTCATACAAAATTGTGTTCCTTAATAAGTCCCGGCTACTTCGCAGGCTGGCATCAGAGGTGTTGACTTCTGAGAATTGATGTGGAGGGTATTCATCCGGATAGTATTGAGGTAGTGCTTTTAATGTTGGTCTTGGTGAAAGATAAAATACAGAGCAATTGAGGCATTGATTTAATCCAAACTCCCCGGGTATACCGTGCATCCTGTCTGTATTCTTAAAGAGAAACTTCTTTTCTTTTGCTCCACACACAGGGCAGGCATCAAGCTCTTCTGTTTCTATCTGGGTATCCATTTATAATTAGAGCTAACAGAGTGGTTGAATAATGTCAAACAGTAAAACAGCTCAGGAGTTACAGAGTGCGGAATTACGAATGCGTTCCCCCGTTAACCAGCTTGGGGGAAAAACTACTAAAGTGATTATATTTCTTTAGCTTCTTTTAAAGCAAATTTCACAATATCATCGTGAATCCAATATCCTGCATCCTTCATTTGTTTCATTGCATCACCAACATTATTAAGAATTCCGTTTTTCTTTGCATCAACAAGGATACGGGCTGTACCAATAACTTTTAGGTTAAATATATCACGAGCAATTTTTCTGCCTTTTCTTTCATCTATAAGTACATAATCTGCCTTTAGTTCACGGGCGAGTTGGATTACTGATGCTTCGCCACTATCCAGGACAGTTTGTAGTA
>JBMFUY010000198.1:0-3426 GCA_049966275.1 bacterium
GGTGTGAGTGGTAATGTTGTTGGGCTTGCCTCCATGCCTATGGGTGCAAGTGCCTCTGGCGATACTGAAGGACTCATCTCTGCACCGGCAGGTGGTGTGAGTGGTAATGTTGTTGGGCTTGCCTCCATGCCTATGGGTGCAAGCGCCTCTGGCGATACTGAAGGACTCATCTCTGCACCGGCAGGCGGTGTGAGTGGTAATGTTGTTGGGCTTGCCTCCATGCCTATGGGTGCAAGTGCCTCTGGCGATACTGAAGGACTCATTTCCGCACCGACAGATGGTGTGAGTGGTAATGTTGTTGGGCTTGCCTCCATGCCTATGGGTGCAAGCGCCTCTGGCGATACTGAAGGACTCATCTCTGCACCGACAGATGGTGTGGGTGTAGTTAACTGTAATCCTTCAGAAGGCAAAACTGTTTTTTGCTCCTCTGATTTGGATACATTTATTATTATGTTGTTTCCATCAGCACTTGTTTGATAGGCAAGTGGTTTTTCAAGTGTTATTATTATCCTTGATGAGTATCCAGTACTTTCTCCAAGCTGATTCACACTTATCTTTTTTACAAATCCGTTATCCACACTCATGCTTCCAGAAACATTTGAGGCATCTGTAGAAGCTAAATCAACAGTAATAGCAGGTGGCGATTTTGTTGTAAAAGATGCATATTGAGGCAAATTATTTGTTTTCAATGTTATTACTGTAGCTGTATCAGTATTATCCACTTTAATGTCCAGAAGTTTAGAACTCAGTCCAGGAGGTGCAACTATTCCCCTGGCGCACGAACCCATTAATATTGCACCCAATATTACACTGCCTATTTGAAATAGTCTTTTGTCCATTAATACCTCCTTTGATTTTTTCTATTATAACATAAACAACACTTTATTTCAAAGTATTATAATTATCGTATATTTATGCTTATTTTTATTATTATAACAAAAATTTAGGTATTATGCAAAGATTGAAAACATCTGTAAGTGGAAAATCCAAAGGTAATGAATTATACTAATATGAAATAGAAAGGAGTTTCTTATGAGCTTGAAAAAGATTAGAGACAATGTGTTCTGGGCAGGTGCAATAGATTGGGATAGAAGATTATTTGACTCTCTTATCCCTATTCCTGATGGCACAAGTTATAATGCCTACCTTGTATATGGTAAAGATAAGACTGCTTTAATTGATACAGTGGATCCTTCGATGACTCATGTTCTTATGGATAATCTAAAGGAGGTTAAGCATATCGATTTTGTTATTTCGCATCATGCAGAACAGGATCATTCCGGTTCAATACCAGCTGTACTTGAAAAGTATACCAATGCCAGAGTCATAACATCATCAAAAGGTAAACCCATGCTTATTGATCATCTACATATACCTGCTGATCGCATTGATGTTGTTGAAGATGGATATAAACTTGATCTCGGAGGAAAGACCCTGGAATTTATATATACTCCATGGGTGCACTGGCCAGAAACAATGGTTAGTTATCTTCATGAAGATAAAATACTTTTCACCTGTGATTTATTTGGTTCACATCTTGCCACATCAGAATTGTATTGCAAAGAAGAATGGAAGGTATGTGAAGCCGCCAAACGATATTATGCAGAGGTAATGATGCCGTTCAGGGCGAACATAAAGAAACACATGGAAAAACTTACAAAGTATAACATAGAAATTATTGCACCAAGCCATGGACCTTTATACAACAATATCGATTGTATTATAAAATCACATGAAAACTGGGTATCAGATAAACTGGAAAATCTTGTTATTATACCCTATGTATCAATGCATGGTAGTACTCAATTAATGGTGGATTATCTAACAGATCTACTTTCATTCGCTGGTATTAAAGTAGAAAAGTTTGATTTAACAGTAACTGATTTAGGCAAATTGGCTATATCACTTGTAGATACTGCAACCATGGTAATTGGCTCACCTACTGTACTTACAGGGGCTCATCCCATCGTTATATCAGCTGCATTTCTTACAAATGCCTTAAGACCTAAATTAAAGTTTATTTCAATTATTGGTTCTTTTGGTTGGGGCAGTAAGATGATAGAAGATATACAGAAAACCATTCCAAACCTTAAAGCTCAGATGTTAGACCCTGTACTTGTTAAGGGGAAACCTGATGAACAGGCATACAAAGCTATTGAAAAACTTGCTAACGAGATAATTGCCAAACATCGTGAATTGGGAATACTGGGGAAATAATGAAGAAGTATAGATGCACTGTATGTGGATACATATACGATCCTCGAAAAGGCGATCCAGAAGGTAATATACCACCAGGAACAGATTTTAATGACTTACCTGACACATGGGTTTGTCCTGTATGTGGTGCAATGAAAGACGAGTTTGAGCCAGAAGAATGAACTGATTAAGTTCCATGTCTACCCTGCCCCTTCATAAATCTATTAAGACCTTCTACGATTTCCTGGCTGTTCAATGAATTCATGCCATGTCTCAACTCATTTTTTAATGCCTGTTCAAAGTCATAATCAAATTGTTCGATTGCACTCAATCTATCATTTCTCAAACATGTTTGTGGGAATTCTGCGATACTGGCTGCAAGCTTTTCAGCTTCCTCCCTGGATGTTCCATTCTTAACAACACGATTTGCAAGCCCTATGAGATAAGCCTCATCAGCTTTTATAGGCCTACCTGTGAGAATTATGTCCAGTGCCCTGCTCAAACCTATCAGTCTTGGAAGACGTATTGTTCCACCATCAATCAGGGGTACACCCCATCTCCTGCAAAAAACACCAAAAATAGCACTTTCTTCACAAACACGAAGATCACACCACAAAGCAAGTTCAAGTCCACCAGCAACAGCATATCCACTAACAGCAGCAATTACTGGTTTAGATAGTTTTAACCTTGTTGGTCCTAAAGGACCATCTCCATCTTCAGAAACTCTGTTTTTATTGCTTTCATTTCTCGCAATAGCTTTTAGATCCGCGCCTGCACAGAAGTTCCCACCCGCTCCATACAACACTGCAACGCTGGCGTTTTCATCTTTATCAAATTCTCGGAACGCTTCAGCCAATGCTACGGCTGTTGGATAATCTATGGCATTCCTTACCTCAGGCCTGTTTATTATCACAGTGGTAACCCTGCCTTTTTTTTCAATCTGTACAGACATATACACTCCTTTGAAAAGAGGTATCAGATCCAGACATTTGCGCCTCCTTAAATCAGTTACTGATGTTTTATCACTCTCTGAGCACAAAATAAATGATTTTTAAAAGGGAAATTATATGAAACTCCATCTGGTCCATCTTTGTTAAGGATGACGATGATGCCAAATGCCCCTCTTTATTTAAAGAGGGGTTAGGGGAGTTAACCCGAAAAATGCAATAGGGAAGTTTGCTCATTCGTTCAACCCCACGATCCACCTAAGATACAAAGACTTTTTGCTGT
>JBMFUY010000199.1:0-3081 GCA_049966275.1 bacterium
GTTCATACCGGTATAAACATTGACCGGGGAAAAAAGGTAGAAGCTTGGAGCAAGTATGAATATATGTTTGTAGCTCTGCGCAGCTGTAAGCGATCCAGGGGATAAAAGTATCAGCGCTAAGATTATGAGAGTTATGCCCAAGCGTTCTCTTTCCACGTTAGTTATCAGACAAACAAGCTTTTTAATTTTTTTACCTGAAGCACCCTTTTCATGCTACGATTTTTTCAGAAAAGTGCTTTGCCTGACCTTCTGAACTATTCAAAACAGCGTGAGCCTGTCATACTCTTTCTTTCACCCCCAGCACCTGCTGTTTGAGCTTTGGAAAATAATCATTTGAAATCTAAACTTATAAATCATAAATTCTATGTTTTTTATATGATCAAAGTCACTTGGTACACAAAAGGAATTAAAGAGTTTACCGCTGATGCTTATATAATTGTAGATGTTCTGAGATTTTCAACAACGGCCATAACAGCTCTTAGTTCGGGTTTTGACAGAGTTTATGTTGCTTGGGACTTAGATGAAGCCATCAACATCTCAAAAAAGCTTGGAGCGCCTTTAGCTGCGGAAGTTAACGGAGTTAAACCTAAGGAAGCCGACCTCGATAATTCTCCTACAGAGGTTGCGCTTTTTGCAAAAAAAGTTAACGTGCGAGGAAAGAGCCTTGTGTTGAGGTCGACGGCTGGTGCCAAAGTTGTATCTGAAAGCATTAAGTTAAAATTAAAGAATGTTTTCATCGGATCCTTTATAAATGCAGGCGCCGTAGCTAATGTAATAAAAAAGGTCAATGTCAGAGATCTTAACATAATCTGTGCGGGTTATAGGGGTTCAGAATTTGGACTGGAAGATTTTCTAGCTGCAGGCGCTATTGTTGAAGGCCTGCAGTACATGGATTTGCACGACAGCGCGCTTGCAGCGCTTTATTCGTTTAATGATGTTAAAGGAAACCTTGAAACTGCAATAGGAAAGAGCATGAATGGAAAGTATCTAATAAACGCAGGAAAAGTTAACGATGTTGCCGTTGCATCAGAGCTAAACGCATCCCGCAACGTACCTGTATTAAAGGAGAATTATTTTGAACCGTTTAACTGAGTTTTTTCTACCATTCAATAGCACCCTTTTCTTTTCATTTTCAGAAAGGCAACGTAGACCCCTGAAGCCTTTTTGATGCGCTTTATAAATGACACGGTGTATAATTTATACGCTATGTTACAGATGCGCTGTTCAAGAACAATAAACGAAATGCTCAAAAATTCCTAGTGTATAAAAAGGCTAAAAAGTTAGATGATTATTAAAAATAAAAATTAAGGTTAAAAATAATTTCTTTGTTCTTTGTTTATAGCCCGTATGCCCACGGAACTTCCTTAGCCCAGCCCAGAGCTCTTTGTACCGCTGCTTTCCAGCCTTTGTATAGTTTTTCTCTTGTTTCAGGATCCAGCTTGGGTTTAAATGACCTGTCTAACTTCCAGTTCTTCTTGATTTCATCCAAACTTTCCCAGTAACCTACAGCCAGGCCTGCCAGATAGGCTGCACCCAATGATGTTGTTTCTGCGATAACTGGTCTAAGTGTTTCAATGCCTGTTATATCAGCTTGGAACTGCATCAAGAAATTATCTTTGGCTGCACCTCCGTCCACTTTCATTTTCGGTATCTTGATCCCAGTATCTGACATCATTGCTTCGCACACATCTCTGGTCAAATATGTTATTGACTCAAGAACCGCCCTTGCGATGTGCTTTCTCTCGGTGCCTCTCGTAATGCCTATTATCAAACCTCTTGCATATTGATCCCAGTATGGTGCACCTAAACCGACAAACGCTGGCACAAAATAGACACCGCCAGTGTCAGTTGCTGCAGTAGCAAGGGGCTCAATCTGATCAGAGACATCGATGAGTTTAAGGCCATCCCTTAGCCATTGTACCGCCGCACCGGTAATGAAAATGCTGCCTTCAAGAGCATAATTTGCTTTGCCTTCTTCAGTTGAATAATACACTGTGGTTAGTAGGTTCATCTTTGATTTGATGGGTTTTTCCCCTATATTCATGAGTATAAAGTTACCGGTACCATAAGTTGTCTTGATTTCCCCAACATCATAGCCTGCCTGCCCGAACAGTGCGGCCTGCTGGTCTCCTGCATCACCAGCTACTGGTATTTTGACTCCGTTGAACAGCTTGTCTGAGACTTCTGGTCCTGTGTATCCGTAAATCTTTTTGTCGCTTGAGGGCCTTGGTAATGGCATTAAGCTCTTGGGCACCTTTCCTTCTATTTCTAGAAGTTCGTCATCCCAGTCGAGCTTATGGATGTTGAAGAGCATTGTCCTTGAAGCATTGCTATAGTCTGTAACGTGCGCTCCATTTCTTTCAGGGGTCAGTACGTCCTCACTTCCCCTGGTCAGATTCCATATTACCCATGTATCTATGTTTCCGAAAATTGCTTCTCCTTTTTCAGCTTTTTCTCTTAGTCCTGGGACGTTATCAAGTAGCCACCATATTTTGGTACCTGAAAAGTAGGCATCTGGCACTAATCCAGTCTTGTCTTGTATTGTGGATAGATGGTGCTCTTTTAAGAAATCAACCAATGGGGATGTTCTCCTGTCCTGCCAAACAATAGCGTTGTAAAGCTGTTTTCCTGTCTTTGGATCCCATATTACAGTTGTTTCACGTTGATTGGTAACTCCGATTGATGCTATCTCTCTAGGATCTACTTTAGTTTCTTGAAGAGCTTCCTTGATTACTCTTTGAGTGTTCTCCCAGATTTCTGATGAATCATGTTCAACCCATGAGGGTTTGGGGAAAATTTGCTTGTGCTCGTGGTACGCGTAACCCACTAAAGAGCTGTCATGGCTGAATATTGCAGCTCTGGTTCCTGTAGTTCCTTGGTCAACTACTAAAACGTATTTCTTTTCTGTTGTCATGTATAATTATATAATACATTATTATATATAAATGTTATGGATTTCAAGGCTTTGGGAAAGGGCGCTAGTGGGTCAGGTAGTCCAGTATTACAGGCCTGA
Organism: bacterium; assembly: GCA_049966275.1. Lineage (GTDB taxonomy): Bacteria > JAMCPX01 > JAMCPX01 > JAMCPX01 > JAMCPX01 > JBMFUY01. Next base: position 3,014 of record JBMFUY010000199.1, read on the forward strand.
CCGTTGGTATCCACTCCATCGTTGGATCAATTCCATTTGTGTACTTTAAATAAACAAGCTGCCTCAGG
>JBMFUY010000199.1:3091-3353 GCA_049966275.1 bacterium
ATTCCGCCATTGCTTTATATATAAAGGAACGAATTTTTAAACTTCCCGGTTTATACATAATGCATGGGCAGGATGTACAGCGACGATATCCAGAGCAAACTTAAGGAGATCAACGATTACATCGGTGAAGAGTACAAGCTAACTCATCCAAAAGACAGGAGGGACTGGAGGACATACGAGCAGCAGTTCTCAAGGAGGGTCAGCACGGCAATGAAAATGCTTGACCCATTGATACATGAGGCTGTCAGCACCATACATATAG
>JBMFUY010000200.1:0-3349 GCA_049966275.1 bacterium
CTGAGTCCTTCGCTTTATGTCATTCTGAAAGAAGTGAAGAATCTCTTTTTTTCGCTCAGGATAAATTCCGTGAAGAGTCTCTGGCTTTAGATTCTTAGCCGTCGGCTCAGAATGACAGGATGGTCCGGATGCTCCGGCAAAGCCTTAGTATGACAGAATTATGGAGATACCCTGCTTTTATATATTATTGTAAGCTTCTTACAAAAATTCCCTTTTTGCATTTACCAGGGGTAATATCATTACTTCGCCCCTGTAACCTTGAATACTTGAAAGTTTTTTGTTTAGGCATACAATAATAATGATGAACAGGCAAAACAGTATAAGAAATCTTGAGATAGCTATCTTTGTATCAGCTTTATTGCATATAATGCTCCTGTACTTTATAAGGATTGAGAGCATTGGTACACTGGTATCCACAAACAATAATGTAAAGAAAAATTATATTGAGTTGACAACCATTCCAAACACATCACATCAAACAACATTGGCACCAAAAACGAATAAAGAACAAAAGGTATTAAAAAACACAGAGCAGCAAAAACTTATAATAAAAAATCAGATCGTTGACATACCAAAACCACTTGTTCAGGAGGAACCCAAAAAAACTGCATACCTTTCCAACTGGTCCCAGAGTGTAAAAGAAGAAATGGTCAGCAGACACAAGGGAGGTGGATATGGCACAGATCATCAGACATCACTTGAGGTGAGTGTGCAACCAAAGGTTCCACCTCAAAGTCCTTCTCTCACAAAACAACAACAATCACAACAAACCAAACAATTGCAGCAGTCACAAAAAACACAGGAGCTTAACACAAAAGGGTTATCCTTATCCACTAAAGAACAGGAGCAATCAAGTAGGACAAACAATAATACATCAGCTGGTAACAACAATCTGTCTGGCAATGATACAAAGCTTGCACTCAATTCAATGTTACCATCGTACTCAAGAATGCGATCCATACCAGGTATAGGTGATAACAATTATCTGCCAGGGCTGAAAGAAGGGGATGTAACCCTGCTTAATACTAAAAGTTTTGTATACGCTGGCTTTGTCAGACGTGTTGCATACAGAATATTTGACCACTTTATATTTGATGTTCGTAACAGTAACATAACCCAGAGTGATTTAGATAATATTGATGGACATGCTTATGTTGAAGCAGATATGAATGCTCAGGGGAAGTTGATCTCTGTAAGGCTATTAAAATCCTCAGGCTCAACAGAGTGGGACAACCTTGCGATAGAGGCGTGCAAAAGCGCTACCTGGGATGCGAATCCTCCAAAAGGGGCAGAAGGTAAGGATGGCATTATCCATTTTGTGTTTGCCCCGGGCAAGGATGTCCTTGTAGTTGGTTTACTTGAATAGTATACCCATCTCTTGATAACAGAAAAGTATTTATTATATTTAAAGTAATATAAGTTACCTTATTATTGTGTTTTTATTTGTCTGTTGGGTTTTTACGCACGCGAGCAATAATTTTTTAAAAAAAGGAGGAAGAAATGGCAAAGGAACTAAAGTACGGAGAAAATGCAAGGGCTTTACTGCTTGAGGGGGTAAATTTACTTGCTGATGCAGTAAAAACAACCCTTGGACCAAGAGGTAGAAATGTGCTTATAGAAAAGACCTTTGGTGCGCCCACTGTTACAAAGGATGGTGTAACAGTTGCAAAGGAAATAGAGGTGGCGGATAAGTTTAAAAACATGGGTGCCCAGATGGTTAAAGAGGTTGCGAGCAAAACTTCTGATGTGGCAGGTGATGGTACCACAACAGCCACTGTTCTTGCACAGGCAATATTCCGTGAAGGTGTAAAGCTTGTATCAGCAGGTAATAATCCTATCTTAATTAAGCGCGGCATTGATAAAGCTGTTGAAGTAGTTGTTGAAGAGCTGAAGAAATTGAGTAAACAGACACGTGATCAAAAAGAGATTGCCCAGGTTGGTACAATATCAGCAAATAATGACGAAGCAATAGGTAAGATCATTGCCCAGGCAATGGATAAGGTTGGTAAAGAAGGGGTAATAACTGTTGAAGAGGCAAAGGGCATGGAAACAACGCTTGATGTTGTTGAGGGTATGCAATTTGACCGTGGATACCTTTCCCCTTATTTTGTTACAGATGCAGAACGAATGGAAGCAGTTCTTGAGGACGCATACATACTCACACACGAAAAGAAACTTTCAAACATGAAAGAGCTACTTCCTTTGCTTGAGCAGGTTGCAAAATCAGGTAGGCCTTTACTCATTATAGCAGAGGATGTGGAAGGTGAGGCACTTGCAACACTGGTTGTTAACAAATTAAGAGGTACCTTGAACTGTTGTGCAGTAAAAGCCCCTGGGTTTGGAGACAGAAGGAAGGCAATGCTTGAGGATATTGCAATCCTTACCGGTGGAAGAATGATAGCTGAGGAAATGGGAATCAAACTTGAAAGCATTACTTTAAAAGACCTTGGAAGAGCAAAGAGGGTTGTTGTGGATAAGGAGTATACAACTATTGTTGACGGTGAAGGCAAGAAGGCAGAGATAGAAGGAAGAATTAAACAGATAAGGGCACAGATTCAGGAGACAACCTCTGATTATGACAAAGAAAAATTACAGGAGAGGCTTGCAAAACTTGTAGGTGGTGTTGCAGTGATCAAGGTTGGAGCTGCAACCGAGGCAGAGATGAAAGAGAAGAAGGCAAGAGTGGAAGATGCTCTGCACGCTACAAGAGCAGCTGTTGAAGAAGGTATTGTACCTGGTGGTGGTGTGGCACTTCTAAGAGCTATACCAGCCCTTGAAAAACTCAAGCTTAATTCGCCAGAGGAGCAACTTGGTGTAGAAATTATAAAGAAAGCCCTTGAAGAGCCAATAAGACAGATAAGTGCAAACGCGGGTCATGAGGGTTCCATTGTAGTAGAAAAGGTAAAGGCTGAAAAAGGAAACTTCGGATTTAACGCCCTTACAGAGAAGTATGAGGATCTTATGGAGGCTGGTGTAATAGATCCAACAAAGGTTGTTAGATCAGCACTTCAGAATGCAGCTTCTGTAGCCTCTGTTTTGCTCACAACAGAGGTGATGATCACAGAGAAGCCAAAGGAAGAGAAGATGCCTCCAATGCCTCCTGGTGGTATGGGTGGAATGGAGTATTAATCCTGAAAACGACAAAGATAATTTCAGATGCTTCAACGATGGCGGGCAACAGCCCGTCATCGTTTTTTATTTATCAAGCCGGAAAGACAATTGCGACAGCAATGTAAATCTTGTACATGGTTAACCCGAAAAATGCATTTGCGAAATAGGGAAGTTTGTGTAATGAGTGATGGGGTACCCGCCCGAAGGGAAGGGTCACGCGTCAAATATAGGTATTCTT
>JBMFUY010000201.1:0-3330 GCA_049966275.1 bacterium
AATACCTATATTTGACGCGGGGTTATCACTCATTACACAAACTTCCCTATTTCGCAAATGCATTTTTCGGGTTAATGGCTTCTTGAATATTTTTTTATTATAATATAAATTTAATAAATATGCTGGCAACGGGTTCTAAAAAAAGGATTATACTTGGTATGAGCGGTGGCGTGGACAGCTCTGTAGCTGCACTTTTGCTCAGGGATCAGGGATACATAGTAAAAGGTGTAGCTTTGAAGCTGTGGGCATACAATGCTGAAAACCCCTGTTGTTCTACCAAAGATCTCAATGATGCCCAGATGATAGCTAAACATCTTGGTATTGAATTTGAGATTCTGGATGTGCAGGAAGCATTTAAACGATCTGTTGTTGATTATTACATAAAAGAACTCTCAGAAGGTAGAACACCCAATCCATGTATTGTTTGCAATGATTATCTTAAGTTTGGTCTATTGCTTAACTATGCATTAGAAAATAATTATGATTTTGTTGCCACAGGTCACTACGCAAGAATACAGATTAATGAGACAGGATATCATCTTATGAAATCATTTGATCAAGAAAAAGACCAATCTTATTTTTTATTCATGCTTGATCAAAAGAGATTACCAAACATTCTCTTTCCACTCGGGGAATTAACAAAGGAGAAGGTAAGAGGAATAGCAAGGCATGCTGAATTAATAACATGTGGGAAAAAGGATAGTCAGGAGTTATGTTTTTTGCCAGAGGGTGGTTCTGAAGAGTTTTACAGAACATATACAAATTTTGCCCCACAAGCTGGTATGATTATCGATAGTAAGGGGAAGGTTGTTGGTACTCACAAAGGTTTACAATTTTATACTATAGGTCAGCGGCGAGGTATAGGTGCATTTACAAATAAACCTGTTTATGTGGTAAATAAAAATATTAAAGATAATAGTTTAACAATTGGGACACATGAGGATCTTATGGCAAGTATATTAACTGTTAAAGATGTGCATTGGATAATATCGCCACCTGCATTCCCTATGTATGCCAATGTAAGAATACGATATAGACATAAAGAAAAAAAGGCTTTAATTACTAATGAAAATGATGTAATAACTATAAAATTTGATTCACCTCAAAGAGCTATTACACCAGGTCAGGCAGCAGTATTTTACAACGGAGATGAGGTCCTTGGTGGTGGATGGATATGGGAGGTAAAAGAATGAATTTGAATAGATCGTGGAAACAAATAATAGGTATAACGGTTGTAATTTACATTGTATCCTTTATTTTGGGAGTTGTTATACATGAGGTTGTGCCTCATACACAAACATCTGGTAAACTCATACTACCAGAAGGTTATGTTCAACAAATTTCAGCAATGAAAACAATAAGCATAGAAGATGCATACAATAGCTATACAAATAATGATGCCATTTTCATAGATGCAAGGGATAGTGCAGAGTACAGAGAGGGGCACATAAAAGGAGCGATAAATATCCCATACGATAAATTTAACCAGTACTATCCAATTTATGAAAAGCTGTTAACGAAAAATAAAAAGATTATCACATACTGTCACGGAACCGGATGTGGTTTAAGCGTAGATGTTGCCCGTGATCTGATGAGATTGGGTTATACAAATGTGTATGTTATGACAGAGGGGTGGCCCGGATGGATCAACGCAAGGTTACCTATCTCTGTTGGAAAGGAGCCATAACATGGAAAGAAAATGTGTAATAAATTTTACGATGATAAAACCTGCAATAATACTGGTGTTAAGGGTAACGCTTGGGATAGTATTTGTTATTGCTGCGTATGGTAAACTTATTCATCCTGATGTACTTGTGTCAACAGTTATAAACTACGATATACTTCCAATAGGTTTGGCGAAACTATTTGCATATATGCTACCATGGGTTGAGATGATCTCGGGCATTATGCTCATCACAGGCGTTGGTACAAGAGCAGCTGCATTTGCATTGAGCTGGCTACTTTTATCTTTTATAATTGCAATATGGATAAATATTAAAAGGGGTGTCTCAATGGAGTGCGGTTGTTTTGATATATTTGGTATGGATGAGAAGATTGGATCAGCGATACTGTTCAGAGATATAGTTTTCTTGATTGTTGCTGTTCTGTTAGTATTTACCAGGGATTTTATCTTGAGTATTGACAGCTTTATTGAAAGGAAGCTAAAATAATTAAACCAATATGTTGCCTGGTTATAATCATAATATAGTGCACAAAGGTATTACATTTCATGTGCAAACCGAAGATAATGGAAAGGATAATCCTGTAATTGTAACCCATCTGTTTATTGGTGGAAATATTATTGCAACTAAAAAAACAAGCTATATGGACATTATAAAGGTAAATGATCTTGAAAAGATCATTGCGGATATAATGAAAGAACAGCACAAAAAGATGATGATGGAATTAAAGGATGGGGTATATGATTCCCACGCACTCGTTCAGGAGCTATTGAAAGAAAAGGATCAAAAACAGCAAGAACCAGTGGAAAAATCAGCCACAAAAGAAGAAAAAACTCTCAATATAGATGAGGAGACCAAGAATTTAGATGAGGTAATACTCGACTATCTTGTAGAAACATCCAACGAAAAGTGAAAATTATAACATGATCCAATTTTTTCATGTTTATAAGTATTATCTACAGGGTAGCGCAGCTTTAGAAGATATTAATATTCAGGTAGAAAAAGGCGAATTTGTTTTTATCACAGGTCCAAGTGGTGCAGGCAAAACTACTTTGTTAAAACTCATTTTTATTGCTGAAATGCCCACAAAAGGACAGATTATAATCAATGGGTATAATATCACAAGGCTAAAAAGGTCTGCTGTGCCATATTTACGGAGAAATATAGGCGTTGTTTTTCAGGATTTCAAACTGCTGCCAGATAGGACTGTATTTGATAATATTGCACTTACACTTGCAGTACGCGGTGTAGGTAAAAAAGAGATAAAAAAAAAGGTTTGGGAAGCCTTGAAGATGGTGGGGTTACAACACAAGTTAAACGCCTATCCTTTAAGGCTTTCTGGAGGGGAGCAGCAGAGGGTTTCAATTGCAAGAGCCCTTGTAAATGAACCAGCTATTTTACTCGCAGATGAGCCAACAGGCAATTTAGATCCAGACCTCACACATGATATCATGAAACTTTTTGAGGAAATTAACATAAGGGGAACAACCGTACTCGTTGCAACACACGATAAAAACCTTATATCATCTTACAACAAGCGTGTAATAACACTTGAACACGGAAGGATCATAAACCCGAAAAATGCATTTGCGAAATAGGGAAGTTTGTGTAATGAGTGATAACCCCGCGTCAAATATAGGTATTCTTC
>JBMFUY010000202.1:0-3295 GCA_049966275.1 bacterium
AAGAATACCTATATTTGACGCGGGGTTATCACTCATTACACAAACTTCCCTATTTCGCAAATGCATTTTTCGGGTAAATGAACCCGCGTACCAGTGTCACCCCAGGCGTACACATTGCGAAGTCAGAACGACCAATCTATCCTGCTACTTTTTTAACCATTTGAGGTGTTTATGGGTTACCTGTAGCAGTGCAGGGAACAGGGTTATTGAAACAATTGAACTATAGATAACCATACTTGCTGATAAAATTCCAAAATAGATCATTGGTAAAAAGCTTGACATGGTAAGCACTGAAAAATCACCAACAAGTACAATAGCACTGTTTATAATAGACCTGCCTGTGATAACAGTTGCTTCTTTCATGGCTGTATCAAGGTTATGTGATCCGGATTTAAAACGTTCTCTAAATCCCATTACAAAATGTATGATGTAGTCAACACCCACACCTATGGTCATACTCGCGATAAGCGCTGTTGCAACGTTCAATGGTATATTGAATAGCTCCATTATGCCATAGTTGTAACTTACCTTTATAAGAAGAGGTATAAGTGTGATCAAACCACCAACAAGTGATCTGAAAACAATGGACAGCAGTAAGAACACAGCTATTATAGAAATATAAAGGCTTGTCTCCTGATTTTCTATAAGGTGTCTGTTGATGGTTAGGATAAGCATGGGTGAACCTGTGAGAACAAATTGTATATCTTTAGATTCAAATGGTTTTAACCTTTCTTTGATCTGATTAACGATCTGCTCTATTTCATGAAACCCAAATTTACCGATCCTTACCTGAATGATCGCCTCTTTTGAATCTGGCGTTATAAGAGAATCAAGCAATTTTTGATCTGACATGGAGTATAAAAGCAAATACTGGGCTATTGCATTTTTGTTGTCCGGTATGGAATAATACGCTGGCTCATTATCATGCATTACCTGGTTCATCTTTTCTATCAGGTCAGCGATACTGAAAGGGTAATGAACACCATTGATATTACTCAATACATTTTCAACGTCAGCCATGGTTTTCATAACAGATGGTGATGTTATATCACCCTTTACAAGGATCTGAAGCACAAATATTCCACCAAAATCCTTTACAGCCTTTGCCGAAGTTATTCTGACAGGCGAATTGGGCTTAAAAAACTTTGTGATATCTGTTTCTGTATTAATGGTCCTGACCCTGTAAATGGCTATTAAGGCAAGCCCAAAGCCAACCACAAGTACAAGATAATTATGCCTTTGAACCCACTCTGATAGTTTCTCAAGGAATTGGTTAAATTTGCCACTTCGCTCAGAAATCTGCTCCTCTCTACCTTTGTGCCTGATGGTTAATAGGGCTGGCACAAGGGTTACTGAAACAAACATGGAAAAAAGAATACCAATACCGGCAAACATACCAGCCTGTCTCACCTCTGTGAGCGTTGAAGAGATATTGGCAAAAAACCCCATTGAGGTTATCAATCCAATAAACAACATGGGCATACCCAATTCCCTGATCATTCCCTTCAGTGCCTTTTCATTATTCTTTGTATGATCAAGCAATTGGTAATACCTTGTCATAATATGGATACTGTAGATACTGCCAAGTGCAATCAGTAAGGTTGGCATACCAACAGAAAGCATTGTAAATGGTGTATGGGTAATACCCATAGCTCCAACAGTAAGTACAATGGCGATCAGTGCAGGTGTAAGCCTCAGGACAACGCTTATAAAATTACGGAACAGAATATACATTATGATAATATTTATAAGGATTGCAAATGGTAATAATCTGCGTAGATCCTTGTGGATTGCCTTGCTTATAATGTCATTATCAACAGGTACACCTATTAAATAGATGTTCTCCGGTCCTTTATAAGGTTCAATAAGTTTGTCTATTTTGTTCACAAGCAATTTACTGTTTATGTCTTTTTTGATCTGACACAGGATTGCAAGTACCTTCCCATTTGGGGACACCAGGTTGCCTACATAAAGTTTGTTGGATAAGGCTTGTTGTTTAAGCCTTTCCAGGGTTTGTGTGTCATCAGGTATATGTTCCATAAACTTTGATATGTCCAGCTCGCCGTGGTGTGCCTTAATATCATCAACATTGGTAATGCTCTCCACCCTGTTAAGCTCTGGAAGTGTTTCAAGCTTATCTGTAATACCCTTAACCTTCTCAAGTGTTGAATGGCTGAAAACGTTTTCACCTTCTATTACGACAAGGAAATAATCAGTACCACCAAAACGTTTACCTATATCATTGAACAGTTTTACCTGCGGGTCATGTTCAGGCAATATTTTCATAATATCATCTTCAACAGGAACACCAATGGCAAAGTAACCAGCAATTGCAGTGAGCAGGGCAATGAATATGATAACCTGCCAGGGATATTTTATAGCAATCTCAACTATTTTTTTCATAATGAATTTGCCTATAAACGATAAAATTTCAAAATGCAAGCAAAGTTGACACATTTATCAAAAGAGATATGTATGATTGTATGAATATGCCTGATGGTAAGCAAGCATTTGTTGTTGATCGCATGCTCGGAGGTCTTGCAAAATGGTTAAGGGTTGTTGGGTTTGATACGCTTTATGACAGTAAATACACAAGAAACGGGCTTATAAAGATATCCTTACAAACCGGGCGTATTATCATAACAAGGGATACATGGTTTGAAACCCAGCCATATATCAACGCAATAGTGCTTCATGACAACTATACAATAGGACAATTAAAAGAATTATTCAGCAAACACAATGTTAACCCTGTTCCTGAACGATTCTTCACAAGGTGTATAGTGTGTAACAGCGAGCTTGTTAATGTTACAAAAGAGGAAGTTAAAGATTCAGTGCCAGCATTTGTTTTATCCACGCATGATGCCTTTTCAAAATGTCCTGTATGTAAAAGGGTGTTCTGGGGTGGAACACACAAAGAGAACATGTTAAAGACACTTAAGATAGTACTATCTTAAGAGGATATAAGATAATTCCATCTTTATTTTCCGCATTTATCTAATCCACCTACCTCCTGAGAAGCAGTCCTGTAATTGTCAGACCGAAGTTTTGCCGTAGAATCTCCATCATACGTGTCATTCTGACTTCAATGACCCTGTCAAGCTGTTTTTAAGTATACCGGGTTAATCATCAGTATATTTCAAAAACAACGCTAATGCCAAATGTTCAGCACTATCAATAATTACCACAGATGGAATAAGAACCACTTTTATTGATTGTTTAACCCGAAAAATGCAATAGGAAAGTTTGCTCATTCGTTCAACCCTGCGATCCACCTAAGATACAAAGACTTTTT
>JBMFUY010000203.1:0-3292 GCA_049966275.1 bacterium
GCAAAAAGTCTTTGTATCTTAGGTGGATCGCAGGGTTGAACGAATGAGCAAACTTTCCTATTGCATTTTTCGGGTTAGTGAACATAAGTCCCGGTTCTATGGTTGTAACCCTTCAGTATTGCCTTTTTTAATGCTTTTACTGTAATAACAGTTTTACCCTTTATAACAGAACGCGATTGCAAAAGATACGGTATCATTTTTATTAGCATAATATAACCCTTTATTAAAGCCTTTAATCCACCTATGGATAGTATAAACTTCACAATCTTCAGATGACCTATAACGAGCCAGGGGAAAAAACTTATGATCAGAGGTAATGGCATATCCTTGATAATAACAGCTGTGTTGTTTCTCAATACAAGTGCACCCATAGCAACTTTATTTCTGCTGTATGATCTGCTTACCATGTGATAAGCAATAGCCTTTGGCTCATAATAGTTTTTATACCCCAAAAGCCTTGCCCGAAAGCCAATATCAACATCATCAAGGTATGCGATAAAATGCTCATCCCATAGACCCACCTTATCCAGGGCTGACACTGAAAAAAGTGATGCAGCTCCAGATGGAGAAAAGATCTCTTCTGTTTGGTGATTAAATTTTTCATCAGGCAAATTGTTCCATCGTTTGAATGCAAGCCCTTCGCGTGTATAAATGTCCCCTGCATCATCAATTATCTTGCGGTCATAGTAATTCAGCACCTTTGAACTTATACCAAAGGCATCAGGGTATGCCTGCATTGTCTGCACCATATGAATCAGCCAATCCTTATCAAGCTCTACATCGTTGTTTATAAGTGCGATATAATTCCCTTTTGATGCCCTGATACCTGTATTAACAGCATGGCAAAAGCCAGCATTGTGTTCAAGCTGTATAATGCGTACCCATGGATAATTAGACCTGATAAAGTCGCAGGAATTATCGGTTGAAGCATCATCAACAACAATTACCTCAAATGATTTATATGTTTGTTTTGCGATACTGTTGAGGCATACATTAATAAAGTCCCTGCCATTATAATTAGGGATAACAAATGATACTGGTATGTTTGTGTGAGGCATAAGACCTTATATTTTGATATCCATGTTTCAGGTATCCAGCTTTACTGTTGTGGTTTGCCTAAATGCATTTGTTACAATATACTCAATACTTCATTCATGATATTTGTTAATTTTTGTTATAAATAGTATGGGTATGTTAGGAAATCAAGAAAATGTGATGCGATGTGTTGGACTGAACAAAGAAAAGGGATTACAATAGTAGGCTATGCAGGCTTCTTGATAAAAGCTCTGGTGCATAAAATAGCATGTGTAAATGAGCGACCTGCTATATTTTATGATAATATAGCTTAACCCGAACAATGCATTTGGGAAATAGGGAAGTTTGTGTAATGAGTTATGGGTACCCCGAACGAATGAGCAAACTTTCCTGTTGCAATTTTCGGGTTAATAAGATTTTTTACATGGATAAATAAAAAAGGAGGTTTTATGGAAAAACTCACCAAAGAGCAGATACTGAAATCACTTGAACTATTCTCAAAGGTAAAAACACATCGCTTTTTTTACAAGGCAAGTGGGTTTACAGATGAAGAACTTGAAAGACCTCTTATTGTGATAGCCAATTCCATGCAGGATGCAGGCATTGGTCATATCCATCTAAAGGCTCTGGCTGAGGCAATAAAATCCGGGATCTATCTCGCAGGTGGCACACCTGTTGAATTTAATACAATAGGACCATGCGGCGGATATTGCAAAGATGGTTCTCTGGATCAAACGCTTCTTCTTTACGACCTACCGCAGAGGGATGCTATCGCGGATTCTGTTGAAATACAGGTAAGAAACCTTGGCGCAGATGGACTTGTTATGATGGGAACATGTGATAAATCCGTGCCTGGTTTATGGCTTGCAGGTGCAAGGCTCAACCTGCCAACGATTTTTTATACAGGTGGTCCTGCTGAACCAGGTATGTTTGAGGGTAAACCAACCACCTTTCCAACAGACGTGATCCTTGAAGGCGTTAACAGAACCCTCTCTGGTAAGATAAGTGAAGAAGAATTCTCAAAAAAGATGTACGATATGGAAGATAAGTGGGTTACCTCATGTGGCGCATGCCCTGAGCTTACAACAGCAAATACTGTTCAAATGGCAACAGAGGTAATGGGATTAACCTTACCAGGCATGTCAACCACACCAGGTGGACATTTGATGGAGAGGATAAGGCTTGCAAAACAAACAGGCTATGCAATAGTGAAACTTGTAAAGCAAAACAAAAGATTTAAGGATTTTGTAACTGCCTCTGCAATAAAGGATGCTTTAAGACTTATTATGGCAATATCTGCAAGCACCAATGGTGTGCTTCATTTACTCGCGCTCGCAAAGACCCTATCACTTGATATTAGCCTTGATACTGTTTCAGAAATATCAGATAAAACCCCTTATCTTGTTCCTGTAAGGCCCAGCGGTCCTTTTACAATGATTGATCTACATAATGCAGGTGGACCACTTGCAGTATTAAAAAGGATAGAAAAGGACATAGATGTAAACAGGCTCACAGTAACAGGGGAAACTATTGGTGAGAGATTAAGACATACCAGAATCCGCAATGAGCAGGTAATACTACCACCTGAGAAGGCAATTTCTCCTTTCGGCGGTATTGTGGTGATGCACGGTAATGTTGCTCCAAATGGTGCACTTGCAAGATATACTATTGTAAAGAAGGAAAATAGACATTTTGTAGGTAAGGCAAGATGTTTTGATGAGGAGCAGCTCGCTATATTTGCCATACTGAATGGAGAGATTCATTCTGGAGATGTTATTGTACTGCGCTATCAGGGACCAAGAGGAGGGCCAGGGTTTGCTGAAAATTTCAGGACAGTATTGATCCTTGGATCACTTGGTCTACACGATGTAGCAGTTATCACTGATTCAAGGTTTTCCGGTGCAACAACAGGGGCATTATACGTTGGCTATATCTCTCCAGAGGCGCAGGTTGGTGGTCCTATTGCCATTATCAAAGATGGGGACCAGATCACCATTGACATTGATAAAAGAGAGGTGTCTGTAAACCTATCTGATGATGAAATCAATCAGCGTCTGTCAACATGGCTTCCCCCACAGGCAAAGGTAAAAGAAGGTGTGCTTGTTCAATGGTATCTTTCAGCAGAGCAATTTGAGAATGGGGCAATGTTGCCAAGGAGATTGGATTAAAACATGAGGCTCTTCAGGCTTTTTAATGGGTACCCTCTACATATAGTAGTGGCACATCAGACTTTTTGTGTGCTCCCCCCTCTTACAAG
>JBMFUY010000204.1:0-3290 GCA_049966275.1 bacterium
CTGCCATTGTAGTAAGAATCAAAAATCACTGTTCCTACACTCCAAAAAGCATAGTTTTGCTCATTGCCAACAAGTTCCAAAACCTGCTGTGAATCATTTGACTGAATAGGAGACCAGTATTGCTGAGCGGCTTGTCCTGTCAACAAAATCGGCCATTGAGTTGTAGATTCAGGTGTTGCTCCCTGTCCACAGAATCCTTGAAGGATTAGATTAGAGTTTATGACAGAAGGTGTTCCTATAAAGTTAACATTGCTAGATGGACCTGTAACTGTGGTACTGGTTGGGCTGAATATGTAGCCGTTAAGAGACGGTGTTACAACTACAGTTCCACTCAATTGATTTTGTATCCAGTATCCATTAGAATTTGTTACTGCCGGTGTAGCATTGTTGCTAAAGTTTATCGTTACTCCCTGGATACCTGTGCCACCTGTGTTATCAACATACCCCGATACAGAATAAAATGTCGAATGAACATTAGACATGTTAACCGTAATCGGAGTGGATACCGATGTATTTGTACCCAAAAGATCCGTGTTGTAGGAAGATACTTCATATTCGTAATTGCCGCTTTCTGTTATTGAAGAATCTTTGTATGTTGTCATTTCTGCAGGAAGAGATGCTATTTTGATAAACTGCCCTTCATTATACGAGCGCAGTATGTTGAAACCATTCACGTTTGGAGATTCTTCATTCCATGAAATTGTGACATCATTGCCAGAAGTACTAGCGACAGTTACTATAGGCGCTGAGGGTGCTGATTGCAAAATCAGGATGGAATAGTTAAAGAGTGGTGGACTTTGATAACTTTCAAGTCCCCATCCAACTTCCGCTCCCACTGCCGCCTGAAGCCCTCCTACCAAATTCCACCATAACCATTCGTTGTTATTACTACTAAATTGCTGGTAATACTGAGCACTGAACGTTAGATATGCTTCGGGCTGTATATATAAGCTCCCAAGTCCCCAATAGAGCTGTATTCCCATTTGTGGAGAAACATCTCCCGTAAAATTACATGCTGCTTGAACCACCGGAGGCATGCAATTTAAAGCATTTGTGAAACTGTTTATTGGGCTCCACGAATTGTTGCTGTATTGCTCTCCGAGGGTAAAATTCTCTTGTTGGATTACCCCTGCCTTCAAATCAACAGACAAGTTCCCGTTTGCCCCAACATAAATTATCATGTATGGATTTATAACAACAGGCACAAATCCTATAGAAAATGTTATAGGAGTAAAATATATTGTGGCAATAGGTGTAATTACACTTGCGTTCCACGAAAAATCCGCCGAGAATGAAAAATTTGCCTGTTCACTTTGATTAACAGTGAAGTACGCAGAGTTTCCGAACATGCTTATGTCTACACCGAAATTAAACCCCAGAGTAAATGAGATAGATCCTGTGGCACTAACAGTTAAATTTGAATCCGTCGAACTGCTTTCAAAAGTATGACTTATTTGGTATGTGAAAGTTTCAGAGTATGATGATCCGTCATTATTTCTTGTACTGTACACAGGAGTAATTTTTGTCTCTTTGGAAGGTACTATGGATTCGACTTGATTTGGGCTTAAAACAACACTGCAGTAAAGACTTCCTTGCTGTATCGCCTGATTTAAAGTGGTAGATGTTGTGTAAACTGTTATGGTATTATTTGCTGGATCATTTTTTATGCTTACTATTTTTCGCAAAGCTCCTTGAGGCGTATAACTGTTAACACCTGATACAATTACATCTCCGGGCTCTAAACTTGTTATTTGCGAACTGGCACCGGTGAATACAAATATAGATTGATTCGTAGAGACATATGTCAGATGCTGTATGCTCGATTGATTCAATACCTTTGTAGTATTCGGAATTATAACTGAAAGCATGTACACAATATGTGCCGATACAGAAGATATGTTATTGAAATTATCCATTGCTGTAGCATATAAAGTTTGAATTCCTGTACCTTCGAAAGTTATAGAAGCGCTCCAGATGGCAGGATTTGATGTTGATTGAACTGCCTGAATCCCGCCTATTTCAACAGAAGATATATAATTACCGCTTCCTATCGCTGTCGCCAATACTGATACTGTTTCAGTCTGACCGTTATCTACCGTTGCCGGTACCGTCATAAAACTTATTTGAGGAGATGAGTTGTTGATGTAGATCGACTTGTGTGCCAGTGCGATATCTCCATTGACATCTTCAACCTGAATTGTGATTGTGTAAAAACCGCTCTTTAAATTCTTTAAGGAAGATCCAAATTCGAATGTAAGTGTAGATGAGTTCAAATTTGTAGCATTAACAAAAATATTTCCAATGGTTGCTGTCGCAGATTCAAGTGCAAGTTTATGATAGACTATCGCTGTCAGTGAAAAATTTTCATTGCCTCCTATTGTGGCTGGTATTGTTCCCATTAAAAGAGTTATGGACGATTGAGGCGATGGCTCTGTGGCAAAGGTCTGTACTTGACTTGTTATGTTTTCTCCATTGTTCTGGCCAGCACTTTGGTCACTTTGAAGATTTGCTTCCACTTTCCAGTAATAAAAGGTTGAATAAGAGAGATTGTTTATCTTTATTTGTGTCGTGTCAGACGTTGCAAATAAAGGAGGATTAGGTGTTGTTCCTAAAAATATTTCATAATTAACATATTGAGAATTATCTGAAATTTCCCATGATAAATCCACATCTGTTGATACATTCGTAGATCCATTTGCCGGAGAAACAAGCTGAATGGTTGCGACTGGTGACTTTTGTATGAGAAAGCAGCCGGAAAGCACCAAAACGATCACAAATACCGATGCAAGAAAAATATATTTTTTCACATTATAGCCCCCTTCACATTACATCATTCTCACCGGTTAAAAGCCAATTTGGACACCTAACGAGTAAATCGGCACGCTGCCAATAGAAAGTGGATCATAATATAATCTGTAAGCAGTTTCTCCATAAATCCGCAATGGTTTAAAATCAAAAGAAATACCTCCGTGTACATATCCATGATTCATTAAATCGGGCATCTGAAACTGTCCTTGATAAAAATAAAGTGCAGGACTATAACCTCCATATAGTTCAACAAACCAAAGCTGTATATCCAGATTTACATATGTGTATAACTGGTCCCAATACTGGGGGCTTATGTTACTTAAAAGCACTTGATCTGCGATATCAAAAGAAAGCAAAGAACCAAAAGTTAAACGAGCATCAAGAAAAGTCCTGCCCATGCCTCCAAATTCCTGAGATCCTCCTATTCCAATCCATACCCCTGCGAACACGGAAGTAACACATAAAGTCACAATCATTAAAAG
>JBMFUY010000205.1:0-3283 GCA_049966275.1 bacterium
ATGAGGAAGGAATAATAAGAAAACAAAAACGTTTTACATACAGCCTCGAGAGGGCTTGACTTTTAACATAGGAGGGGTTGTGCAATCATTCCCATTTTCTAATAAAAAAAACACTTGACAAGGATTTTATTATGGGTATAATCCTGACAATGGAGGAGGATATGTCAGAAAAAATAAGAGCTACAAATATGCCACTAAACGCAGTGCAGAAACATGACAAAGATGGAACAACAGGTGATTTATCAACAAAAAAGATGTTTATTGAACCGGAAATAAAAGAGTATCCTTCGCTCAAAGAGGTTACATTATTAACAGTGCCTGCTGTTTCCGGGTCCACATTTTTCAAAACGTTTAAATAAAAGTTGAAAGCCATGAAGTGTATGGCTTTCTTTTGTATAGAGATGAATGCAAAAAATACAAATAAGATGAAAAAAATTTCAAACACCATCAACAAGATGGTGTCAGCCTTAAGGCTGAAAGGAGGTTAATATGGGTAAAACAAACAGGTCTCAACGATTGTCAGGGCTAATGAGGTATCTACTCCTACCCGTCATAATACTGAGTATGGCAATCTTACTTTCACGTTGTGGAAAAGCACCTACACAAGCCCCTGCTTATCATGGTCCTGTGCTTGTTGGTGCAGCAAAGGTTAATATCAATCCAGGCAGTGCTCAACCAATGACCATTGAGAACTTTGTTCCACCATCAGTAACACCACCTAGAGGTGGACAGAGCTTCTCTGTTTCAATCTGGAATGCTTCAACAGTCTGGTTAACAGGCTCAACTATAGCAGGCTGGGTGACTATGACGAACCAGTCTGCCAATGCTACACTAACAGGTGTGGTTGTAACAGCGCAAACAGGTCCTTCCACAATGACCATCCTTAATGCAGATTATGGAAATGGGTTCTGGTCACAAAACCCATCTCAAGGGCCATGGACATGGTGGTTCTATAAAGGTACATCGCCAAACTTCAATCTTCCTGTTGGTAGTACCTCTAATCCAAAGCTATGGCAGTTCTCTAACAGTGTAGCTGGTAATTACTCGTTCTATGTGTATATCTGGGCGTTCTGTCCATCCGGGGTTGTTGTGGATAGGACGAACAACAACTCAGCCATAAGTCCGGCTTTTGTGATGCTTGGTAACTTCCCGGGTGATCAAAACTACTGGACGCAAAATATTCAGGGGGCTGGATACACAGGCAATTACCTTACTGCAACAGATGCAAATGGATACTTTGCTCTACCTGTAACAACGGTTGTCGGAAGCTATATTACATATACAGCAGGTGGACTTTCCAATCAATCGGCTACAAATGCAACATACGACAACTTCACAGTTTGGGGCACAGGCTTTAGTTATGTAGTTCTACCATTGAGAAAAAGGACCAATTACAGTAGTTATGTTGCAGTTGGTTCTACCAATGGTGGTTCTGATGTGAATAATCCAACAAACCTGGCAAATGGTTGTGGTAATAATGCCATTCCAATAGGTTTGATGGTACCGTTTATGTCATTTAATGACCTTATAAACTTAAGCCTCAGTTCATTGGTAGGACCTAATTTAAGCAAAACACTGTATGGTGATACAACCTGTGCCGGAACATACTCCAGTACAAATCTAAACCTGCCATCCAACATAATCGTACCAGCTGCTAATATTGGTAACCTTAATATTTATACTTCTTCTTCAGGTTCTACCTCTATATATGCTCAAACTATAACACCAGCCCCTCAGGGGAAGAACTATTATGTGCCAGCACCGCAAAACTCAACATTTTCAATGGCAGGGTTAGCAGGCAATATCCCTTACAGTACGATGACCCAGCTTTCATACGTACTTCAGCAACCTGGCGCACCTGTAAACTTTACAAGTTTGTTACAAAGCATCACATTTAAATCCTTTGGTGCAAGAACGGGTATAGCAGTGGGGACTGCTAACATAGGTAGTGGTGTAAGTCCGAATATAAATAACAATATAGGGGCAACCCCATATACGCTTAATCTCGGTAATACAACCTCAATCTGGGGGCCACAGGATCCAACAAACCAGACATACAACCTGCTTGGTTTAACAGGTGTTTATTACTCTACCAATCCTGTTGACTTCCAGCTTACAACACAGGCATTAGCATCCGGAACAACAGGTGCAACATCCATTGCATTACCATATGTAAGTTTAGGAACCGCGGGACCAACCTTTATTCCAGCGGTTATCATTACGGACCTGGGAAGGGTGAATGCAAACTTCTCTGCCACAACAGCCATTGCTTATAGAACAGGCAGCACAGGTTCACCTGCAGTGCCAGCAGCATTCAACTACTGGTATAAGTTTATGGATCTCAATTGGCCCACGATCAATCCAAATGACCAGCAGGTTTCATGGACATCTGCTGCCAATTCCGGGGTTCAGCTTACAGCACCTACAATCGGGCTTGCTGATATTGTGTACGATACGAACTTTAACTACACGGGTCTGGATAGTAGCGCACAAACAGCAACGGTACTTGCAACAGCATGGGAGATGGTGATGAACCCCAATGTTACTGCTATAAAAATACCAACGCTGCCAATCAATTCAGCAGGTCTTCTGTTAACACAGCCTGCTTATGGTAGATTCTATACAGTGAAGCTTCTTCAGGGACTTGCAAGAACCAGTGTTAATGGTCCTGTATATTCATGGGATTCCACGAACAACTTTGCCACTGTGATGAACAATTATATCCTTGGGGCTATGGATGTATTCTCATTGACAAGCTTCCCGGTTGGCGGTGCATGGATCATACAACCTGCCAATAATGCCAGTGGTATTGGAACCGCACCTGCTGCCAAGGCGTACATTAATGCATACAACTGGAAGATTGTATCAGGTGGCACACCAGCTAACCTGAGAGGATGTTTCTATGTAAGCGTTGGTTCTACCCCTTATTGGTCCAACTGTACAACAGGTTCAACAAACTGTGCTGGCTTACCAGCAATAACTGTCGCTTCACCTTATGCATACCAGACTGCCACGTTGAGCCTATCATCTGGTGTGTATAACTCTATCACATTTACACCATACAACACAACAGCGTTAAGTACTGCACCTTCAGATGGATCCCCTGCATGTCAGCAGGTTGGTGAAAGTGATAAGATATCAGTGCACCCATAAGTATAAAGATTACGTATATTGTTAAAGCCCCGCGCAAATGCGCGGGGCTTTTTTATTAACCCGAAAAATGCATTTGCGAAATAGGGAAGTTTGTGTAATGAGTGATAACCCAGCGTCAAATATAGGTATT
>JBMFUY010000206.1:0-3283 GCA_049966275.1 bacterium
TGAAATGGTGCTGAGGTAGCGGTTGTTTGAGAATTAGTAATAGTTATGGGTACATAACTTATAACAGAGTTTCCACTTACCTGTGCGAATGTAACCATAACTACACCTGATAAATTAATTTATTTACGTATACTTATACTTATACGTTAACTTGTTCATTATTCATATGTTAAAGTATATGTTACTGCTAATGTTCCGTTTGCACTTACGTTTAATGCAGAAAAGACATCGTGTGTTAAAAGATATGCGTTTGTTCCATTTCCTACAACAATTCCTACTTCGCTGTATGCTATTGTTGCGGTTGAACTGTTAGTTATAGTTCCAGTTACAGTAAAACTTCCACTTGTTCCGCTACCTGAATATGCACCTATTGTTGCGGCTACACTTCCAGATGCAGTTGCGGCTGTGTATTCGCCTGAAGCTATCGGTGTACCTAATGCATAATCTGTTACTGCAGCTGCAGTTGTGCCTGTACCTGCACAGATAAGTATTGTCGTGCCAGGAGATGTGTCTGCAGTTACAGCTATACCTGTACCTGCAGTATTTGTAATTGTTTCAGCAGTATTAAATATAGAAGCTTGAACCCACTGTGCCATCTGCTTTGTGCTTAAGTCTAACGGATTGTAATATCTTCCAGTAATATTTCCGTTTTCGTCATACGCTGTTAAAGAAACAGCAACTTTTGGTGCTAAAGAAACTTTTTTCATTCTATCACTTTTTTATCATAATTTGTTCCAATTATATTTCCGTTTTCATCTTTTGCTACAACTAAAACTGTAGCTTTTCCTTTTTGTTCTTCCATAATAATCACTATGTATATTACGTAGTTAAAGTATTTATACTTTTGCATTTAAAGCTTTTTGGTAAACAAAGTAGTATAATACAATTGTTCCAACTGCAGATATAGTTCCCAAAAAGTATTTATCACGCAAAAGAATGTCCATAACTATTCCAAACATTAAACTTGAAGCTGAAGCTTCATAAAAGTATTCCATTACCTTATCCTTTTTGTCTTGGTACAAGGTTTCAACAGTAAGCGGGGACGAAAGGTATGTTGAAAAGAAATGCTCTGAAACCATAACACTTACGCCAACCGCAAGTGCGTTCTTTATAGCAAAGAGGCTTAACTGTTCTTTGGTTTTCCCGTTTATTAATTCTACATCTTTTTCCATTTTTACCACTTAATTTAACTGTATAAAGTTTATAATTAACTGCAACGTATATCCTTGTTGCATACTTAACGGACCGATAAGATCATGTGAATACATTATCCCTTCGTTTGCATTAGTTGTGTTAAACGTTCCAAACTCGGATATTGAAACAGCAGAGCTAAACGTAAAGTTTGCAGATACGGAAAGCGTGTCGTTTGTTACATTTGTTGTTTTTAAAACATTTGTTGAAGTAGTACGCATAACTTCAGCTCCAAGTGCAGTATCTGTTGGTTTTGGTGTTACAGTTCCTGTGCCTATTGCAACAGCACAAAGTGCAGGACTTATCAAACCGCCAAGTAATGCTGCACGGAAAGACAAGCCGGAATTTACAACGATGTCCTTTTCTATACTTCCGTCTTGTATTAGGTTGTTATTTTTGTCATATACTTTGTATATAACTTTAACACACTCTTTGTTTTCGGTTTCCACAAACTCACTTTATAACTTTAACTTAATGCATATTGGCAAAACGCAGCGGGAAGTGAAGGCATATACACAGCGTAAGTTGATGCAGATATACTTGCACTTGAAGCTAATGCAAATGTATTAGTTTTACTATTATAAATTATAGGAATACTGTTTGTTGTTGTTTTTATAGCAATCGGGCTGAACAGTTCTACTTGAACCCAGTTTAATGATGCGTTAGTTGAAGTTACACTTCCCGGTAAAGCTTGAGTTGTAGAATCAACGACTACAGGATACTCGTTTGAGTCTGTATATGTTCCTAATGCACTTACTGGAAGGTTAAGCGTAAGCAATCCGTTCCAACTTATGGTTACACTTCCTGGAGCTGTTGAACTTGTACCATAAACTTGCTGTTGTATTACATAAATAGTTGAGTTTAAAGGAATATTTGAAACATTAAGGTTAGCAATTGAGTTAGAAAAAAGAAAGTTTGTTCCGCCTAACAAACTTGGAGTTATAATAGATGGAGTAAGTTGAAGTTGTGTCAAGTCCTGAACTACAGGTGAATAAAACTCATAGTATTTCTTTATGGAATACTGAATGTATATGTTCAAGTCTACAGGGTAGTTGTTAACAAATGCAATAGTTTGGATCGGATAGTTTTCAAAGTAACGCCCATACTTGTAGTTGTCAAGCGTAAGCGTGTTCATTACGCTGTTCTTCCAGTCTAAAAAGTAAAGCATTATGTTTTGTGTTGCACCTAACGGAATGTTTTGCGTGTTACTTATATAGATAGTACCTGAAAAAAGAGTATCTGGGTTAAACGCAAGAACTTGTAATGGAGTTGTAGTGTTAGCAGGAATCGTTACAGTTAGTTCATCTTCTCCAATTACATCGTAAGCGTAAGAGATGTAATCTGGTGGTGGAGGCTGTGGTGGAGGATTAAACAATCCTCCCATAAAAGGAAAAGGAAATGTTTTAAGCACAGCACTCACCACAAACTTTTACTGAAACAAAGGCTACTTCTTTGCCTTTTTGTTTTCAGCTTTCTTTTCTTTTATCTTTTTTTCCATCTTTTTGTTTTCTATTTTCTTCTTTATTTTTTTGTCCATTTAACTCACGTTAAAGTTAAAGTATCAGATTAAAGTTACTTCAACTGTGTTTGAAGTTGTATTGTCTCCATAATCGTATGCTTGTATACTAAGCTTTGAACCTGCGTTTTGTATTGCGTTCCACAAACCGCTTACTGAAGCCGCATTCATAGTATTATACACTGTAGTTGACCAATAACCTGTAGAACTTGCTTTAAACGAACCTATTTGTATTGAAGATGCGGATATATATCCTGTAGAGTTTTCCTTAAAGTTATATCCTTGTATAACTAACGGAACACCAGTGTTTGGAGATCTTGTAATTACTGAAGGGGTAACAGTTATGTATTCAGCTCCAGCTGAACTTGAACTCGAACCTGAACCTGAACTTGAACTAGAACTTGAACCTGAGCCTGAACTTGAACTTGAACCTGATGTTGTTGTAGTAAATGAAATAAAGGCTGAAGCAGTTTCATTACCTGCAATACCCCACTCGTTTCCTGAAATTGATATGGTTCCAATATAACTTGTTCCAAATGCTAATGCAGGAACTTCAAAGGTAACAGAACCTGAACC
>JBMFUY010000207.1:0-3221 GCA_049966275.1 bacterium
CCTATATTTGACGCGGGGTTATCACTCATTACACAAACTTCCCTATTTCGCAAATGCATTTTTCGGGTTAAAGGAATTGACAGTCATCAATATAAAACGTAAAAGATAGATAAAATTGGAGGTGTTTATATGAAGTACGATTCAGGAATGGTTGTATGCTTGGTGAAAGTCTCGGTATCAAGGTTTCCTTTACAAAAAATTATTTTTGACAGATGTGATTCTGAATATCCCTTAAAAATTGATCAATTGAAGCTACAATGATGCGTTTTCACGCAGGATTCAGGATAATTATTATAAATTCCTACTTACTTTCTACTTGTTAATTAACTTTACATTCTACAGAATATAAAAATATCTTGCAAAAATAAATTATTTTTGATATTAGTCAAATAGATAAGGGAGGCGGTATGCAGAAAAAAATATTTGTTTTAGTTCTTTGTTTTTTCATGTCTCTTTTTAATTCATACGCAAACGCTGATCAACCTATTATCTCTTTTAGGTTCTTCCACAAACCCATACTAACAGCAAAGCCTGGCGAACCTTTAAACGTGTCTGCGACAATAGATCCTGCTGACAAGGTTGCGTATGCGTCACTCTTGTATAAATCACCTTCTGATAAATTTTTTAAAGCAGTATTTTTAAAACGTGTATCAGGTGATACATTCTCTGGTATAATTCCTGCTCAGGAT
Source organism: bacterium (assembly GCA_049966275.1). Classification (GTDB taxonomy): domain Bacteria; phylum JAMCPX01; class JAMCPX01; order JAMCPX01; family JAMCPX01; genus JBMFUY01. Next base: position 690 of record JBMFUY010000207.1, read on the forward strand.
GTTAATCCTCCAAAACTTCTGTACTACATAACAGTTGTAGATACTGATGGTGGCTCACACCTGTTATTCATGGGACCCAAAAATCCTCAAATAGTGGATATAGGTGAGGTGAGTGTAAAATCTGCAGAAGAAACATCTGCTCTTGAACAGGAACTTGCATTGTTTAGCTCTGAAGACATTGTGTATTCTGCAGCAAAGCATAAACAAAAGATCACGCAGGCCCCGGCTGCGATCAGTGTAATAACCGCAAATGATATAAAATATGGTGTTGGCTTATCGCTCTCTGACATATTAAGAACAGTTCCTGGTATGGATGTGGCTTATATAAACCCTGCTTATCCAATATTTAATGAAAGAGGTTATGGAACAGAGAAGAACAACCGTATGCTTGTTCTGCTGAACGGAAGGGTTTTAAATAACACACTGTTTGGCCCAACGTTTATAGAGGATATACCTGTTCCATTAAACGAAATAGGCAGAATAGAGATCATAAGAGGTGCAAGCTCCTCACTGTATGGTGCTGACGCAGTAACAGGTATTATAAGCATAACAACAAAAAAGCCGGAACAAACTCCAACATTTATCATTTCCGGTATTGGCGGATTAACCTCTGAGAAACCAGCTGTATTTTTTGGTAACTACGATGGATCTGTTATAGCTCAGGGTGAAACAGGATCAACAGGTTTTATAAGTAGTGTAGGATACAAACACCTTGCAGATTTTTCTGATCCATCCAAAACAGCGCTCAATCTACCAAAGGCTTGGCTTTATGTGGACCATAACTTCTCAGATAATCTTAAAGCATCACTTGAAGGTGGATGGGATAAACCGAATTTCGAGCTTTTCACTGATTTAAACATATTTAACGCAACCTTTGAAGAAAATTATTTAAAGGCAGATGTTGAGTATAAAGGTTTTAAAGCCGATGCCTACTGGAACAGATTTTATGAAACAATTCCTATGACCGTATCATTTTTAGGAGCATCGCTCAACCTGTTCTCATCCGATTTCAGTGGAGTTACAAATAGCTACAACCTCGATCTTCAATACAACCTCCCTGAAATTCCTTACAATAAGCTCATTGTAGGATTGAATATAAACTATAACGCTTATAATTATCCATTACTTCTCCAAACCTACAATGGCATAGACCTGACAAAGGAATTTATTTACGGCGGATTTATTCATGATGAGATCGGTCCATTTTATAACTTTGTGTTAACACTTGATGCAAGATACGATCATTTTTCTGTGACAAAACCAGGCACAAGTTATAGAGCAAACCTGAGTTATTCCATAACTCCTGAGCAGACAGTAAGGGTATCGTATGGAACTGCATTTAGAAAGCCCATTTATATGGAAGCCCAATTTATACCGGCAATAAACCCTTTACCTGGCATAGTAGCACAACCATTGCTGGGTAATCCATATCTTAAAAATGAACAAATTAGATCTACAGAATTTGGGTACATAGGCCAATGGGGAACGCATGTAAGAACTGAGCTTACAGCTTTCTATCAGGAGCTATTGGATATGATTAACTTTACACTACTGTATAATCCTATGAGGATAGAATTTATGAATTCCTCACCACGATATGTGGCTCATGGTGGTGAAGCCGGAGTTGAATATGAACCTATACAGCAGGTAAAAACCTTTGCCAATTATTCCTTTATTCTGAGACAGGATACACTGGGAAGCTCGGTTGATAATTATTCTACAGAAAAATTCAATATAGGCGCAAGATACGCATTAACAGACACATTCTTTATAAATGTTGATGGAGATTATGTATCAGCAAAGGTTGTTCAACTTGCAAACCCTGCAGCTGTATTTGCCACTCAAACTATGACTCTGCCACCGTATTTTATTGTCAACACAAAGGTAGGGTATACTCTGGTAAAAAACAGGTTTGAGATCGGTGCGTATGTATTTAACCTGTTCAATGACATACACCATGAGTTCCCATATTTTAATCTACCCAATCCTGCTTTAACACAAACTACTACTTTTGGTGGTGAAGAGATCGGAAGGATGCTTCTGGTCTATGCAAATTTATACTTCTAAGTAAAGCCTTGCTGGGCAGATAAATTGATATGCTTCCCAATATTCTTGTAATACTGGCGAATATCGTCAATGTTATTCTTACTGTATACTACTGGCTTATAATTATCCGGGCACTGTTGAGCTGGATAAACCCTGATCCATACAATCCAGCAATAAACCTTTTATATAGAATAACTGAACCTGTACTTGCTCCATTCAGAAAGATCATCCCTATAGGTGGGAATTACGGAATTGATCTGTCGCCTTTGTTTGCGATATTAGCCATCTACTTTTTCAAATCTTTGATTGTTCAAGCACTTTTAAAACTTGCGATGAAATTAGGTAGTGTTTAACCTGTATTATCATCTCATTAACCCAGAGATGGGTTAACCCAAAAAATGCAATAGGAAAGTTTGCTCATTCGTTCGGGGTACCCATGCAGAGCATGGGTCGCACGATCCACCTGTACCCCCCTACCCCCCCTCC
>JBMFUY010000208.1:0-3219 GCA_049966275.1 bacterium
CCTATATTTGACGCGGGGTTATCACTCATTACACAAACTTCCCTATTTTGCAAACGCATTTTTCGGGTTAACTCCCCTAACCCTCTTGAATAAAGAGGGGGATTTTTGTTTCCCTTTAGCAAAAGGGGAACAGAAGAATCTAAAGCCACAGACCCTTCGCTCTGCTCACAGTGACAGAGGATGGATTCTTCAGCCGCTTCGCTCGTTCAGAATGGCAAATGATACCTGTCATTGCCGAGCTGATCGAAAATACAGTTTTTCAACACTCCTTTCCTAGAGTTGTGTCTGCGAAATAAATAGGGTATTCTCTTTTGAGACAGGTTAGGAATAACACAGCCAGAACATTTGAGTCCTATTGGGAATTTTAAAGATCCATCTTCATAGCAATGTATTGATATTCAATATTTATTGATGTTAATTTAATGTATATGAGACAAATAACTGATGTGGAAATGAAAGAAATGCTTATTACATATATGGAGAAAGGATTTCTTGAAAACATAATTGATATGTTTAGAGATGATCCTTCTCTTGTCAGGTTTATCCCTGATATGATCAGGGCGGATAATCTAAAAATAAGGATTGGAGTAGTTGCACTTGTTCAGGAGCTCAGCCAGGCTCTGAGTAAGGAATTAGAACAAATTATTCCATCTCTGGTTGAGTTACTAAAAGATAGGAATCCAGTATTGAGGGGGGATATAGCATACATGTTAAGCCTTATTAAAAGCCCGTCCTCGTTACTCGTTTTAAAATCCCTATGTTGTGATGAAAATCCAGATGTTAGAGAGATCGCATTAGAAGCATTTAATCAGACTGATATTTCACATTAAATCTGGAGTTCGATTAATAAAGATATATTTACACGAATAGCGTAAAATAACATTGGATGTTGTTGACCATGTTTTCTGAAAGATAGTATATTCCAAAATTATGGATAAGAACAAAAAAGCGACCTTATTGTTTGTTTTGATGCTGATAATACTTGTAGGTATAAGGCTTGTTTTTATCTTTAGCCTTAACCTGAGTGATGATGAGGCATATTATTGGCAGTATGCAAGACATTTATCATTAAGCTACTATGAGCATCCTCCACTTGTAGCATGGTCAAACTATTTAATGATGAAGCTTTTGGGTAGCACTGCTTATGCAGTCAGAATGTCGGCTTTGTTGTATTCAATTGGTGACACGATACTTGTATGGTTGATCGCTATCAGGATCCTTGATGATAGAATGAAGGCGTTTTTATCTGTGCTTGCCTTGAATATCATACCTGCCTATGCAATTGGTGGACTTATGATGCTGCCTGATGCACCTCTTGGATTTTTCTGGCTCCTGACCATGTATTCCCTGGTAAAGGTATTTTTAGATGATAAGGGGGCTTACTGGTATGCAGCAGGTGTTGCCCTTGGTTTTGATATGTTGAGTAAATATCATTCTATTTTTGTGCCTATTTCAACATTGTTGTTTATGATACTTTCCAGGGATGATAGAAAATGGTTTAAATCTGCTAAACCATATATTGCAGTAATTATTGCTTCGTTGATCTTCTCGCCTGTTATTGTATGGAATATTCAGCATCATTTTGAGTCTATAAGATTTGAACTTGTATCACGTAATCCAAACTTTCATATAAGCATAAACAAATTCTTTACATTCTTTGGTTCTCAAGTTGGGTTCATCTCACCTTTAGTCTTTTTCCTTATCATATACGCTATCTACTATGGGTTTAAATTATACTATCATCACGATTATACGAATAGTGATACAACCTCAATGAATAATAAAAAAGGATATTTATTCCTTTCTGTTTTTGCAGTGCCCATAATTTTATTTTTCTTCATGGTAAGCTTTTTCGTTGATTCAAAACCCAACTGGGCATTGATGGGCTACATTCCTGGTGTGATCCTGTCTGTTCAGCTATCCTATGATATATACCACAAAAGATGGTTTAGAAACTATCTATGGATAGGCTGGGGAATTGCATTGTTATTTACCCTGATTATACATATCCAGCTGTATTATCCATTGATCCATTTAAAACCAGCAGATGCTGATCTAACAAATGATCTGTACGGCTGGCACACAGCAGGTAATGAAGTAGAAAAGGCATACAAAGAACTTTCAAAACAAGGTCCTACATTTTTATTTACACATAAGTATCAATTATCAAGCCAGCTTGCCTTTAACATGCCAGGACAGCCACAGGTTTATACCTCAACAAGCACAGGAGATTCTTACCATGATTGGGGTTACAGCATAACCCCAAAACTGTATGGATGGAATGCAGTTTACATAAATACCAATAGCTTCAGAATAGATCCATACAAGCATTTTAAGTGTAAGAAATGGGTTGAATTACCACCACTGAATATCTATCGTTATGGACATTATGCAAGGACATTTTATATTTATAAATGTTATGACTTTGAGGGTATTATAAATCCATGAGAATGCTTGTTATTATACCAACATACAATGAAGCAGAAAATATAGAGCAACTTTTACATGAAGTATTGACCTACCTGCCAGATACAGAAGTGCTTGTTATAGATGATAACTCACCAGATGGAACCGGCAAGATTGTCGATCAGCTTGCGGGTTCAAATACACATATTCATGTGATGCATAGAGCCGAAAAGATGGGAATGGGGAATGCTTATAATCAGGGCTTCAGGTACGCTATAGATCAAGGGTATGATGTTGTATTTGAGATGGACGCAGATTTTTCTCATAAGCCTTCAGACCTGCCTAAATTATTAAATAAGCTTGATGATAACGGACTTGTTATTGGTTCAAGATACGTTGATGGAGGTGGTACTGTTAACTGGGGACTGTTGAGAAAGCTTATAAGCTGGTTTGGGAATTTTTATGCAAGGATTATCCTTGGGATGCACATAAAGGATATGACAGGTGGATTCAGGTGTTATAATGTGCAAGCCCTGAAAAGGGTTGATCTGGATCAGGTAAAATCAGATGGCTATGGTTTTCAGGTGGAAATGGCATACAGGATCAAACAGGCAGGCTACAATATAGAAGAAGTGCCTATCATCTTTGAGGATAGAAGGGCAGGCCAATCCAAGATGTCAAAGGATATTGTTATTGAGGCATTTATTCGTGTATTGATGATGAGGTTTGGATATTGATTAACCCGAAAAATGCATTTGCGAAATAGGGAAGTTTGTGTAATGAGTGATGGGGTACCCACCCGAAGGGAAGGGT
>JBMFUY010000209.1:0-3186 GCA_049966275.1 bacterium
GCCTCCTTTACAACAAAAAGTCTTTGTATCTTAGGTGGATCGTGGGGTTGAACGAATGAGCAAACTTTCCTATTGCAATTTTGGGTAAATTGACTGTACAGGTATAAGGGTGTAACCTGATCCTTATGGAGATGCGTAGAAAGAAATTAAAACTAACAATTTATACTGTAATAATCCTATTCTGGATAAGTAGCTTTGTATACCTGTTCGCCTCTCGCAGCAATTCAGTGCCTTTATCTGCACCTGAGAACTTTAAGTCAGAGATAACGCCCATATCAGAGTGGATGGGGCTTTACATGGGGAACAAAAAGATAGGTTATGATTATGAGAGTATGAGCCCATCAGGCAATGGGTTTGAATTCAGGACGCGTATGTTTATGCGAATATTGCTCATGGGACAGGAAAAAGAGATCACAACAATATCTGATTACAAAACAGATAAAAATTATTCAATTGAGCATATAGATTTTTCATTAAAAACATCCGGGCTTGAGATTGCTGCAAATGGATATATTAAGAATAATGTACTGACGTTATCCCTCATGGGACCAGGAGGTACAACAAAACAGGAGATTCGTTTAAAATCACCACCCATAACATCTGCAGGGATCATTTTGAGGATTGTAAAGGATGGATTCAGCAGAACAGAATACAACTTTGAGACGTTTGATCCAACGATCCAGCAGGCATTGCCAGTGAAGGTAAAGATACTGGGCAGGGAAACAAGGTATATACTTGGAAGTCCGGTTGATACATTTAAGTTACACGTGCAGATAAAGGATATGACAGAAACAATGTGGGTTACGCCTCAGGGTGAAACTGTTGAGGAGATCAGCCCTCTTGGTTTTCGTGCAGTGCTTGAACCAAAGGCAATGGCTTTAACAAAAGGTTGGGGCAAAGAACCTGTTGATCTTATATCATCAACTGCAATAAGAGCAGAAGGTTTACCTGTTACATATCCAGCAGGTGTCTACAGAATGGATGCTTATGTAACAGGCATATCAGACACAGAATCAATGCCATCCCTGTCATTCCAGGAACGACAGGGCAATATAATCACAGTTGTTGTGCCTGAACACATAGGGACTTACAGATTACCGTACAAACACACAGTTAATATAAAGGGTGTGGATGTATCAGAGGAATTGGGCAGCAATACCCTGATCAATGCAGACAATCCAGAGATTATAAACAGGGCAAAGGAGATCATTCATGGAGAAACTGATGCGAAAAAGGCTGTGGAGCTTTTAAACAATTGGGTGTATACGCACGTAAAAGATGCATTCACAGTTGCTTTGCCGCGCTCTGTTGATCTGCTACAAAATCCTCAGGGGGATTGTAAGGCGCATACCATTCTCTTTACAGCATTGGCAAGATCTATTGGTATCCCTACAAAGATGGCAATGGGTGTGGTGCTTATGCCTGATGGTTATTTTTATTATCATGCATGGCCCATTGTTTATCTCAATGAATGGGTGCCTGTAGATCCAACACTGGGTGAGTTCCCGGCTGATGCAACGCACATAGTGCTGGCAAGCGGCAGTCTTGATCACTGGATGGACATCCTTGGGGTTGTGGGAAGACTGAAGATAGATATAATGAAGGTAAATTAAAAGGCATGCTCTATCTGTTGTTTCTGCTCCTTATAGGTGTGATGGCTGGTTTTCTCGGAGCCCTGTTAGGACTTGGTGGTGGGATCATAATTGTTCCTTCTTTAACATTGATCCCTTATTTTCACATGACCATACACCAGGCAATTGCCATAAGTATGACAGGTGTGCTTGCCACGTCACTTGGTGGCACAACCAGATTCCTCTCAGAAGGGTTGACAGATCTCAAACTCGCTACCCTTCTTATGCTTGGAACAACATCAGGAGCCATCACAGGTAGTCTTCTGTCGCACACATTGAAGAGCAATGTACTTGAGATGATCTTTCCTCTGGTATTGTTTTATGCATCCTATGAGATGCTAAAAAATCAGTTTAAGGTTGATGAAGAGGGTGGTTCGAGTAAACACCCGTTGATAAGCATTGCCCTATCGTTCTTTGCCGGTGTGTTTGCCGGTATCTTTGGTGTGGGTGGTGGTGCTATAAATGTAAGTGTAATGCATCTTGTAATGGGTGTGCCCATGAAGGTAGCCACTGCCACGAGTAATTTCATGATAGGTCCAACTGCCTCTTCAGCTACATTTGTCTACCTTCTCAAAGGGGCTATAGATTTTTATGCTGCAGTGCCTGTGGTTTTAGGTGTTTTTATTGGCGCGAGGATCAGTTCTGGAATTGTCAGAGGTATCAATACAGTGCTGTTGAAGCGGATATTCGTTGTCGTAATGATAATTATAGCCCTTGAGATGTTTTATCATGGTTTAAAAGGATCTCTATAATCTATGAACAAAGAACGAAAGATTGTGATGCATGTTATAAGGATAGGCTCTTATACCGGTATCGGGCTACTTGCGGTTTGTTTTGTACTGGAGTTGATGAGCAATGTGGTTCATATTGATCCTCCTATCTTACATATACTCGCATTTTCTGGTATTGTTATTCTGATATTTACACCTGTTTTTACCATGCTTTCCATGTCTATATATTTTGCATACCAGAAGCAGTGGAAATGGGTTTTTATGTCAGCCCTTGTGGGTGTTTTAATAGTTATTACATTTATTGTTCTGACCTGAGCATAAAAAGGATGTTTGTCAGAGCAACGTGATAAATGGTCCTAGAGAGATTTGAACTCTCGTTTTTGCCTTGAGAGGGCAACGTCCTAGGCCTCTAGACGATAGGACCATTAAATAAAAATATACTTACAAACTTAAACCTATTCAAGTAAAGCAGATTAATCTAAAAAATGCAATAAAGAATCTACACCACCGTGTCATTCTTAGCCGAAGGCGAAGAATCTACTTCTGTGAGATTCTTCAGTCGTTCTCGCTCCTTCAGAATGACACCTCACAAATTCCCCTTTGGCAAAAGGGGTGGATGCGAAGCAGACGGGGTATTCTAACTACCCTAACCCTTCTTTGAGTAAAGAGGGGGATTTTCGTTTTCCCTTTAGCAAATGGGGAGGGTGTGATTTGGCATCAGCGTCATCCCTCTTTAACAGAGAGGGACAGAGGGAGTTCCGTATAATTCCCCTTTAACCCAAAAAATGCGTTTGCGAAATAGGGAAGTTTGTGTAATGAGTGAT
>JBMFUY010000210.1:0-3102 GCA_049966275.1 bacterium
TGTGCCAGGCAAGACATTTGAGAGGCTGGGCATAAATAAGGCAATCGAGCTGAGGCCCGGAAACATGAAAAAGTCGGAAGCAGCGAAGAAAATTTCAAGCCTTTTGGGCTACGAGGATATAGACTACATAATGCAGCACCTTCCGCCAGGCAACTTCCAGCTCAAGCAAAGCAATCCAAATAAATAAATATTAGAAAAGGCTATTGTTTATTGGTGATTTATTGGGGAAAATGACAAAAGAAGACCTTTCAAAGATCATAGAAGAGGCAAATAAGAATTCATTGGTACTCAAGTTTATAGAACTGCTTAGGGATCGCAAGCATAAGAGGCCTCATTAAAGACACATTGATTTTAATGGGCCCGCGGTTCAATAGGCTAAATGTTCGATTTATCTTTGATATTATTTTATATGTTTCATGTTGTTTGATACTATTTCTTTTTATGCGCCAAGCTAACACTGGTGCATTTTTGAGATGATATTAGATAATATTATTTGATATTACCTGCTCATTTTACACCATTGAGATTCCTATTCCAAAACTTAGCATTTCTAATAATCATACCTGAAATTTCTCCGGGGTTGCTCACGTATGCTTTAAGCACATCTTGTATTATATTTTCGTTTATTGTTGCAAAATCAGTTGTGATAATCTCTTTCGACCCTACATTTTTCTTAATGGCCATTAGTATTTCATCGTTATGTTTGCGAACTGCCTCATAATCCTTCTTATCAACTGAAGATTCATCTAATAAAAATACGAGATTTGGTATCTGTATCACATCTTTTATAGATATGTTCTTTTTATCATTTAAATACGCAATAAGCCCTTCGGGTTCGATCAAATCTTCCGGCGCTAGTACGTCGAGGTACGTTTTAGAACGTTTCACTAGGTTATTATGTGCTGCGGTATTTTTCAGGTCTATTATGGAAACAAAATTTATCATACATTTATAATCGTTTGGTAATCCCTTTAATAAAACCCGTTTTAACCAGTCACTTATATCAAAGCTTTCGCTTATATCAAGTTCTCGTGCCTTTACAGGAGGAAGAATATATATTCCAGAATTTATATGCCTGAACCCAAGCGAATAAAGACGACCCCTTATGTACTTCTCAGGTCCTTCGTTATGTTTTTGCAGAAGTATTGTATATCTGCCTCCTTTTATTTTTGCAATTAAATCCTCTTTTGATATTTTCTCGCTTTTCAACGTTTCATCTATTTTATATACAATTTTCTTCAAGGCTAAATTTTCCCTCTCTACAAGTTTCCTTTGCTTTTCATTAGTCTTAGACTCAGCTTGCCTTCTCGCATCTTCTTGCTCATATAGCTCTGCTAATTTATGTATATCTTCTCCACCTCCTCCACTCGTGCTGCTCCTCACCTCCCAAATAAAACTAAGGATGGCCAAAACGAATATGATACCTCCTATCAGTTGCTGCGATAAATACCAGTATAGCACTACGCTCCCTGCTATCATCAATAGATTAGCAGCCAACCATTTTTTCTTCTTAAACAATAGATCTCCTCACAATACTATCTCTATTTCGCTATCCCTCATATCTCACTTAACCGGTGCCCACCAGTAAACCTGGGCCTTCCCAACTTTTTGCTTCCTTACCTTGTTTTCTTTGACCAACTTCTCTAGTGCTAATCTTATTCTGGTGTACAGAGTAGGTAGCCCCTTTTCCCACTGATTAAAAGGCTTGCTAGCAATTGCAGACTCTCTTACGCCAAACTGCTCTACCATAAGACCCAGAACAGTATATGCGTTCTTCGGATCGCCTTTTAATGTGCTTTCTACAATCTCCGGGACGTCTCCACTCCCTTTACCCAATTCACTGACAGGTATTTTCCGTGTCATCATATAAATCACAATTGTATTATGAATGTTAAGATATTTAAAAGTTTATGTTTAACAATTATAATAAAGTAAATACAAATGTTAATGTTGTTTGAGAGTCTTCCTTTGCCCCGCTTTATCATCTTGCCCATTCAGACTTTTGGAAAGGCATCACTATAATAGTTGTATCATCTATCTTTTCATATCTCTCCTTCTCCATTCCACTAGATACTACTACATAAGTTTTCTTTGTTGCATTTACTAGTTTCCTTTCCAACTCTCTAATATCATGCTTAAGTCCGGTTTCAACTTCTATATCAAAATCCTTTGTCATTATATCCGGCTTGCCCTCTCCAGGCTTTGCCAGTTCATAAGTTATACCTTTCTCTTCCAATTTTTTGACAACTTCATTTACCATAAACTTATGCAAGCCAGACTGAGAGGGATCGCGCCGGTAATAGAGCGTAACCTCCTTGCCTTCCAGCTCGAGAGCCTGCTTAGCCACCAGCCCCTCGGTTTGCAGCACCTTTAGGGCCTTGCTAACCGCCAGCTTTGGCTCGTCGGGCATGCCTTGTTCCTTAGCTATGTCCTTGGCGAGCTTTGAGGGCCAGCTAGCCTCGTTTTCGAGCATTTCGAGCACCTTGGCCCTGTAATCAAGCGTTTTTTGAGCTTCCTGAGCCTTTTGGACGTAGCTTGGCTCTGGTTTGATATAAGCTTCTGAGTAGTCCTTGAAGTTGCGAATGTCAGCAATATAAAGAGGTATAGCAGTGTGCAGATCTCTTGAAGCTACATCAGTAAAGTGGTGCTCAGGCATTTCAGTAGCAACAAAGGGTAGAAGCGGGTTTATCTCCTTCAAAGCCCTGAGATCGCTTTCGCTCCTTGTGCCGAAAAGCAAATGGGTAGCAAATTGGTTGCTTATGTAATCAGGCAGGTCTGTGTAGTTCTGGGTCCCGCACCAGAGCGCGCCCTTGGAGCGTATGAGCCTAGCTGTTTCGCCGAAGATTGTGGCTTCTGACTTGAGAAGCCGATGAGCCTCGTCTATCACGATTATATGACCAACGCTGGAATCCTTGCCAGCTTCTATGTGGCTCCAAACCTGCCTTAGGTAAAGCTCGGCGTAGAAGCTCTTTGCGGTTTCGTTTAGCCCTGAGAAGTCGAGGACTATGCTTTTGTCGTAGTCTATTGGACACGGAATCGAGGAAAGCTCTAGGTCGGCGAGCTTTTGGTATATGAAGGAATAAGCAGAGTGCGTTATGCTGG
>JBMFUY010000211.1:0-2998 GCA_049966275.1 bacterium
CCTTGTGTTTTGAAAGTTCACAGGGAAAAAAGTTTGTTCCTGTTGCATCTGTATCTTCTCTGTATATTTTCGGTGAAGTTTCATTGAACAAAAAGCTACTAGAATTTGTTTCAGAGAATCACATAACTTTACATTTTTTCAACTATTATGGCTTCTATATTGGAAGCTATATTCCGCGTGCCCATTACAGTTCCGGGTTTATTATTTTGAAGCAGGTAGAGCACTACCTTGATAAAATAAAGAGGCTTGAACTTGCTAAAAAATTTGTTTATGGGGGTGCTATGAATATGATAAAGGTTCTTAAATATTATGAAAGCGAGAATTTAAGTGCGCTAATCAGGACTTTAAATCAGCTTATCAAACTTATCGATTCATCTGATAACATTGAATCGCTGATGGCCCTTGAAGCAAACATCAGAGAAAACTACTATTCAGGTTTCAATCATATAATAAACGTTGATGATATGAAATTTTACGGCAGAGAAAGAAGACCGCCAAAAGGGCCTCTGAATGCCTTGATCAGCTTTGGTAATGGATTGTTGTATGCCACAGTCCTTGGCGAGATTTATAAAACTCATCTAGATCCAAGGATAGGATATTTGCACTCAACTAACTTTAGAAAGTTTTCTCTAAACCTAGATGTAGCGGAAGTGTTTAAGCCAATCATAACCGACAGGGTTATTTTTACACTGATTAACAGAGGTGAAATAAATTTATCAGATTTTAACAAAGAACTGGGCGGAACATACCTTATTGAAAAAGGAAGAATCAAATTTTTAAAAGAGTTTAATGATAGATTAAACCAGACAATAACGTTAGAAAGAAGAAAGCTTTCTTATCAAACATTGATCAGGACAGAATTATATAAAATAGAAAAGCATATAATGCAAGAAAAAGAATATTTTCCTTATATATCCCAGTGGTAATCATGTATTTGATTCTTGTTTACGATGTTAGCGTTGAACGGGTTTCAAAAGTTTTAAAAACATGCAGAAAATATCTTACTTGGGTTCAGAATTCTGTTTTCGAAGGAGAAATTTCTGAATCGGATTTAATCAAGTTGAGAGATGATCTGGAACGTATTATTGAGAGTTCAGATTCTATAACAATTTATAAGCTCAGAACTACAGCTTATATGGAAAAAGAACAGATTGGTAAACTGAAAGGTGAACCGGGTTTATATGAACTGCCAGCCTCCTGTTATTCGGTTAGACATATGACAAATTTTTGTTTTGATTTTTACATGAAACAAAGCCTGTCGACCCATGCGTAGCACCTTGCTGCAAGAGGTTGACCGTCAGGAGTCCAAAAAAGAAGGTCAAAATGGGCTCAAAAGCTTAAATAAAGCCCAAAACAACGCTATTCATAGAATACCTATAAGGGTTTGAAACGATAGATTTTAAGCCCGTGCGTTGTATCTTCAATTCATTCATAGAATACCTATAAGGGTTTGAAACTTAGTTTTGTTCATGCCGTGTTAAACGCGAGGGGCTGATTCATAGAATACCTATAAGGGTTTGAAACATAATTTCGCGCGTGTTGTATAAGCTATAATATTTTTATTCATAGAATACCTATAAGGGTTTGAAACCTCTTTTCAGCCTCTTCTGCACCTTCGAAAATGCCAAATTCATAGAATACCTATAAGGGTTTGAAACAGTATATAATAAAACACAGGCTCGAGGAAAGGGGCTTATTCATAGAATACCTATAAGGGTTTGAAACATGAACTGTCAACATAATGCTATGGATGCGTGCATAGATTCATAGAATACCTATAAGGGTTTGAAACTGCATTTGCCGCCATCTATCAGCCTTTCATAGCAGAATTCATAGAATACCTATAAGGGTTTGAAACTCGAGAGCGCCACGTATAAAAGGTTTAGTCCACGTGGGTATTCATAGAATACCTATAAGGGTTTGAAACCCCATCATTAACCACCATTTCAGCATTAGCATTATAATTCATAGAATACCTATAAGGGTTTGAAACACTGCAATTCCTAAAACGTCAACAAGCCTTTTATAAATTCATAGAATACCTATAAGGGTTTGAAACGAAAACTACAATTCCAGCCATAACCCACCATATATGCATTCATAGAATACCTATAAGGGTTTGAAACTGGGATAAAAAAATATACATTACACGAAAGGGAACAATTCATAGAATACCTATAAGGGTTTGAAACTAATAACTGAGATAAGGCTGTGAAGGCATTATACCGATTCATAGAATACCTATAAGGGTTTGAAACTAGCCGTAGAACGCCTTAGGCTCTAGGATAAGGTGAATTCATAGAATACCTATAAGGGTTTGAAACATAAGGGATATCCACGAAGTGAATTCCCTTATCTATATTCATAGAATACCTATAAGGGTTTGAAACTTATTTTTCTTAAACACTCTGGTAATTTATTATTACGGACGGATTCATAGAATACCTATAAGGGTTTGAAACAACATAAAGTGCGCATGGACGTCGTTTTCTTCGTCGAAATTCATAGAATACCTATAAGGGTTTGAAACCTGGCTTCGGCATCAGGGAGGGCATCAATGAAAACATTATTCATAGAATACCTATAAGGGTTTGAAACTCTGCTACGCTAAGCGGTCCTACGCTAACCGTGTTATATTCATAGAATACCTATAAGGGTTTGAAACTAAAGGGGCAAGTATATACCTATATTGCAATGAACGCATTCATAGAATACCTATAAGGGTTTGAAACAAAAGAAGCAGTGGGTTAAAGGACAAGTTATAAGCGAATTCATAGAATACCTATAAGGGTTTGAAACGCTGGCTCACTAGCAGGTATTGAGAGCGTTCCTATAATTCATAGAATACCTATAAGGGTTTGAAACATAACATGATTATGACGCTATCCCCTTGTTCCACTACTATTCATAGAATACCTATAAGGGTTTGAAACCTTCAGCAAGCTTCAGGAGATCTCTGTATATTATTTTGATTCATAGAATACCTATAAGGGTTTGA
>JBMFUY010000212.1:0-2992 GCA_049966275.1 bacterium
AGGAACTATTGATAAAGTAGTTTTGCTTACCGTAACTCCAGGTATGCTTGCACTATTTGTTGTTATTACTGGTGTATTTGTAAATGATGTAGGGAATGTATATGTTTGTGCTGTTGTTGTGTTATTTTCATAGCCATTTGCATAAACTATTACTTTCTTATAGCTTGAACCTTGCTCTGGCATACTTGCAATTAAACTACCTGCTGTAGTGCCTGTTATTGTAGTTTGTGCTATATTGGAATTAAATGCACCAACAATACTCATATTGCCTGAACCATCATCTAATGTGTTCTTAGCACTTTGTAGTGAGCCGTTTCCATTTCCATTCATAGTAAGGACATTGATTGGTGATAAAGCCTGGTTGTTGCTGTTAATTATAAACGCAAATGCCATTAGATAATTTGGAGTGCCTGAAAGTTCATAGTAGTTTAAATGTGCTAAACCAAAATTATCTCCTCCCAGGTTTCCAACCTCAAACTGAAACACATTTCCTCCAGCGCCCGGTACGACAAAGGTCTGCATTGCAGTCCATGTGTTCGCAACTCCTGTATTTAATTCTATATCTATAATATTTCCAGACGCTGATGCCGAAAGAGTGTTTGAAGTTATATTCAAATCTCCAGAGAGTCCATTTAAAGATATAACTCTATCATAGACCACATTCGCAATGCTTGGAGTCAAGGAAACTGCATAAGTGTTTCCAGGCTCAGCTATAATCAAAGTAGGCTGTGAGTTTGAAACTTGAGGCATTAATTCACCTTTAAAATTTTCTTTAGGAAAGAACATTTATTAAGAAAGAAAGATTAACTAAAGAATAATCGTTCACCACTTGAAATGGCTAAAAATCCCACCAAATATTCCGCCTCCACTGGAACTTCCTCCAGAAGGCATTGCTGTCTTTTTTTCAGTAGTGACATTCTGGGTTGCATTTATAGTTGCCAATCCTTTTGTCATATTTTCAACAGCGGAAGTAAAATTCTCAGATGTATTATTATAACCTGATATTATACTGTGAGTAACATTTTGGATAAATCCTTTCGAAGTATTTGTCAGATAATTAATTGTTGTTGTAGGTATAGAAGTTGATGTAGATGTTGTCGATGTCGATGTAGACGTTGCTGGTATAACAGTAGTTGTAGGAATAGTAGATGTTGTCGATGTAGATGTTGATGTTGTTGGTACGATAGTAGATGTTGTCGATGTAGAGGTAGATGTTGATGTTGATGTTGTAGGTGTCGATGTTGTTGGTGTTGATGTAGATGTTGATGTTGTCGATGTTGTTGATGGTTGTGATGTTGACGCCTGACTTCCACCACCAACAGGGCTATACCACTGTCCAGATTTTATTTGTTTTATTATAGCGTTGGTTGATGTCTGCTGTTGTGATGCTGGTGCCTGACTTCCACCTGTTGATGCCGGCTGATTTACCGCTATTTTTGAACCTGCTGGTGCTTGCGAGCTTGCAGGCGTTGCTGGCGCAGGTGTGCCAGATGATTTAATTGATGTTTTTGAAAAATATCCACCAGAATAAGCTGTGTTCTGAGTTCCAGGACCAAGATACCCAAGCTTCATTTGTTCGTTGTACTGTTGTACACTTGATATATATGAAGGAGCGCCAGTCGCAGATATATACTCGCCAGGACCTTGCCAAGTTGAACCTGCCGAATATGTCGGAGCATATTTAGTGCCTGGACCATTAGTCTGAGTATATCCTACCACAGTATTTGCAGGAGTTGAAGAAATTATCTGGTTAGCTGATATAGATGTTCCTTCGTGAGGATTTCCAGTTGTTGACAGCAGATTTACATTACTATATTTTCCTTCAGTCGCATTGTTAATAGCAACAACTGAAACAATCTTTCCTTCAGAGTTGTAAACAGGAACAGTTGCATACCCATTAAGTCCTGCACTATACCCATTATAAAGGTTTGCAGGAAGAGGACCAAACTCTTTTATCAAATCATTATATTGTTTGGCAAGCATATCCGCTATTCCTGCAGATGTGTATTGACTACTAGCAGCAACATGTTGCAAGTTTGTATTTATTTCATAAAGTTTATAATTCAGTGCATTAACAGCAGGAGCTGCTGCTTCTGAAGTACTCGCAGGCAATATCATTGAACCTATTGCAGCAGAAGATTGAGGAGTAGTAGGAACTGAAGCTGTCGTAGTGGGAGAAACTGAAGCTGTCGTATTAGAAGGCTGAGCAGCGTGACTCGAACTTGTTACAGTTGTTCCACCAGAATACTCAGGATTGCCAGTTTCAGGATTAAGAGTCAAGTAAGGATTTGCATATTGATATTCTATAGTTGGATGAGGAAGCTTACTTATTATAGGATCGTAAAGCAAAGGAGGTTGATTCACATAAGGCTGAGCTGAAATCACAACACCGCCAGGAGCAGGGTTCTCAGAGCTCTGAGTTTGCTGAGTTTGAGAAATTGGTAAAGGATTGGCTTTAGCGTACTCGTAAGCTGCAGCACCTCCGAGTGCAGCAACTACAGCAAAAAGAATTAGGTCATCAATTCCAAGTGCCATAATATCAACTATAACCTTTCTTAAAAAGAAACTTTTCTTAAAAAGAAACCTTTACTAAAGAACAACTTTTCTTAGAAAGAAACCTTGACTAAAGAAAAAAGAAAAATAAAGAAAAGGGCTAGTCGGACTAGCCGACTAGCCTATAAAACTGTTGTTGGTTTTTCTTCACGCCGGAACCTGCAGGAAGTGCAAGAATAGCGTATCAGTTGCAGCAGTGCTGCCGTTTGCAGCCAATGTTACCATTGAGACCTGAATTACATCACTAGGCCCCAATACTAGAGGCTGTGTTATGTGCGCTCTTCCGCTGTTCGCAGTGTTCAAGGTTGACAGTATGAGGTTTTCGCCTTGTGGTATTCCGTTAAGGTAGAAAATAACCTGTCCATCTACCGCAGGTGCACCAGATACATACATATCAACTAGCTGATACTTTGAACCAGCAGGAACCTGGAACTGAGTC
>JBMFUY010000213.1:0-2977 GCA_049966275.1 bacterium
ACCTATATTTGACGCGGGGTTATCACTCATTACACAAACTTCCCTATTTCGCAAATGCATTTTTCGGGTTAAAGAGGAGTCAGGGGAGTTCGATACCCAGTCTGCTTCACAGAGAACCCGAATGGATGAAAAAGTCACTTATTGCATTCCTGGTTAATTAATCGTGCTCTTTAAATGCTTTATCCTGAACCGGGTCATGTTTTCTTATCCACTCCATCAGCATAGCTGCGTGCTCCTTTTCCTCATCCCTGTTGTGTTCCAGTATACGTTTTAGTTCAGGATCCTTTGTTGCTGCTATCCTCTGTTGATACCAGTCTATTGCATCAAATTCTTCTGTTAAAGAAACACGTGCCCTTTCAAGATCCTTTGAAAGATCATCAAGTTTATCCCAGTCATTGTATGTGGAAGCCATAAATTCTCCTATTTCAGTTCTTTCCTTGTGTAATCAAGGATTGCCCTTGCCACCACGAGCCTCTGAATCTGACCCGTTCCTTCAAACACATCGTATACCTTTGCATCCCTCATCCACTTTTCAAGAAGGTGTCTTCTTGAATAACCTTCAGGACCATACAGTTCTATAGCCTTTTGTGTAATCTCATCAACAATAGTTCCTGCTTTTGCTTTTGCCATCGAAGCCTCTTTAAGGTTTGGTAGATTATGATCGAGCATCCACGCGGCCTTCCATGTTAGTAATCTTGCTGCATCAATCTTCGCCTCCATATCCTCAAGCACCATTTCCACATATCCCCTCTTATGCAAAGCCTTACCGTAATTTATCTCAAGTCCATTCTTCACAACCAGATCCTCATAGATATAATCATACGCAGCCCGTGCTATGCCCACTGCCATTGCTGCAACCATTGGTCGTGTTGCATCAAATGTCTGCATGGCTCCTTTAAAACCTTTTTCTTCTTTTTTCTCTCCTCCAAGTAGATTATCTTTATGAACCCTGCAGTCCTCAAGTACGATCTCTGCTGTATCAGATGCCCTTATACCAAGCTTATGCTCCAATCTTGCCACCTTGAGCCCGGGTGTACCCTTTTCTACAACAAAAGCCCTTATACCTGCCCTGCCAAGTTCCTTGCCAAGTGTTGCCCACACAACATAAAGATCAGCCATATCTCCACCTGTAACAAAGATCTTGGTTCCATTAAGTATGTAATAGTCACCATCTTTTACTGCTGTTGTAGATACAGCAGAGGCATCCGAGCCAAACCCCGGCTCTGTTAAAGCCATAGCACCATAGCTTGGTTTGGAACCCGTAAGGATCTTCATAAATCGTTTTTTCTGTTCAGGTGTACCAGCTGCCATTATTGCTGCACCTCCCAAACCTGGTCCAGGGATCCTCAATGTAAGACCCGGACATCCCCATGCAAGTTCCTCTATGGCTATTGCTCCGAGCAGATTCATCTCCACCTTTGGCCTGTCATGTTTTTCCTTCTTTTCTTCATGCTTTTCTGCCTCTTCACTTGCCTTTGCAGTAGAGAAACTAAAACCAAGTGATGAAAACATCTCGTGCGTTTTTTGTATAAATTCTGTTGGCTCCACATGTTCTTCTTCATCATACTTTCTGGAAATAGGCCTCATAACATCGCGTGCATAATTATGTGTAAACTCCCGTGCCATTTTCATAAAAGGTGTAAGTTCAAAATCTATCATTGAAACCTCCTTATACAATAGCTATAAATTCAGATACCGCGAACACCCTTGCGTCCCTGTACCACATCTCAACCGGATGCTCTCTTATAAAACCATGCCCACCAAGGATCTGCGTGGCATTTCTTGTGATAAACATAGATGCATCTGCAGCGTATCGTTTACCCATAGAAGCCTCTTTATATGCATCCATACCTTTATCAATCATCCATGCTGTTCGCCATGCCATAAGACGCATAGCATCTATCTCTATAGCCATCTCAGCAAGTGTAAAAGCAATGGATTGTCTTGAAGCAATAGGCTCTCCAAATGCTACACGCTCTTTTGCGTATGCAAGGGCATATTCATACGCTGCCCTGCAAACACCGGTTGCAAGGGCTATTGAAGCCACTCTTGCTCGTGTAAGTAGATTTACAAAACCTCCTGATAGATTGATCACTTCGTCTCGAGGAACCCTGGCGCCATCAAGTGATATGGTAAATTGTTTTAAAGCCCTTAACCCCTGATTTTTTTCTCTTTCTTTTATCGCGTAACCACCAGATGGTATAATATATCCATCTATCCCGGCGAGTCCTTCAGCACTTCCCTTTCTTGCAAATACAAGTGTTGCAAGCGCAGAATCTGCTATAGGAACAAAAGCCTTCTGTCCATTTAAAACAAATTCATCTCCATCATCCTTTGCTGTTGTTTTAAGGTTCTCAATGTCAAATTTAACTACAGGTTCTACAATAGCAGATGTAAGTCCCTGAAATTGATCTGGCTTATTCATTGTTAAATACTTCTTCTTCTGAGCTTCTGTACCATATAAGAGTATCGGAATGTTAAACAACGAAGGCGCAAGGATATTTATGGTCATGGAAAGATTTCCATATGCGAGCTCTTCAAGTGCTATGACACTGTTGAGCGCTGAAAGCTCGCCACCCGCACCACCATAGGCTTCTGGTATATAGCCTATGGTCAAACCAAGCTCGTGTCCTTGCTTTATAACATCAGCCGGTATCTCACCAGACTCATCAGCCTGCCTATCATACTTTCTCATTACTGTTAAAGCAAAATCCTTGCATGTATCCCTTAAAAGGGTTTGCTCTTCGCTTAATTCAAAAGAAACCATATTACCTCCTTTACGATAAAAGATGTTAAAATATATTTTGATTAAGATGTCAATAAACTTTGAAATAATCAGATTTTTACAATAGCATTGGTTAGCTAATTCCCTTTATTTGTTGTTTTCATCTATTAACCCTAAAAATGCGTTTGCGAAATAGGGAAGTTTGTGTAATGAGTGATGGGGTACCCACCCGAAGGGAAGGGTCACGCGTCA
>JBMFUY010000214.1:0-2955 GCA_049966275.1 bacterium
ATACCTGTATTTGACGCGGGGTTATCACTCATTACACAAACTTCCCTATTTCGCAAATGCATTTTTCGGGTTAATAAAAACAAATAAATATTGTTCAACCACCTGTATTGCATCCAGGAATACCTTTGAAATTTTTGCGACAGCTCACAGGGCATTGAATATTTTCCCATAGTTACCCGTGTGCTAAATGGACCTTTCCTATACATGCAGAGTGTATATATTGTATTTTATCTATCCTTTAATAAGGAGGTTTTTCTATGAAGTATGCAAAATTAGGAGACACAGGTCTTAAGGTTTCACAGGTTTGCCTTGGAGCAATGACATTTGGTTCTAAATTTTACAATATTGGGACGGTTGGAGAAGATTTAGCCTATGAAATGGTTAAAAGATCATACGATTATGGTGTTAACTTTTTTGATACGGCAGATGCATATTCCTTTGGAGAATCCGAGATCATTCTTGGTAAGGCTCTGAAGAAACTTGGTGTTGATAGGTCCAAAGTTGTTATTGCTACAAAGGTCAGAAGCGCTATGAGTAAAGAGGCAATGACAGGCACCGGGGATTTCAACAACGTTGGATTGTCCAGAAAACATATAATGGAGTCATGTGATAATAGTCTGAAAAGATTGGGTACGGATTATATTGATCTTTATCAGATCCATGGTTGGGATGTGTTAACAGGGATAGAAGAAGCAATTGATGCACTGAACGATCTTGTTAAAAAGGGGAAGGTTTTGTATATAGGTGTTTCAAACTGGACAGCAAGACACATTGCAAAAGCTCTATATCTATCCAGAGCAAAAAACCAGGCTACTTTCGTTTCTCTTCAAGCTTATTATTCTCTAATTGGTCGTGATGTAGAGCATGAGCTTCTTCCCCTGTGTGTTGAAGAGGGGTTGGGATTCCTCGCCTGGTCGCCTCTCTCTGGTGGTTTTTTAACAGGAAAATACACAAGGGAGAATCAAAAACCAAAAAATGCACGAAGAACTGAATTTAATTTCCCCCCAATTGATGAGGCAAGGTGTTTCGATGCAGTGGATCTCCTTGCAAAGATTGCAAAAGATAAAGGCGTAACCATTGCGCGTGTGGCATTGGCATGGTTATTACATCAAAAAGGTGTAACGAGTGTAATAATAGGTGCTAATAAGATGGAGCAGCTCGAGGATAATCTGAAATGTACTGAGGTATCCTTAACCAAAGAAGAACTTGAAGCTCTGGACAATGTAACAAAACCACCAAAGATCTATCCTGAATGGATGTATGAAAGGCAGAATGCAGGTAGAAGTTAAAAACAAACATTTTAAACAACAGGCAAATAAACACCTATTTTTATTTTGCCTTTAGATACCCAATACCTCTTAAGATAGTTTTTAGTTTATCTGTACATGTGCTGGACATTAAATAGATCTCGCAGGTTTTACAGTCAATAGGATGCCTTCTACATACAACCTGCTTAAATGTCCAGCATGGCCTGGTACTATCAAGGTATACAGGGCATCTCTCCCTGTCTTTTTTCTTGCATTTTTTTATCTGTCAGCATGGTAATAGCGCGAATAATCTGCGAATACCTTCAAGATTTAGTCCAACATCCTTTATCAAATGTTTTATACATTTTATACGTTCTATATCTGCATCAGAATAGTATCTTCTCCCGGATTTAGCCTTATAGGGTATTAAAACACCGTGATGCTCATACATCCTGAGTGTAGGAGCAGACAAACCAAGTTTTTTTGATGCCTCACCTATGGAATACAATTTTTCCACCATGATGTCTGTGTTTTGTTTCTTCGTCATAAAATGTCCTTTATTTGTTCTATTTATCCTCTACAACAGCCGTGACCTTTGCCTTAAGATTTATCTTATAAGCGCGCTCAGGCTGCCCGGAACCAGAACTTTCATAATCTTCTCTTTTAATACGCTCCACTACCTCATCAATATTATTCAATTCTTTATAATAGGTTTTGATCCTCTTAATGAATGCATGCGTAGCTTCAATAGAACGCTCAAAAAATGTTTTTGCCTGAGTTTCACTTATAACAGGACCATGACCTGTTGCTATATAATCTATAGGGTAATGGATCAACGTTTGTAAAGTATGAAGATAAGCTTTGTAACTTGTAAGAAACTCCGGAAGGATATCACCTGATGGTAACATAATACCTGCTGATTCACCGGTAAACATAATCTTTTGCTTTCTAAGATAGTAGCACATAGAATCTTTTGTATGACCTGGTGTATATATTACTTCAAGTTCATCATTCCCGGTATTAAAAACCTCCCCTCCTTTTAATAGCAGATCAAGATTAAAGGGTTTAAAACTTATATCTGGATCATTGATGTTCATCATGTCTTCTCCATCGCGATTTAAGGATGTTATGAGTTCCACTGCATTATTGTGTTTTAATAACTCATCAATTGTGAAGTATCCACCAACCTTAAAAGCAGGAAGGTGCTTCTTTAGATAAGAAACAGAGCCAATATGATCATAATGACTATGCGTGAGTAATAGATAAATCTGAGTGTTATGTTTCTCTAAACAGGATAGAATTTCTTCTTTATAGATAGGTCCCATAATGGTCATACCAGCATCAATTACAATGCACAATTCTGGACCAACAATTAGATAGCCCGGCATCATCACATTACCAAGTGTATAAACGCTCTCTGTTATTCTATGAGCCATTTCCATATAAATGTAAATAGTTATAAATTTAAAAAAAGCAAACGATAGAGCAAATTATGTTTTTTTATATAGAAGTAACTATCGAGAATTCTGCCCTCGTGGAACAGGCAGGGTCAGGTCTTTACTCTTCAAAGGTTGAGCCTGACTGGTCCTATGACAGGATTATTGGAATTATTTTGTTGGTTAACCCAGAATATTAACCCGAAAAATGCGTTTGCGAAATAGGGAAGTTTGTGTAATGAGTGATGGGGTACCCACCCGAAGGGAAGGGT
>JBMFUY010000215.1:0-2944 GCA_049966275.1 bacterium
ATTGCAACATAAGGATGTGAAGGTTGTGATTCAGGGATACAGTGATGCGTATGGCTCGGAATCATACAACAAAGAACTCTCGTATTACAGAACCTTATGGGTAAAAATGGCACTTGAAAGGTATGGGGTACCTTCTAATCGTCTTATAATGAAACCCATGGGTGCAACCAAAAAATTCGGGCACACGAAAGCAACCTATGCACAAAACAGAAGGGTTGTGTTGAAGCTTGTGAAATGAGCTCTAACCTGAGCGCATCGTGACATATACTTAAAATGGACCTTCAAAAAAAGGGCGCCATCCCATTTTATTGTCGTGTATAAATAGCTAACCCTAAAAATTGAACTTTATCCCTTTATAAGTCAGGCATAATGATTGGTTTGGTTCTCGGAGAAATTGATATTTGTATCGCTTGAGATTTGTAAGAAATAAGGGTAAAGTGGTTTTTATAATAATGCTGTTTCTGATAATATGGATTATTAAGATTGATCAAAAAACGTTATGAAAAGACCCTGGGATAGAATTATTATAACATTGGTATATTTGGGGATAATCCTGGTGTTTGTGCTTTATCTACCAGCACTCGCGAAAGCAGAAAACGATTTTCTTAAAGAAGGAATAAGGTACTATGAGTATGGGGATTATGATAATTCTATAAAGATGCTTAAACAGATAGATACATTTTCAGGAACCACGCAAACAAATAGTATGGTGCATCTTTATTTAGCGCTTGATTATTATGCAAAGGGCATGAATAACGAAATGAACAGGGAGTTAAAAGCCCTTTATCTTACAAATCCTGATTTCGTATTAAATCCAGTGTTGGTTCCACCTCCTGTTATTTCAGCGTATTCTGAAATAAAGGAAAAAACAATCTTACCAGTACAAACCAGATTAACTCCTAAGTCTCATAATTATTGGTTAAGAATAATACCGTTTGGTGTAGGGCAGTTTTCAAAGGGTGATGATAAAAAAGGGACAATCCTCCTTATAGCAGAAGTAACAGAATTGGCTGTTAATATATCAACCTACTATATCAGAAAATCAAAAGAGAATAGTGATGGAAGTTACAACAATCCTGTTTGGGCTAACAATATGCAGGCTGTGCAGCTTACAGCCTTCTGGCTCTTTGTGGGAACAGCTTCGTATGGAATTGTAGATGCCTTTGTCTGGAGAATGCCATAATGCCAAGGTTGATATTCAAAAATAATCCTGATCCTTTTGAGATTATCAGAAGATTAACAACCATCGGTACTTCTATTGATGCTGACATACCTATTACATCCAGCGAAGAATTGTTGTATTACATTGAAAAGGATTATGATGGAACGTGTGTACTGGAAGTTATCAAGGGTAATGGGGTTAAAGTAAATAAAAAATTAACAAGGCGATGTCGGTTGAATTTTGGAGATCTTCTGGAATTGGGGAATGATACTGCTGTATTTCTGGATACAGAGACAAAGGAGAACAAAGATACCACTTCTTTATCAGTAGCTTTCAGGGATATAGATCTACTGCTTGAAAAAAAAGAGATAAAGGATGAAGCAAAGCTATTACTTAGCAATTTAATGAGTGAAACCAGAGCAGAAAAGGGGATGATTTTGTTGATTGAGGATGGTGAGCCAGTGATACTTGTTGGAGCTGAAAAAGATGGTATGGATTTTCTTACAGAATTCAGTGAAACAATAATTAAAACAGTCCTGCTTGAAAAGAAACCTATCCTTTCGAATAATGTTCTTCAGGATAATAGATTTTTACCAACCCAGAGTATAATCGCCTTAAAAATAATTGCCACAGTGGTTGTGCCAATAATGAGGAACGATGTTATTTATGGCGTGGTTTACCTCTGGAATTCCAACCCACAACATGTATTTTCGGATAATACGCTCAATGTTGTGAAATTTTATGCATGGATACTGTCTGTTCTGATAGAGAATGAAAGATTAAGATACAGCATGCATACAACCATGAAGAGGTTTAAAGTGGATCAGAAATTAAAGGTCTGGCACAATCTTATATCCACGACTCCAGAGATGATAAACATATTTGAGCAGTGCGAAAAGCTTGCAAATACCGGTAGTGATATTGTTTTTTACGGAGAAGATGGAACTGGTAAAAAATCTTTAGCAAAGGCTATCCATGAAATGTCAACCCATGATACAGTTATGTATATGCTAAAAGTCAGGAATAAACCGGAAAATGTACTTTTTGATGAACTATCAGCATATCTTAATCTGCAACGCATTGGGGATACTCAAAATCGTATTATTTTTGTTGTAGATGGGATTGACTATTTACATGAAGGGTTATATTCAGCCATGATCAATTTAATAGATAGCTACAAGAATGCAAGATGGATATTCCTGATGACAACACATCCTGATGATGAAACAAAACCTTTAGATAAGAGAATCAGAACAAGATTAGGCGAGGTTATTATAAGATTGCCTCCTTTGAGAGAAAGGCCTGATGATATTATGCCTTTAGCAGCAAAGTTCCTCGAAGAGTTCTCAAATGTATACTCTAAAGAAATAAAAGGCTTTACACAGAAAGCAGAGCAGGTTTTACATAATCATAGATGGAACGGGAATATAGAAGAATTGAAGAATGTTATTAAAAAGGCTGTTATGGAGACAGATACTGATTTTATAGAGTACAATGCTCTGGAGATAGTACCAGAAACTGCTAATCTTACTCCACTTGCAAAAGCAAAGTCAGATTTTATGAAGCGTTACATTAAGGCTGCTCTTGAGGTTACAAACGGAGATAAGATAAAGGCAGCGAAACTCCTGAAGATAAGTTATAGAACAATTTACAAGTATCTTGAAGAGTAAAATAATACGGATATAGCTTTGAGATTGAATGGTATTGTTAACCCGAAAAATGCGTTTGCAAAATAGGGAAGTTTGTGTAATGAGTGATAACCCCGCGTCAAATATAGGTATT
>JBMFUY010000216.1:0-2933 GCA_049966275.1 bacterium
AAAAGTCTTTGTATCTTAGGTGGATCGCAGGGTTGAACGAATGAGCAAACTTTCCTATTGCATTTTTCGGGTTAAAGTAGAGTGAAAAGAGGAGCTTCTTACAAAAGATGAAAGCTATTTATTATTTCAAAGTCAATGATGTGCTGATGAAAAATTAGGTTATAGGTTCAAATACTAATTTTTGGTTATGAAGTTTTATATAGAAGCTCTCCACATGAACAGATGGAAATATTGAAGACAGTATCTGTTTAGATTTTGTTATGTCTGATATTTGTTTTTCAGATAATTGTTCTGCAGAAAGTTGAGGATAGGTGTGTTTGTAATATCCGCAATCAATGTGAGATATAAGAATAACATGGGAAATATTGTGTGCTTCTATCAGGAATTTTACGCGATTGATCGCAGCCTTCCCCTTATCTGCTATAAATTGCGGCCCCCCTGGATAAACTATTAAGTCACAACGCTTGGTCTTTAATTGTTTTTGTAAAAATTCCATAGAACATCCCACAAAGCGTTCATCACTACAAAATATTGCCAGGGTTGAACTGAATTGATTTTTAAAACCTTTTTTACAAACAAAGTTTTTTTGTTTATTCAAATTAACACGCATAACCATACTTTCCTTTCATTAAGACAATGTTATATGACTGCGTTAACAGTTTCAATAACATATAATCTGGATGTATTTCTTAAAAAAAAGAATATGTTGACCTGTTTGTTTCTTGCTTATTTTTCAATTGATTTTATATTATTAAGGTTATTAATAATAGAAATGGTTAAGGAGATGGTAATGACGCAGGAAAGACTTTATCCAGATTCAGGCGTTGAGCTTACGCCGTATATAGCAAGGCATTATGACAGGCTGATGAACGCAATCTCATTTGGTTTTTACAGCAGGTTCATCCATAAAGCTATCGCTGATATAGGTATCAAGCGGAATGATAACATTCTGGATCTTGGTTGTGGCACAGGCAGAAATGCATCATTGATGTTGAGATATCTTGGAGATGAAGGCAGGATTACAGGCATTGATCTTTCACCTATCATGCAAGATCAATTCGAAAAACGCTTTGTCAATGAGCATCGCGTTACATTTCAGAGGCAGAGGATTGATATACCATTTGATCTTGGTAAGAAATTTGATATCGTCTTCATCAGCTTTGTAATACATGGATTTCCGCACGAGGTGCGCAAGGTTATTATAGAAAATGTAATCCGTCATCTTAAGCTCGGTGGTTCATTCATCATCCTTGATTTTGCTGAATTCGATATGGCAAAGATGCCAGCATTGTACCGGTGGGTTTTCAAGAAAATAGAATGTAAATATGCCTTCGATTTTATTGAAAGGGACTGGAAGGCTATTTTAAGTAGTTATGGATTTGGCAGCTTTACAGAGCATCATTATATTAAAAAGTATGTAAGGCTTTTGAAAGGGGTAAAAGAGAAATAATTAAAATGTAAAATAATGAGGTATATTATGACCCTCAATTATAGAATAAAAGCCTATTGGATGACTATTCTCTCACCAACTTTAATTTCTTTATAAATAGC
This sequence comes from bacterium, assembly GCA_049966275.1. GTDB lineage: Bacteria > JAMCPX01 > JAMCPX01 > JAMCPX01 > JAMCPX01 > JBMFUY01. The sequence goes on from JBMFUY010000216.1 coordinate 1,552, forward strand.
TGGGAAGGCATTTTTAAATGCTGCAATACTTTCATCACAACTATCATGTGCTGATAGAGCTACAACACCAGGATTGCGCTTCTTCAGCAAATCAATATTTTCTTTGACCACATCAATAGTAATCGGCGACCATGGTGGTCTGCATGTTCCTATATATTTTTGCATGTTAATCCCCATTATCTTAATCCTTGAAGCCGTGACAGGATAATGAAGCCCCCCGATGATTCCGTAAATGGGCTCTTCAAAAAGTGCTTCAGCCCGCATCAGGATCTTTGGTAACGTTTGATGACCGCACCCTACTATAATTAGAACACCCTTTCCTTTGATATTTATAGCAAGTGCCTGTTCTTCTATCCAACCAGAGAAAAAATCCTGATTTGCTATCGTGCCGATAGTTGTTACACCTTCAGATATAACAGTTGGATTTTTTGATAGGATAGGGCTTAGTCCAGGATAAGTCATGGGTATTGGGGTATAAACAGATTTTTTCCCCAGATCAATCTGCTGATTGGTCAAAGAAAATGTATGTAGTCGTTGCCATTTCATACCCCCTACATGGTCAAGATGGTTGTGGGATATGACGATCGTATCAAAATCATCCATTGTTATGCCTAATTGTTTCATGTTGTGTAGAAGAGGCGATGGATCGGTTTGTTTCATATTTAATCCAACATCAAATAAGATCGATACCTTATCTGTTTCTATAAGATAAGAAACGCCTGCTTCGCCTTTTAGCGCTTCACGGCTTGTATACCAGTCAATCAAGGGTATTATCTGACAAAATTGTACAGTGCCTAAGTTGTGCATCCTTTGAATATTGGAATGCTGCCAATGCAGCTCTGCTTTTCGTTTGCCTGATTTGAAACGAATTGTCAGATACGTAAATAAAATAAAAACAATCACTAAAAGAATCAAAAATACAATCATCATTTTATGTTTATATAGTTTTGAAACAAAAATGCAAGGTATTTAAATGTAACCACATCTGTCCAAAATAATAATTGAAAAAAAAAGCCCCCGTCAAGTAAAATTTAATTCAATAAATTTTAATTCAAGAAACAAACAAACCCTGAAAGGAGGCTTCCTATGAATAAGTATAGCAGTATTTTTGGACAAATTCTACAGATATTTTCAAAGCATGAGTTTTACGAGGCAGTGAAGGAAACAAGGGCTGATAAGGGAGCAAAGGGATTTAGTTGTTGGGGGCAATTTGTAGCAATGTTATTTTGTCAATTAGGGCAGGCTCATTCCTTAAGGGAAATCACAGGAGGGCTTGCAACCTGTATGGGCAAATTGAGGCATTTAGGGATTGATGATGCTCCAAAACGCTCCACCCTTTCATACGCCAACAACCACAGACCGTGGCAATTGTATGAAAGGGT
>JBMFUY010000217.1:0-2771 GCA_049966275.1 bacterium
GAAGAACCTCATGGAGAGGATGAACGAATACATTAAGGACAGAAGCTTTTGACGACCTTTTTCCCTAGCAAAAAGTTCAGCTTTAAAACGGTAAAGAACTGGATCGCTTCGTTTAAGTTCTTCTACAACTTCGTGTTTACAAACGAAGATCTTGGACGCGCACCACTCTCAGATGATCTTTTACCAGAATGGTTGAGGGTCATTTCATTGATAATAGGTCTGAGGTGATCTAAATACTCTTAAGTTAACGCGACCCAACTAGAGCAAGCTAGAACAACAATTAAGTGATAACTATATAATATCATAAAAAATATAGATTATTGAATCTTAATTTATTGTTTTATTTCTTCTGTCCTTTCTTTAATACATATATGTCGAGTGCCATTGAAAGCCATAGCATCAATCCCCATGCAAAGCTAAGGCCCCAGAGAGCATCTCTAGCGTGATAATTTGAGACATAAAATGGTTGATGATATGTTTCTGTGTTAATAATATATAGATGATATTGCATTATGTATGGTGTTGAATAAGCTTGGGGATAAAGGAAGAACAATATAAACCCCATTATTAGCAGAATTACTGGAATCGCTATGCTTTTGTTTCCTTTCTTTTTCTGCATATAGTCAACAGCGGCAAGTATTATTACAATCAGCGCAAGAACGCTGTTTATTTCGACCACTAAGTAGTTGTAGTGATAACTCCATGTCATAACGTAAGGTATAGTGATCAGGTCTAGTATTCCTATTATTAGAGCAAAAAGTGCCCATGTAGTAGGAGATCCTGTCGGAAGTTCAAGTTCTTTAGGTCCTTCTTCAGACATTTCGCTTCGTTTAATTAATTAGATTTTATTGTATTTAAATATTTCTGTCCAGATCTTTTGCAGGTTTTGGCCATTTTACATAATTTTTTTTAAAATGATCTCAACTTGAAGTCGTTACTTTAACTATTATATTGACAGGGCCAGAATAAGAAACAGACGGAGTAGCAACAGTTACGTACAGCGTTTTTGATTGTCCCGGACTAACTTCCAAAGGTAAAGATTGCGAAAGGTATGTTGTAGGTATAGCAAAACCTGTTGTATTGGTTGTGACAGATTGTACATAGATTGGAACCTTACCGTCATTGGTTATGTTTAGTTCATAATCAAAAAAGCTATCCGCCTTTATAGTAAATGTTGAGCTCGGCTGTAAAACGTGGCCCACGATAACTGCTCCTGTGCCCGGTGGCTGATAAACTATCAGGTTTATGCCTTTAACATATACTTCAGGAGTTGTGACATAGTTCTGGTATATAACACCGCTTATTATAAGCAATATAGCTACCACAGCTGTTAAGGTAAAAACATCTTTGTTCATCCTACTCACCTACAGGATTTTTTCCACTCTCTTTTTTTATTATTCCTATACTTTCAAAAAGAGCTGAAACTTCATTGAGCTTTACTGCTGGAGGCTTTATCCTTAACTTATAAGTCAGTTGAAACACCTGAGGGGGAACAACTGACCACTCTTTGTGCTCTGAAGCCCTAATAAAAGCTTCACGAGGTGTTCCTTCATAAGCAACTTTTCCATCATAGAAAACTATTGCTTTATTGCTATAATCAGCTGCCTGCTTTACGTTATGCGAAACCATTATTACCGTTATTTTATAATTCTTATTGAGGTCCTTTATGTACGATAAGATTTCTTCTCCAGTTTGCTTGTCCAAACCTCTTGTAGGCTCATCGAGCAAAAGTATTGCTGGATTATTGATCAGTACGCTGCAAAGAGTGAGAAGCCTTCTCTGTCCAACGCTTAACATGTGCGGGCTTGTGTCTTTGTAGATATAAAGACCAAACATCCTTAGCAACTCTTCCGCTTTTTTCTCGGCCTCTTCTTTGCTTTCCCCCCTTAACCTAGGTGAAAAAGTTACTTCGCTCATAACTGTCGTATTAAGGATCATCTGATCCGGATCCTGAAAGACATATCCGACAATCTTTGCTATCTTTGCCATGTTAAGCTTTGCTACATCATCCCCATTGAGCACAACTTTGCCTTTTGTAGGTTTCTGTAACCCGGCTATAATTCTTAATGCTGTAGTTTTACCAGAACCGTTAGGTCCCATTATAGATGCAATTTCTCCTTTTTTGACGGTGAAGTTTATTCCCTTTAACGTGAACTCTTTGCTTCTCTCATACTTGAACCATACATCGTTAAATTCTATCACGTTTTCTGTTTCGTTTGAAAGCAACGTATCTGGGTCGATAAACGGAAGATTTTTGTCCAAAAGCCCTTCAACGACTGACTTGTTCATATCTATAAATTCATCAACGTTTAAAGGCGCTATCTTAGCTGTAGGGTTCACCATCTTATGTATAGCTGCTATCTGAGGTTCTTCAATGCCGTACGATTCAATGTTACGCATAAGCGCCTCCCTTATTGGGGCATCTATTGCTATTTTCTTATTATGAATGAGGACAAGCCTGTCAACTAAACCGAGAACCCTTTCTACTTTGTGCTCTGCCATTATTATCGTTATCCCGTATTCGTCTCTCAGCCTTCTTAGAGTGTTGAAAACTTCTTCTGTGCCCAGCGAATCGAGCATGCTAGTGGGTTCATCTAAAATAAGAAGCTTAGGCCTCATTGCAAGCGCACCTGCTATAACGAGCCTTTGTTTTTGGCCTCCTGAGAGCAGAAAAGTTGGTGATTTCCTTTGTTCCCATAGGTTTACTTCTTTAAGCGCCCATTCAACTCTTCTTGCAATTTCTTCGGGAGGGACTGCCATGTTTTCAGGGC
>JBMFUY010000218.1:0-2751 GCA_049966275.1 bacterium
AAAGTCTTTGTATCTTAGGTGGATCGCAGGGTTGAACGAATGAGCAAACTTTCCTATTGCATTTTTCGGGTTAACAATTAACTTCCCAAACCTGTGTTTAGAGGGTTGATATTTACAGGACAGTACCAAAGGCAACAAGATACCAGACAGTTAAAATAACGTGGTTGTGCATCATTGAATGTATCTGCTATTATACTTTACTATATTTTCCATCATAGTATGGTACAATGTTTACCTTACCGTCTCTGAGGTGCATGATTTTTTTGAGGGGGTATAAGATGTTTGAATGGAATTGCGTTGTTCGAAGGAACAGCGCCCATAGTCCATGGTCGATAGTCCATAGTAAAAATAGGAAACAGAACACTTTGTGCTTTATAAGAAAACACCCTTGACAAAAATGCCTGATCCTATATGCTTACCAATATGAATGGGAAGCCATATGCATGAGGGAAAACTGGGAACAATGTGTGTGCTGTGAATAGAGGATATCTCACATTCTTTTATATGGTGGTATTGATTGCAATGCCATCTATAGGGTATGCCACTGTGCATATAAATTTCATAACGCCCCAGCCCCATCTTATCTTAACAGGCTGTCCCACAATTGCTTTTTATATCCCTCCCTTGACGGGAGTGATGAAAGAGAGTGTGATAGATTCATTAAATATCAATAACTTTCACCCTCTTTCTTTCTCCCATGTCAAGGGGGAGAGGCAATTTTGTGTATCGTCGGACAGCCTGCTAAGATGGGAGTTAAACCATCTCGTGTCCAGTATTATTTGTGTACATAAATCAGTTGGATTAAGAGAGCAGGGGTACACAGACTCTGCCCGGGTAGAGGAGTTAAATTCAATATCATCTTTTCAATCCCATTTCAAAAGCAGAACTAACGTTCCTGACGATACCCCTGATGATACTGCCATCATACCTAATATAACATTTTTTAACATTCACACTGAATGCATGTATTGTAAAGCAGTGGTTCTTTTTAAGCCACAATATCCTATCAAATCCATCTTTCATCCACCTCCTTTAGTCATTTAAACCTTTCATTTATAAAGGAGGCTTTTCAACTACTTTGTCATACGGAGAGAGGTAAAGTATCTCGTTTAAAAACTATTTAATCAAAAAAGGAGGTAAAAATTTATGATAAAAAGAAAAGTATTAACTGTTGCATTTTTGGGGTTAATGTTGCTTTTAACAGGGGTGATACTTGCTGGATGCCAGTCCACTACAAAACAGCAGGTACAGCCAGGGCAAGAAGTTACACTATCAGGCGTGATGCAGTCAGGGACCCCCATAGGTATAGCAAGCTATGCATTTGGTTTATTGGATGCCCTGGTTAACTATAAGCTTTACTGCGTAACATTTGAAGATAATCCTGTTGCAGCAAAAGGCAGCGCGGATTCATCTGGTAGATTTTCCTTGAAGATCAAGTCGTATACCCCATTTGGATGTTTTGTTCTGGATCCATCTGATAAGCATGTGGCTGACCTGCTATTTGCAGGACTAAGTGAAAGCGCAGACACATATGCAGGTAGCATTATGCTGACGGACAATGTTGATGTGGGAACGATTGTTGTAGATACAGCAAAGGGGCTTGCAGTTGTAGATCTCAGTGGCAAACCCGGTGTTTCAGGTTCTATAGACAATCCATTTGATCCTACCGGGGAATGGAAATTCAGTTGTATTTCACCACCCAACGACCCTGTATATAGTTGTCCAAAGGAAATGCCTTCTTCTGTCTATTTGCATCGTATAAGTGGTGTCATGTCCCCGGGTAATAAGAAAGTTTATGGTTTGTCCGTATGGGAGTCAAAAGCAAACTTTGATAAATGTGGCAGCGTGGAAGGATTGGGTGATGTGTCTGGTACAAAGGTGGTTCCAGGTCCGATTACAGGCAGTACAGTAACACTTGATACACCGGATGGGCCATTTACATATGACTATGATAATATCTGGCAGGTAGGCATGGACAATCAAACTACAAATGAATGGGGGCAATGTGGCGCGCCTATAACATTAACCTGTTCACAGATTACAAACACTGCTAATTGGGGGTATTCCGATGGTAATATCTTTCATCCGTTTACAGATGGACAATGTCAGCAACAGTGTTTTGCCAATAGCTACTGGAAATTAAAATCTACTGCTCAATACTGTATAGAGGAAAGGGATTATATGTGGACGCAAACCAACATGCAATATATTCCATCTACAGCTCTTAACAACGATAATGACACTCCATGGGTTAAGTTTCATCACACTCCTGCTTCAAGGCACATATTTGAACAATTTGTTTATACATCCAACACATCAGGCTCCATGGTAGCCCATGACTGGTATATAAACTCTATTTGGGATCCAAAAACTAATAACAGTTACACATGTGCACTCAACTTTGTTATGAATATAAGTGTTACTCAGCAGGATGCCAATACCCTTTTACTTGTTCTGGACAGATATGGTAAATTAGCTCCTGATAGTCCTACGTCAGCATGTATGGATAGTACTATCCCTAACAATCATGTATTGGAAGATCTACGGGATTGGCATGTTCTGGTTAAGCTAACAAAATGAGGAAACAAACTATGGCAAACTATGTGATAGGGTATCCCCTATCACATAGTTGTTTTTTTGTGACAGTGAGAAAATCCTTCATTTATTTAGCCTTGTTAACCCGAAAAATGCAATAGGAAAGTTTGCTCATTCGTTCAACCCCACGATCCATCTAAGATACAAAGACTTTTT
>JBMFUY010000219.1:0-2721 GCA_049966275.1 bacterium
GTTTCATTGCCCACCCATACCGTGTTATCCAATGGTGATATTGCTATATAGGTAATGCATCTCAGATTCTTAAAAGTTAATTGCTTAATTACATTGCCATAGGGATCAAGCATCTCTATCTTGTTCTTGCTTCCGATCCATACATTCCCTGTTTTGGGAGATACAGCCATTGTGGATACATAGATATCAAGATCCTTTTGAAATTGAATAGTGCCATCCTTAGACAACGCAAGTATTGTTGTTGTAGCAGGGGTCCCCATCCATATAGCATTGGTGATCGGATCCACGATTATCCATTTTTCGTTTGTAGCACAATTTAAACACCCGGCGGGAGGCTCAAAAAGGTTTATTGGATAAGGTCCGTATACAGGTCCTGTAAATAAGTATCCTGACAAATATCCACGTGACCATGCCCATACAGTACTATCCACACGCGAGATAGCGAGCTTTACCGCGTTAAAAATCCATCCTCTATACGATGTAAGATTTTCAGGCAATGTAAAGGATGTTAAAGTCTGGCCGCTTACATTCAAAGCCTCCAGTATGGTATTACTGGTGCTACTTAATCCACCGACCCAACCTATATCCGTAGAGGGTGAAACCTTTACAGAGGTTAAAAAATCTGTAGCTATTTGTGTTACAAAATTACCTTCTGAGGTAGATATCAAAATAGTAGGAATGCCCCCCACACCACTAGAGACTTCCCATATATGACCATTATCAGAGATATCTAACATATCCGAAAACGTGCCGTAAGTACTGTGTCCCTGTTTACTATAAATTAAATTTCCCTGCGGATCGATTGCTAAAATTTGATTCCAACCGAGCAAATAGGCAGTACCAGTACTGGAAAAAACGATTGAATGCGGTCCACAGTAACGAGGCCCTTCATTAAGATGACTGGATGCAGGACATCCAGTCATCCAGATAGCCATAATTAAATATATAAATACCCATAAAAAACTGTGCTTAATATTACTTCGCATATTTTGCTACCTCCAAAAGGATAGTAACTGCCAGCAATAAAAATATTGTTTCTATTAACCAGCTATTGTCCTTATCAGATGCTATTGTGCATCCACCATTGGTAGGGTTGGGTGACCATATCAACATCCATTGCTCCCCTCTGGTTGCTGACGAGATCCAGTTCCCACTGATATCCTGTGTCATCAGCCTGTAATAAAGCTTTGGAAATGATAATGGATTCTGTGACACAGCAAGATTACTCATCTCTCCAAGCCGTATTGAAATGGTTTAAGGTATCAAAAGATACTTGTTCATCTGGAAAATCGGAACTTGTCTGATAATTTATAGAGAGTAACGGTTGAACTGCTGATGAAAGATTACCACTAAACGGTGGAGTAGTTAATTTGCCTGCAATGACTATGGAGTTTGCATTTGTTTGTTGACCATTCACCGTATAACCGGGTATTCTTATACCATTCCATGCAAATGAAGCAAGGATGTTGTAATAGTTATCTTCAAAACCAAGGTAATTAAGTTGTTTGTTGTCTTCTGCTGCAAGCATGGCAGCAAGACCTTGGCGAATATCTTCGCCCTTGCCGATCATAGTGTACTGATTTATTGCACTACCTGCTAACACTGTAAAATGAGCTTTCGCTCCAGTAGAATTCCCTGCTTTGTCTTTTATATTTACAATAAATGTGTAAACATCATTGTTAAGTGTTGTTTGCCAACCAGCCATATTATTGTTGATGTTAAAATGGCTTGTTATTTGGGCCTGATTCAAAATTGCAGAAAAGCTTGATGTATCTATTCCTGCACCACAATCACTGTAAGTAACCGCAAAGATAACCGAGGCACTATCCAACACTGTGTTATTTACAGGTGTGGAAATGCTTATGTCAGGCGGCGTGTTATCTATAATAAAGCTGCCAGTACCTGAAGATAGTTCATCTATAAACTTTGTAACTGTATTGCCATTACCAAGGTGGGCTATCCTTATAAACTGAATATCAAGTTTATAAAAGTACTGCCCATCAGGTAGGATATTACCTTTACTGTCTATCCCGTTCCATGGAATCTTTATTTCTACAGGGACAAATTCGTCCGCACCCTGCATAATGGTATTCATTAAAATTATGGGTGTATCCCCTTTTAACACATTTACAATACCATTAATGCCTGTAATAGTAATTGTCCATCTTAAATAAAAGCCTTTATGGTTGTTGGGCTGAGGTGGTGTCTGAGAGGGTTCAAGACCTGCTACCGGTTTTACAGAGGCAGATATATTAAAACCCATCGTGTCGGTATTGTGTTCAGAGATATAACTATGAGCAGAACTAAAGGAGTTTAGAATCAGTTTACTTTGAGGTAAGGGTAAAGGTAGTGTTGGAAGCACTGGCGATGGCAATGGCTCACACGAGGATAGCATCACAATTGGAAGTAGATTACCATGTCCGATGTTGGTAAATTTCATAGCATTAAGCAAATTACTGGATGCTTTTAGATTCTCTGATTTGAAATGTCCACCGTAGAATGCAAGAGGTATACTATTATCATTGTTCCATACCATATTCCATGAACTACCATACAAAGACTTATACATATTGAAATAAGAAAGCTGTGATGACGTTGGACCATCCGCCAATACTACTTGACTGAACAACAATACGCTAACAACTACCCCTGAAACCACACACCAAACTGTGTGTGTGTGTGTGTGTGTGTGTGGAACACACGTTTGATTAAGCTATCCAT
>JBMFUY010000220.1:0-2711 GCA_049966275.1 bacterium
AATACCCATATTTGACGCGGGGTTATCACTCATTACACAAACTTCCCTATTTCGCAAATGCATTTTTCGGGTTAAACGAAGTTTACTTTTTAATGTTCCGTGATAGTATATAAGTTATGGCAGATAATAAATTTAACGTTATAAGGCTTGTAGGGAAAGCAATAGGTGATTTTAACCTTATAAAGGATGGTGATAGGATCCTCGTGGCAGTATCAGGTGGGAAAGATAGCTATACCTTGCTTGATGCCCTTGAGATTTTAAGGCACAAAGCACCAATAAAGTATAGTATTGTGGCAGTTCATATAGATACAGGTGCTCCGGGTATGAAAAGCGATTTTGTAGAAGCATACCTTAAACAACATGGGTATGATTATAGAATAGAGCACACACAGATCCTCCAGATTGCTATTAAGAATAACAAACAAAAAAAACTATTATGTTCAATGTGCTCAAGGTTGAGAAGGGGGCTATTGTACAATCTTGCACCAAAACTTGGATGCAATAAGATCGCACTTGGTCATAATATGGACGATCTTATAGAAACACTGCTGTTAAACATATTCTTTAATGGGCAGATAAAGGCTATGCCAGCCATAAGTGTATCTGATAACTATAAGGTTACTGTTATAAGACCATTGATATATGTTAAGGCTCAATCAGCCCTTGAGTATGCATCAGAGCTTAATGCCCCTTTAATTGATCCACAATGCCCTGTGTCAATGAGACATGAGTTGACAAACAGACAGAAAATAAGGAAGATTATATCTGAGCTTGAAAGAGAATATCCATTGGTAAAAGATTCAATCTTTGCATCATTAAAACATGTAAAGATAGATTATATGCTTGATAAGCGTTTGATAAGAGATAAACTTGAACAAATATGGGGGATGAGTAAATGAAAAAGGTTAAAAAAGCCATAATACCAGCAGCAGGGTATGGAACACGATTTTTACCGGTAACAAAGGCTGTCCCAAAAGAGCTGTTACCAATAGTGGATAAACCCATGATTCAGTACATTGTTGAGGAGGCAAAGGCTTCTGGTATTGAACTTGTGATCCTGATCGTTAATCATGGTAAAGAAGCCATAGAAGATCATTTTGATGTGAACTATGAGCTTGAGGATACACTAAGGAAAAAGGGTAACAATGGCTTACTCGGGCTGATAGAAGGCTTATCAAACATGATAAAGATCGTATCAATAAGACAGAAAAAACCTCTAGGATTAGGCCATGCAGTACTGCAGGCAAAGCATCTTATAGATGATGAGCCATTCGCGGTAATTCTCGGGGATGATATAATAGATGCACCCAGACCGTGTCTCTTACAGATGGTTGATGTTTATTATAGATATCAGGAGCCTGTTATAGCAGTGCAGGAGGTTCCCAAAGAAGATGTTTCAAGATACGGTATAATAGATGGGAGAAAAACTGAAAACAGGATTTACACCTTAAACAATGTTGTGGAAAAGCCTCCTGTGGATAAAGCACCATCCAATCTTGCAATCATAGGCAGATATATATTAACCCCTGAGATATTTGACATACTGGAAAATATACCTGCTGGTGCTGGTGGGGAGCTTCAACTTACAGATGGACTTAAGGAGCTATTAAAACAAAAAGGCATGATCGGTTATCAGTTTGAAGGTGATAGGTATGATGGGGGAGACAAACTTGGATTTTTACTCGCCAACATTGCATACGCAATGAAAAGAACAGAAATAAAAGACAAATTGATAAATTATTTAAAAGGCTATGTAGGATGAAAAGGTTAATTGTAGCTATATCAGCCATTGTTCTTTTTTCCGGGTTTATTATACCTGCATACAAAATGGCAGAGCTTTTGACAGCTACTGGGAATGAAGACACCATTGTGCTTAAGGGTAATGCCTTTTTTAACCTTGGTAAGGATTACATAGATAAGCCTGTACCATGCACAGTTATAATAAGGGCGAATGGTTATATAAAACAAGATTATATCTTTCCCAGGGCACACGTGAGTATTGTAACTATTGGCACAAATAAAACAGTCATAGTTAATAATACAAGAATACTTACACCTGTTCAGCTCTTTGCCAGAAATAACATCTTTGTCCTCTTAATGAGATTATATCTATCTGATAATCCACAAATGGTGTTTAAAGAAATGGGTGTAAATCAATCTCAGGTTGCATACGGACTTGCAAACAATAGAGCTGCTTACATCATTGGGAATGATAATGATCAGTTGTTTATAGATAATGAGCTTACAGTTCCAATTATGTACAGGTTAGGTTCGGCAAATGATTATGCATTGGCTGTTGTTAAAAGCTATTTAACCGACGCCAATCTCGCAAGCAATAAATCAGTGATAATAAAAGATGAAAAATCAGGTGTTTCTATAGACAACTATGCATCCATTAACACAACGCTTCCTGGTACTGTAGAACTATATGACAGGGGAACTTTAGTACAGAGATGGGAATTTAAAGATGCAATAATCTTCAACAAAGCAGCCAGTTTAAATAGTCTGCTATTGTCACCTTACGACATTAGAAAATTACCCACCACAACACAAATATTGTCGCCGTTTATGTTGTTCTGACCAACAGAAAATGCGATAAAAATTTGTTATTCGTTCTCCATGTTTTGAAATTCTTTTTAACCCGAAAAATGCGTTTGCAAAATAGGGAAGTTTGTGTAATGAGTGATAACCCCGCGTCAAATATAGGTATT
>JBMFUY010000221.1:0-2695 GCA_049966275.1 bacterium
AAAGTGATTGATATTTAATGAATCTATCACCCTCCCTTTCATCCCTCCCGTCAAGGGAGGGATATAAAAAGGAATTGTCTGATGGTCTCTTAAGATAAGAAGGCGGGGAACACAAGCAGGGCTTGGGTCGGGGCGTTATGAAACGCAAAAAAAACGTAACTCCCTTAATCCCTCTTAACCCAAGAGGAATAACGCAGAAGAACTCTTTGCTTAATTTAACAGGAGAAGGTGGCTGAATTTTGAATTTTAAATCTTGCATTCTACCCCTGCCCATACATACCTTCCTGGTAATGGATAGCCTGAAATATACTGATAGCTTGTCATTGGATTGAACGTATTGGAAAAATACTGTGTAAAGGTTATAAACGGTCTAAACCATTTTATTTCATAGCTCAGCATTGCATTAATATTGTAAAACCCTGCCAGAGATTGGCTGTTCGTAGGTGTTATGTACCTCTCTCCTGTATAGCCCATACCTAAAGACAGGTACCTGTTATCCTCTCCTATTTTTACAGAACCATTTGCAATAACATCAGGCCTGTATATCAGCTGCTTGCCATAAGCACCCTGCTGACTGTTTGAAAGATTAACTGTGTTGAGTATGGTCATATTCCCTGATATTGTAAGCAAGCGTAATGGAGCTGTATTAACTGAAAGCTCCATACCTTTAATAATCGCACCTGAAATATTTTGTGGCGTCCATATATTATTTGTGGAGGGGAACCATTGAATTAGATTTTTATAGTTATCGTAAAACCCGTTCAACTCTATTGTAGTATTTGTTAATGGAGACAAAAGTAAACCGACTTCATAGCCTGTTTGGGTTTCAGGTTTCAAATTCGGATTGCCCATAGCACCGGCAGCATTCGGCCAATAAAGGTCATCGAGCGAAGGCGCCCGAAATGCATTTGACACACGCATCTTGATTGCCATCCATGATATGGGCTTTAATGCAGTACCGATCCCATAAGTAGATACATCCCCAATATCCGATATGGATTGGTATGCAGTATCACCTACAATTGCAAACCATTCCAATGGCTTTACAATATCCTCTAAACCGATACTTCCAGTATCCCTGATGTGAGTACCAATATTTGATGATACTGCCTGCTGGGATAAGCCATCTACATTGATACTGAGTGTGTTGTATGGGATGTGATGCAGTATAAGTGTTGCGCCTGCTTCATTATTCGTGTCGTTTGATTTTGATGGATTGGATTCCAGCACATAAACATTGTCAAAATATCTTGAATATTCATTTACATGGCTTAACAAAGCCTTCACAGTTACAGCATCTGACGTGTATCTGTACTTCATGATATAAATACCATGGCTGTCATACTCCCTTGCCTGAGGCGAAGGCATGCCAAGTGCACCGGGTACGCCCTTATCACTGTTGTAAAGATGCGTTATAAAATAAGCCCTGTTACTATCTTTACTGAATCCAAGCCCTGCAAGTAGCCATTCACCCGTGTAATCATTGTTTTGCCTGGTATGTGAGATGCCGTTATCATCAATATAGGGATAATCACCCTTAGATGATTCATATCCTGGAGAGATAAGTACGCTCCATGCACCTGATTTTATCTTTGCTGTTGCATCGATATGATAGCTTTCAAAACTGCCTGCCATGGCTCTTCCATCTACGGTATTTTTCTTTGGAAATACATCAGGCATAATATTAACAATCCCACCCATTGCAGATTCACCGTACAGGCTGGACATGCCCCCGCGTGCGATCTCTATAGAAGAGATGCCAGACAGAGGAAAGGTAGATAGATCAAATCCTGACAGCTCGACATTGTTTAGCCGAATGCCATCAAGCATGATCTCTGACTGGGATGTGTCTGCACCTCGTATAGATATGCCAGAAAGCGCACCCATCCAGCCGTAAGAAGGAACAGCTACGTCCAAAGAATGCGAAAGTGCATCCGATAGCGTAGGACTGTTTTGAATGGTGGTTGATGTTATCACAGATATGGACGAAGGTGTAAGCTCATATTGGGATGGGATCCGTTCACCTGTAACAACAATCTCCTGCATCGTTAAGGATGCACCCACTGCGTATGTTGGTCCTAAAAAGAGAAAGGCACATAAAAATAAGCCTGCTCTCTTAAGGACGGGTCTGTAAAAGTATCCTGACATTTGCAGCCTCGTCTCTCCCGCGAAGAGAGGTTTAAAATTCTTTTTAGCAGGTCTCCTGGCTTGGGGTCATCGCTTTGTCCATGTCTTCCCATTCTGCGTTTTGCAGAACAGTGACTGCCTGGACTGCTCGCCCTTACAGTGGCGGGGCCGCTCCGGCTTTTCACCGGATTCCCTGACACTAAAAAGTGATTATGCAATATAACTACTTTTTTATGGTGTCAAGTCTTTTTTAGGTTGTGTGTCATTTAAACTTGAAAAGTGCACACTTTTTGCAGGATTTAAAATTTAAAAGTGCACACATAAGAGTTATAGTCTAAAACCAAAAAGGAGGCTTTAGATTATGACTCAAATACACAAAAGATTTACGGATGAACAGGTTATAGATTTTATTAGGCGGTATCTAAACAAACAGATTGAAAGGAAATATATCCAGGAGATTCTGGGCATTAGCAAAAGAAGGTTTTTTATGCTTATTAACCCGAAAAATGCATTTGCGAAATAGGGAAGTTTGTGTAATGAGTGATGGGGTACCCACCCGAAGGGAAGG
>JBMFUY010000222.1:0-2664 GCA_049966275.1 bacterium
TAGGGGAGTTAGAATACCCCGTCTGCTTCGCATCCACCCCTTTTGCCAAAGGGGAATTTGTGAGGTGTCATTCTGAACAAAGCGGAGTGAAGAATCTCACAGAAGCGAATTCTTTACCTTTGACTCGCCATGACATTTTTGTCACAAACATACTGTTTTGTAATAAAGAATATACAAAAATGTTATACTACAATTCCTTGCCTTTTGTATATCACAATGGCATGCTATGTGCATTATTTTATTCAAAAAATAGGAGGTAATATGACACCCAAAGACGTATTAAAGTTTATAGAAGAAAAAAAGATAAGCTATGTGGACCTGAAATTTTTAGATTTTGTTGGGACCTGGCAGCATTTTACTGTTCCGGTTCACGAACTTAAAGAAGAGGTTTTTGAAGAAGGGCTTGGTTTTGATGGCAGCAGTATAAGGGGATGGCAGCCCATACACGCGAGCGACATGCTTGTTATACCCGACGCATCAACAGCAGTGATTGATCCTTTCATACAGGAACCAACATTGAGTATTATCTGTAATGTACAGGATCCTATAACAAAGGAATACTACACAAGAGATCCCAGGAATATTGCAAAGAAGGCGGAAAATTACTTAAGATCTACGGGCATAGGTGATGTTGCCTATTTTGGACCAGAATTAGAATTCTTCATATTTGATGACATCAGGTACGATCAGACTGTAAATGCTGGCTACTATTTTATAGATTCTGTTGAAGGACAATGGAACACCGGGAGAATAGAAAATCCAAATCTCGGTTACAAACCTCGCTACAAAGAAGGATATTTTCCTGTATCACCGACAGACTCACAAACAGACCTACGGAGTGAAATAGTTACAGTTATGGAGAGTGTGGGCTTGAAGATAGAAAAACACCATCATGAGGTTGCAACAGGCGGTCAGGCTGAAATAGATATGGTGTTTGATTCCCTTTTGAACATGGGAGATAAGGTTATGTGGTATAAGCATATTGTTAAGAACGTTGCCAAAAAACATGGTAAAACAGCCACGTTCATGCCAAAGCCTTTGTTTGGAGATAATGGTTCTGGTATGCATACACATCAAAGTATATGGAAAGGAGGCAAACCATTATTTGCTGGTAATGGATATGGGGGAATGAGTGAGTTAGCAATGTACTATATTGGTGGTATATTAAAACATGCTCCAGCTATATGTGCCTTTACAAATCCGACAACAAATTCCTATAGAAGACTTGTACCAGGTTTTGAAGCACCTGTAAACCTTGCTTATTCAAGTAGAAACAGATCTGCTGCTATAAGGATACCTATGTATTCTCCATCTCCAAAATCAAAAAGAATAGAGGTAAGATTCCCGGATCCAGCATCAAACAGCTATCTTGCATTTTCAGCCATGCTTATGGCAGGGCTTGATGGTATTCAGAATAAGATAAAACCAGGAGAACCCCTTGATAAAGACATATATGGGCTTTCACCAGAGGAATTAAAAAACGTACCAAGCACACCCGGAAGTCTTGAAGATGCACTTAATGCATTAAAGCGGGACCACGAATTCCTTTTAAAGGGCGATGTATTTACTCAGGATGTAATTGAAACATGGATTGATTACAAGATGAAAGCAGAGGTCAACCCTGTTAAACTTAGACCTGTTCCTTTAGAATTCAATTTATACTTTGATGCTTAATCATTGAGTTTAAGGGTGGTTTACAAAACCACCCTACCCTACTTTGTAGTATTATGAAGAAATTGGTTGGTGTTATAAGGCATATTGGTGTTGAGGGACTTGGTACAATAGAAGATGTATTAAAATCTAAAGGGCTCTCTTATCAATATATTAACACCTGGCATGACGAAATCCCTTCAGATACATCAAATTATAGTGCTTTTATAGTACTTGGCGGACCAATGGGCGTTTATGAACAGGACAAATATCCTTTTATAAAACATGAGCTATCTCTGATAGAAAAGGCATACAAAACCAGATTACCAGTACTTGGGATATGTCTGGGTTCTCAATTAATAGCTCAGGCACTTGGTGGAAGGGTTTATAAAGGAAATACCAAAGAAATTGGATGGTATGATATTCATTTTACAAAAGATGCATCCAATGATATTATTTTTTCTTCAGTATACAACGATGCCAGAAAAACGGATAACACTATAAAGGTGTTTCAATGGCATGGGGATACCTTTGATCTGCCAGAAGGTGCTATTCTACTTGCAAGCTCACAGCTTTACACTAATCAGGCTTTCAGGATAAACAATGTATACGGACTGCAGTTTCATATTGAGGTAAGGGAGACTGATATAAAGTCATGGCTCAGTACTTATAAATCAGAATTGGACGGTTTAAAGCAGAGTATAGATATTAATAAAATACTTGAGGATACAAGAAAATATATCATGGGATTGAATGATATAAGTAAACAGGTATTCTCTGTATTCTTTTCTTCCCTGAGATTGTCCGACAATGTCATAGCGAGAAGTTAAAAATGACGAAGCAATCTACCCGCGAACTGAGGGATTGTTTCGCGTGTTGCACTGACGGTCTGTAATTATCGGACAGCCTGCCATGTTCTGACAAAACAATAATGTAAGTTAACCCGAAAAATGCAATAGGAAAGTTTGCTCATTCGTTCGGGGTACCCATGCAGAGCATGGGTCGTGCGATCCA
>JBMFUY010000223.1:0-2658 GCA_049966275.1 bacterium
ACCCTTCCCTTCGGGTGGGTACCCCATCACTCATTACACAAACTTCCCTATTTCGCAAATGCATTTTTCGGGTTAACCAAACAATTGCAATAAAGATATTTTTCATAAGATCTGGGTTGTCATTACGAGGAATTGAGAATCACAGGGTAATCGTTTTTCGTCATTCAAATCTGCAGGGTATGTTTTGAATCTATCTGAAATCCAGAAAAAGCAAACTTTATTTTTACAATTGTTCAGGAGGTTGTATGGCACTATGCCTGAGGTTAGAATACACAGCTTATTTTTGATAGGAATTTTTCAGTTCTATGATCGTTATTTCAGGAGGTGAGAAAACACGAATGGGTGGTCCCCATGTTCCAGCACCTCTGTTAACATAAAGAGTTGAATTGTTACCAAGTTTTAAAAACCCTGCATCTGTAATGTAAGATAACCTTGTAACGAAGTTAAAAGGAAAAATCTGTCCTCTGTGTGTGTGACCGGAAAGTTGAAGATCAAAGAGTCCAATACTGCCTTTATTTACTATGGGCCTATGTTTGAGAAAGAGAGTAAATTTACCGTTGGAAAATTTTGAAAGTAGCCCTTCTTCAGATGCTTCAACGCATTCGCCTGAAGGCTTGCATGCTGGATCATCAATACCAACGATATTTATTATGTTATTTACACTGATCCCCTCATTTCTCAGCACAACAAAACCAGCCTGTTTTGTAAATGCTACAGCATGCTTAATCCCTGTATAAAATTCATGATTTCCGGTTATTGCAAATTTTCCATATGCTGGTTTAAGTTCTGTAAGCATATCAGCAAGTTCTGATAGATTGTTGCTCTGACCGTCTAAAAGATCCCCTGTAGATACAATTATATCAGGATTCACCTGTTTCACTATTTCGATGATATGCTTCAATCTTTTTTCCCTCACGATCAAGCCAATATGTACATCCGAGATCTGTACTATACGCAGTTTATTAATGGATTCAGGTAATTTAGTGGTGTTCAATGTGATCTTTTCTATATGGATATGTTTAGCCTCAAGGTATCCATAGGATGCCAATGCTATGGATATAAAAAGCGGGATGTAAAAAGAAGTTTTTGCATCTGGTATAAGATAAGAAAGGTTTTGTCTTGTTAAAAACGATGTTAGATATAAAACAGAGTGATACAGGTCTATTATTAAAGAAATACAGACAAATAAAAATAATACTCCCATCCAGGAATATCCGATATAGGATACGCCCTTTGCAAGGAATTCATGTTGATGTTTTTCCGCATAATAGACAATCAGGGGGGAGAAAATCATAATAACCATAAATATTGCAAGAAAAAGAGCTGGATAAAAGCCAGGATTAAATGCAGCCCTTATCTTTAAGAATACATACAGATGTACCAGTGTATAGATCAAAAAAAAGATAGATAAAAAAATATCCAGAAGTACCTCTTTCTTTATATCTTCCATAAATATTATAGCAAAAGATAATTATGTGACAGTAAAATTTCAACAAACTTTGTGTGTAGCTTATTTAAAAATAAACAACTCAGGTTTTTACTTCACTTTTTTAATATTTTTGATATTGAATGGATATGAGTATTTATATCTCTATTGTGATACCTGTGTTTAACGAGGTTAACTCTATAGATCAGCTGTACACTGAATTAAAAGAGGTTATCTCTACCCATAATTATGAGGCTGAAATTATCTTTGTAAACGATGGCAGCGTGGATGGTAGCATGGATAAGCTTAGAGGGATTGCATCAAAGGACAAAACTGTAAAGGTGATTAGCTTCAAAAGGAATTATGGTCAGACACCTGCTATATCCGCTGGTATTGAACGCGCAGACGGTAAGATAATTATCACAATGGATGCAGACCTTCAAAATGATCCACATGACATACCAGCATTGGTATCAAAGATAGAAGAAGGATACGAGGTTGTTAGTGGATGGCGGAAGCCAAGGAAGGATAGTTTCTTAAGGAGGATATTACCATCTGTTGTTGCCAACTACATTATAAGTATTGTGACCGGAGTAAAATTGCACGATTTTGGTTGCACACTCAAAGCATATAAATCAGATGTCATAAAAGGTATCAGACTGTATGGTGAAATGCATAGATTTATCCCTGTTTATGCTGCATGGACAGGTGCAAGCATTACAGAGATAAAAACACATCATAGGCCGAGGCTTTATGGAAGGTCGCACTATGGATTTATAAGAACCATAAAGGTAGTGCTTGATCTGATCACTGTAAAGTTTTTAGGGGATTTTTCTACAAGGCCCATACACCTGTTTGGTGGTAGTGGTATGTTGTTCATGTTTACAGGTGTTCTGGTGGGTATATATGTACTCTATGAAAAATTTTACCTTCATATCTTTGCCCATAAGAACCCGTTGTTGCTACTCGCGGTATTTCTATTTTTAATAGGTTTTGAACTTGTTTTAATAGGCCTGGTTGCAGAGCTTATAATAAGGCTTTATCATGAGCAGATAGCCAACAGTGTATACACTATAAAGGAAACAATAAACTTCACCAACCCCGGGAACGTGAGCTTAAAATAAAGAGATCTTTAATAATGCGTGAGGATCCTGCTTTAACCCAAAAAATGCAATAGGGAAGTTTGCTCATTCGTTCAACCCTGCGATCCACCTAAGATACAAAGACTTTTT
>JBMFUY010000224.1:0-2649 GCA_049966275.1 bacterium
GACCCTTCCCTTCGGGTGGGTACCCCATCACTCATTACACAAACTTCCCTATTTCGCAAACGCATTTTTCGGGTTAAATGGTCATAAGGTGCAGACTGTCAGGAAATACCATTGTTTATTCCGTGAATTTAAAATCTTTATTCTATTTTTTGATAAGTTAAAAAAGTATTGCATTTTTATTTTTGATTATTTATAATTATTTCAAAAAAGGGAGGTTTTTTTATGAAAAGGATTGCAACCGTATTTTTTGTGTGGTTTAGCCTATTCATTGTTACATCTTATGTTTATGCATCAGAAAATGCAGGTGAACCAATAACCCTTGTTAGTGTTCAATCTTTAGGACCACAGAGAATTGGGAACCTACCTCCTGTTCCTGTTCCAGTAAACAATCCGCAAACATCCATGAAGATATTACTTGGTAAACAGCTCTACTTTGATACGCGTCTATCAAAAGACAATACAGTGAGCTGTGCCACCTGCCATAACCCTTTTATGGGCTGGTCTGATGCTGGTCCAACAAGTGTTGGTATTCGTGGACAAGTAGGACCACGTAGAGCACCTCCTGTTTCAAATGCAGCTTACAACCACCTCCAATTCTGGGATGGCAGAGCAGCAAGTCTTGAAGAACAGGCGCAGGGTCCTATTCAGAACCCTGTTGAAATGGGGAATACACTTGATAATGTGGTAAAAACACTCAATTCCATACCAGGCTATGTTAAAGAGTTCAAAGATGTATTTGGGGCAACCCCCATTACAATAGATCAGGTTGTAGACGCTATTGCTTCGTTCGAACGCACTGTGGTTACAACAGATTCACCTTTTGATCGTTATATAAAAGGAGATAGGAATGCATTAACTCCACTTGAAAAAGAAGGCATGGCGATCTTTAATGGCAAAGGGCATTGTACTGCGTGCCACTGGGGTGGATACTTCAGTGATGGTAGGTTCCATAATCTTGGTACTGCACAGACAGGTCCATTAAAGATTGACAATGGAAGATACGCTGTAACCGGAGATCCCAAAGACATGCGAGCTTTTAAAACACCAACCATCAGAGATGTAGCACTGCGTCCACCATACATGCATGATGGCTCAGAGATGACTTTAGAACAGGTAGTTGATTTTTACAACAGGGGTGGTGGAGATGATCCAAACCTTGATCCATTGATCGTGCCATTGGGATTAACTGCTGAAGAAAAAAGGGCTTTGATAGCATTTATGGCAAGAGCTTTAACAAGTACAAATCCTGAAGTAAGTAATGTCAAACCAATACCTGTCTCAGAGCTACCAAAATAACAAAGGAGGATAAAAGATGAAGAAATTATACATTGTTATAGTAATGGTTTTTATGTTATCGCTCATGGTCTCTGATAATGCTCTGGCAATACCTGCCTTTGCCAGAAAATATGGCTTTACCTGTACAATGTGCCATACAGCTTATCCAAAACTTAATGATTTTGGGCAGAGATTTCGTGACAATGGGTATCAGATTCCTGGTCAGGAAGGATTTGAAAAGAATGTTTTCGAGATAGCTCCGCCCATCTCATTAAGAACTACAACAGGTATGACGATTTATGGTACGCAACAGGGGACTACGGCTGGATTTAATGTTTATGGGCTCGATCTACTCTCTGCAGGTGTGTTGCATAAAAACATATCGTTTTTACTCATTTATACACCAAGGATAGACGAGCCATCAGCAGATTATACCGGTCCAAATAATGGTAACAATCCCTCTCAACTTGGCTCATTGGAGTCTGCAAATATTATATTCAGTAATATTGTGCAGGATGCATTTAACATCAGGATAGGAAGGTTTGAACCTGCTTACCAGGCGTTTAGTTCACATCGTTCTTTTTATATCATGGAACCATACGAGGTTTATACTTTCACTTCTCCATCCAATGGTTTTGTGTTTGCGGATAATCAGATTGGTATAGAGGCGTCAGGACATTTTAAAACTGGTTTTAAGTATGCTGCAGGAGTCGTTAATGGAACAGGAGGGAATCCGGATAATAGCACATTCA
Organism: bacterium; assembly: GCA_049966275.1. Classification (GTDB taxonomy): domain Bacteria; phylum JAMCPX01; class JAMCPX01; order JAMCPX01; family JAMCPX01; genus JBMFUY01. The sequence goes on from JBMFUY010000224.1 coordinate 2,028, forward strand.
AAGATGTGTATATAAACCTTTTCCAGACCTTTGGTAAAGGTGATGGGCAAAGTGCAGGACAACGCATTGGTGTATTTGGATATTATGGATGGCAGCCCACTGTTCTGCCAGGCACTGTAGTAGCACCTACTGGTGAAACCAATGGCAGTGGTAACAAACCATTCTATAGATTAGGCGGGGATGTTAGTTTGAACTGGTCTACCTTAAATCTTGAGATGTTGTACATGGTTGGTGTGGATGATAAGGCTCTTAACACCCTGGATCCTTCAAAGGATTACACTTATTCAGGAGGATTTACAGAGCTTGATTGGGCAACACTTGCCAATAATAGACTGATTGCCTCCTTACTCTACAATTTTGTCATACCTCCATCGTATGATGATTCAAGGGCTATAAACGCGTATTCTGCACTTATCAGGTATTATCTGGGTAATTGGACAGCCTTTAATGTAGCACTTCATGGAGAGTATACATATAAAGAAACAGGCAAAACAAATCCCTTAAAAGAAAATATTTTTACAGCCCTTGTGGATTTTGCATTCTAAATACCCGAAAAATGCATTTGCGAAATAGGGAAGTTTGTGTAATGAGTGATAACCCCGCGTCAAATATAGGTATTCTT
>JBMFUY010000225.1:0-2602 GCA_049966275.1 bacterium
ATGTGGATTTACCCGTCCAAAATCCTTGTTTTATAAGGGTAAGATTTGTGAGTTTAGATTATTTTGGACAGCAGTGAAATGTAACTTTTATTTAATAAATAATCTCTTTAAACATGCTTTTTTAAAGCTTATCATGGGTACTTTCATTGCATATTCAATATAATCGTTTCCGAATTTTTTTTTGCATTCCATCTCTTCAAAGATAAGCACCATTACTGCTATAAAAATCATCTCTATAGGTGCAATGATTATTATAAAGGTAATTGAACCTAATAAAAAACCAACGGCTAACGGAAGCAAAATTAAGCCGAAAAACATAGGATGTCTCATACAACTATAAATGCCACTGGTAACCAGTCTATTAGTTTCAAGCCTGGGCAAATCCTCTGTCCTGCCGTATTTTGCCAATTCTCTGCCGCCAACACCTGCTGCATGAAAAGAAAACTTAAAAAGCAGAAGCCCTATTAAAGCAAAGATAATATGCAAATATACATTGTAAAAACTTGTTCTGAAATAACGCAGGTCTAAAGCAATAGACAGCCAGGCACCGCCTATTATTAATATAAGCCATAAGATGATTCTAATAACTACAGAGGCAGTAGTTTTTATCTTAAATATCTTCAAGTGTTTCATAAAATCTTCTTTTTATCTTCCCAGACGGCATATTTATCTACTTCTATTTTAAACAACATGCAATCCAATTTTTGATTGAAAGTTTACTCAACACAAATACTATAAAAAGTAGGACTGCACGAATAATGTATATCAGTCATTTTATTGTATTCTGGATATCTTGACATAAATGGGTATAGCACAATATAAATATTTCCTTATAAAGGTGGTTCAATGAAACACGGATTACGAAATTTTTGGGGATGGGGATTATCAGATGAAATACTTCCTGAAGCATACATCTCAGGATTTAAAAGAATGGTACAGCTTGCATTTGGATTAGATTCACTTGAAGAAACCCCTCCTCCGAAATTAGAAGAACTCTCACTGCGCGCACCAAGATTTTCACTTCCTTCTGATTTAAAATCCTTTTGCACACATGAAACATATGACAGAGCTAACCACACCTATGGAAAGTCGTTTAGAGATATGATCAGGGCAATAAACAGGGTGTTTGATAATCCTCCAGATTATGTTGCGTATCCTTCTACTGAGGAAGATATAATTGCACTCATTAATTTCTGTAATGAAAAGAAGGTAGCTTTAATACCATACGGTGGTGGTTCAAGTGTTGTTGGGGGTGTTGAACCGACCAGGGAAGCTCAATATAAAGGAACAATATCATGCGACATGAAGAATTTTGATAAAATCATAAGGGTAAATAAAAACTCAAGAACCGCACGCATACAGGCAGGAATATATGGTCCTGCTCTTGAAGCAGGGTTAAAACCATTTGGCTTAACAATACGTCATTTCCCACAGAGTTTTGAATTCTCTACCCTTGGAGGATGGATAGCTACAAGGGCTGGCGGGCATTTCGCTACACTCTATACCCATATTGATGAGTTTGTTCAATCTCTAAGGTTAATTACACCAAGGGGAATTATAGAGACAAGAGAAATTCCCAGTGCAGGGGATGGACCTGATGCCAACCGCTTCTTTATAGGATCAGAGGGCATTTTTGGAATCATAACTGAAGCTACCATGAGACTTCAGAGTATACCTACAATAAGGGCATCAGCTGTTGTAAGATTCTCGGATGAGAAAGCTGCTATTGAAGTAACACGTAGAATAAGCCAATCCGGGCTGAATCCTGCGAATGCAAGGCTTATTTCAGCTATGGAATCCTTTAGCATGGGTATTGGTAATGGTACAGATACAGTCCTTCTGTTGGGTTTTGAATCCCATGACCATGATCAGGAACCTAAACTGAGACGGGCACTTGATATATGTAAGGAAGGCGGCGGGAGCTGGAATGTTTCAGATGTTTCAATTAGAAAGGGTGATGAGTTAGCAGCGCCTGAAGCAAGCGAACAATGGAAAAGAAATTTTCTCCGTGCACCTTATATCAGAAATATCCTTGTCAGATGTGGTATAATAATGGAAACGTTTGAGACAGTTACAACCTGGGACAACCTGGAAACCTTTCATACAAAAATCATCAATACAGTAGAAACTACCATGAGAGAAACATGCGGAAACGGTATTATAATGTGGAGGTTTACGCATATTTATTCGGATGGACCTGTTATTTACTACACAGTTATTGCTCCTGGAAGGCGTGGTGAGGAATTAGCTCAATGGGATACAATAAAGTCTGCTGTATCAGATGTTATCATTGCCAACCATGGACCAATAACACATCATCATGCAGTTGGCAGGGATCACCAGCCATGGTTCGAAAAACAATGTCCAGAGCTTTTCTTGTCTGTTCTGCATGGAATTAAAAGTAATCTTGATCCTGACTGGATACTCAATCCAGGCGTTCTGATCAGGCCCCCTTTCAACAATGGCAAATAGAAATTTTTTATTGTCATTAGCCAAGATTCTTGTGATTATTGTATGCTTAACCCAAAAATGCATTTGCGAAATAGGGAAGTTTGTGTAATGAGTGATGGGGTACCCATGCTCTGCATGGTTACCCCGAACG
>JBMFUY010000226.1:0-2578 GCA_049966275.1 bacterium
AACAAAAAGTCTTTGTATCTTAGGTGGATCGCAGGGTTGAACGAATGAGCAAACTTTCCTATTGCATTTTTGGGGTTAGCAACTCCCACACTCATCCGAATTCCAGAGTACCGGGTATAGATTTTTGAGCCACCACAATCCCCCTTTCCCCATCCTCCAATCCAATTTTCTTGCTTTAATCTAACAAAATGATAATAAATAAAACATGCGTTCAAACACGATTATATATCTTATATCCATTATAGTGGCTGTGGTAATCGGCTGGTCGTTGTTTAACCCGAATTATAGTGGAACAATAGAATACCTGATCATGCTGATATTCTATATCCTGATCGGCTGGTTTATCCTTGTGGCATTTGTTCCTGATCACAGGGAGCGTGGTTACCTTATCTCCATCTTTCTTGTTGCCCTGTTTCTGAGGATGCTTGTCTCCCTGCTTGTCCATACCCTGCTTCCTCCTGGCTATTTTGCACCGGATGAACCCGGAACACTTTGGAACAGTAGAATACTTGCTGAATCCTGGTCAGGTGATACTACAGCTTATGGAGAATATGGAGGCATACATTATATTGCAGCATCAATATTTTATATCTTTGGCTATAAACCTGAAATGCTCTTTTTATTTGTAAACTTCCTTGGTGCAATGACTGTATTGAATGCGTACTTTATAACAAAGCGGCTATTCAATGAACAATCAGCTCGTTACACAGGTATGGTTGTGACTATCTTGCCATCCATTGTTTTATGGTCATCCATGCCTTTAAAGGATGTTTATTCACAGTTTTTTATTACATCCATTATCCATCTGACTTTAAGGGTTAAAGAGCGGCTCAGGGTGAGTAATGTGGTACTGGTTTTAGTATTGATTGCACTTCTTGGATTTGTAAGAGGATATCTAACAATTATTGTTTTCATGGCTGTTGCCTCTGTATTTATTCCCATGCGAAAGGAGACATTTCTCAGAAACACTGTTGTGGTTTTTATATTTGCAATAGCATTTGCCACATTGTTTTCCTCTTACGCAGAAAAAAATGTCCCAAAGTATGGTAAGGGAGCAGAGAGTGTATTTGAAACACTGCAACAAACGAGACAGGGATTTTATACAGGTGGATCAAAGATGTTAGGGCATATAAACGTTGCGAATCCAATAAATGCCTTAATGTATCTACCATTATTATTGACAGTATTCTTTCTTGCACCATTCCCATGGGACATAACAGGCAGCGTATTGCATAACCTTGCAACAGCAGAAGGGCTTATATGGTATTTCTTTTTCTATTATGCAATAAAAGGCATTATACGTTCATTAAAAGAGGGCAGATTTGATGTGATGCCTGTGCTTGTTATGATTGGCGTGTTATCTGTTGCCTATGCACTTGCAATAACTAACATGGGTGCTGCATACCGTTTCAGGGGCCAGGTAACTGTGCTTTTACTTGTTTTCACAGGATATGGTTTGTATTTGAGGAAGCAGGAGCACAAAAGGAAGTATGCAGTACCTATTGAGCATAAGGTACGAACAAACTTACCTTTTTAATAATTAAGAAAACAGAAAGTGTACCACTTAAGTATCGTTCTTCATATAGCCATGCAGGCATAAATCTTATTGACAATACATAAAAAAATCGTTTTATGCTTATGATAAAAAGGAGATATTATGATTAAAAGAAAGTATGGATGGAGACCGGATGTTCCGGATCAAAGGGATTTTCTGTATGCAAAGATAATTCGTATCCCCAAAAAGCTACCACCAAAGGTTGATCTTATTAAATACTGTTCCCCTGTTGAGGATCAGGGTGAGCTTGGGAGCTGTACAGCCAATGCTATAGCAGGCAATATTGAATTCCTTGAAAATCTAACAAAAAAACCGTTCGAAGACAAAAGCAGGCTTTTTATTTACTACAATGAACGAGCACTCGAGGGTCATGTTAAAGAAGATAGTGGTGCAATGTTGAGAGACGGGATCAAGGTTTGCGCAAAATATGGTGCATGTGATGAAACAATATGGCCCTATAACATCAGAAAGTTCGCAGTTGCGCCATCTTTAAAGGCATACGAGGATGGTTTAAAGCATAAAATTGTTTCTTATCACAGGATCCTTACACTTGATGAAATGAGATTTTGTTTGTCAGAGGGCTTTCCGTTTGTATTTGGGTTTGCAGTGTATGAGAGTTTTGAGACGCAGGAGGTAGCAAGAACAGGTATTGTGAACATGCCAGGGAAAAACGAAAGGATGCTTGGTGGGCATGCAGTAATGGCAGTGGGTTATGATGATAGGGCAAAAAGGTTTCTTGTGCGGAATTCATGGGGCAAGGATTGGGGCATGGATGGTTACTTTACAATGCCATACCAATATCTCACTACACTTGCAGATGATTTCTGGACAATACGACAATAATGTCTATTAACCCGAAAAATGCAATTCAAAATCCCCCCTTTTGATAGAAAGGGTGGATGCATAGCAGACTAGGTATTAATTCCCTTTTCATAAAGGGGTGTTCCACCCGAAAAATGCAATAGGAAAGTTTGCTCATTCGTTCAACCCTGCGATCCACCTAAGATACAAAGACTTTTTGCT
>JBMFUY010000227.1:0-2546 GCA_049966275.1 bacterium
TCCAGAAACAAGCTGCAATGTCATTTCATCTGAAGAAGGAAGAGATCCAGTATTAACTATTACTTCCGTTCCATTTGGGACATTTGTATTGTTAAGATGATTTATATATTCATCCTGTGTCCATGTTAATCCTACATACCACCATGTGCCAGGTGCTGCATTAGGTGCAAGGAATGACCCATTCAAATATACAGAGGATGTGCCAACTCCAACTGCTGCCGGGAATGTTGTATAAGCTGTGCCATTTAATGTAACGGTAACATATGTTAATCCATAACTGGTTGTTTCCTTATAATTAGAATATGGTGTAGTTGAAGAAGTTCCAGCAGGATGTGGATATGTTCCTGTAGCTTGAATTGGCCATGGCCATGAGAACTGCAGGTACTCGCCTGGGAACGCGTATGCTGGGATCATCTGTGTTACTTCAACTGTCAGGTACAATGATGCTGTTGTTGATGTCGATGTTGCAGGTGCAACGTTAAGATAATAAGTTCCTGATGATAACCAGGCTGGAATTGTTAATTGTACAGTTGCATTTCCATACTCGTCTGTTGTAAAGCTGGTAATATAATTGGACACGTTTATTGTTGTTGATGATCCGTAATAAACATTGTAAACTGTATCTGGCATAAGCGAACCTGCATAGAATGTTATTGTTGAGCCTGCTAATGCATTTGATTGATACCATGAGTAATAATCTGTTACTGGTGCTGCTGTTCCAGCATATCCTGTTGATGATATTGTACCTACCTGAGAGAAAGAAACATAGGGTATTGTCTCATAGTACCACAGTGCATTTGTTGGTGTATATATTTTTGTACTTGTTGGGGATATCGTATAAGTGAACTGAATTAGATATGGCACATTGCCCTGTGTATCTGGGAATTCAAACCAATTGGAACCTAAAGACCTCTGTGTATTGAATGCACCGTTTGAATCAGCAGCTATTGTAGCATAAGTGGAATATCCGGCACTTGTATATACGGTTATAGTTATAGCTGCCCCAGCAGGGAAGTTATATCCATCAAAAACAACATCATAATACCAACTACCAGGATCTGCATAACCCTCGAACGGGCTGCTCAATGTACCAGTACCGCTTATCACTGATGTTTCATATTGGTTCACTACTATAGTTGGGCTTGCTGACCCTGCTGCTCCTGGTGTACTAACCATGAATTCAAAATCATAACCAATAGCCTTTCCAGTTGCTCCAACAACTGAAAGAACATACATACCATTAGTTACGCTTGAAGGTAATGTAAATGCGACCGTTGCTGAAGATGCACCTGATGCAGGTGAAAATGTTGTCTTTCCTGTCGAAAGTGTCAGAACCATTCCATTGAGCGTGAGCTGATAAGGGCCTAAGTATTTCGATGTCTCAGGCGTGACCGTTGACCCGGGGGGTATTAAGTTTGATACTGTCAGTGAAACGGTCGACCCTGGAGCATAGGAATATACACCGCTGGGTAATTTAATTGATGCTGAATGCACAGCCATATAAGATGCAGATGTTGTTAATATGTAAATATAACGTGGCGTACCAGTTGAACCCAAATATGCAAGACCGTAGGATATTGTTAATTGCCCATTACCATTCGCATAGAATGTTAAGGTGTGAGGATTAAATGAACCGTTTATAACGTTAACCGATATAAGTCCAAGTACATAGTTCCAGGCTATTGACCCAGGTTCTGTTACTCCGGTTGGAAGTGCTGGAACGTATCCTTTTCCAGAGAGATAATCATAATAGGCTGCAAGGCCCGTATCGTATATGTCGTTTGGTCCAAATGCCTGATAGGCTGATAGACCTGTTGCATTGATTGTTATTACAGATCCCTGAGCGGCGTACTGCCCATTCAGTACAGCCCCATTTGATGTTAATATTTGATAATTAGATATTACCGTAAATGATGCGACTGCTGCCACACCATTTGAATATGCCTGAACTGTATATGTTCCTTGTGGAACAGATGGAACAGTACTCTTTGTTGTTGCATAGCCGTTTGCATCAGTCATTAATGTTATGTCCTGAGATCCAAATGTAACGGATACCTGTGAGTTTGCAGGAAATCCTGAAACTGTTACAACTATACCCTCACCCGGATATCCAGAGGTTGAAGATGGTGGAACGTAAACAGTTAATGTTGGAAACATGTACGGTGCTGACACATATACAGGGTTCGGGAAATTTGGAGATAAAACTGGTGATCCCGTTGAATAAAATATTTCAACATAGTAAGGACCTGGGGATAAGCCAACAGGCGTTCCCGCTTTTTGCTCAACACCAGTTATTGTCAGTGTGACCTGCCCATTACTTGAGACTGTGCCGCCAGTTGTATATGCATCATAGACTATTCTAGATGCTGACATTAAAATTATACTTGCTGAGGATGTAGATGATGCTGAAAATGCAGAAATTGTTGCACCCGCTACAAAGCCTGTACCATATATTGAAAGAGAGAATGATGTTGCATACGCTGGAATAGAGCCAGAGTACGTTACTGCAGGCCCAACACTTATTTCCTGCATTGCGGTCATTCCTG
>JBMFUY010000228.1:0-2543 GCA_049966275.1 bacterium
GAAGTTAAGCGATTAATGTATTGAGTTTAATTAATAAAAATTATTTTTTAAGCTTTGGAATTAAGGAATTAACCCTTTTCTTATACTCAACATATTCATTCCCAAACTTTTCTTCCAAATATCTTTCCTCCTTTTTTATAAGTACTTTAAAAAGGACATAGGTAAGAAACGGAACTGGAATTAGAAGTAAGAACCCAAAGGTTAAAACTATTCCTGGCATAATAAAAAATATAACTCCAAAATAAAGTGGATTTCTAATATAAGCATATAGACCATTTTTAATCAATTTCCCATAGTTGAATCCATCAATTAGTTGATTTACTGAAAAAATAATTATTAAAATGCCAATCACAACCAATATGACTCCTATAAGTGGGATTATCGTTCTTGGCAATATCCAGTTTCTGAAATAATAAAAATTTATTATTCCTAATACAAAAGTCACAGGAACCGTTACCAGCACAATTATGTGGCCTATTCCTAAATACACTAAAATTTTATTCATTTTAACGTCCTTTATTATCTATAAAAGTTTAATAAATTTTATCAATTTAAACCTTATCTCTTTATTTTTTGTTTTTCTTTCACACAATGAATCGTGGCTTTTAAGGGCAAATTTCATATCCCGTCCTTACTCCTGAAAAAGATCTCCCTGCACAATTATGATTCTTCGGAGCTCAGCCAGATCATGGTGAACAGGGCGGGTCTCGGCCTCATCTCGTTCAGCAGGGATTCCATTTATGATGTGGTAAATATCATTGCTGGGGCCTACCATAGTGATGCTTCTCTCGGCATCAGGATTCTCCCGCACCTTGCCGGTGCTGGTTGGCCGAGGGGCAGGGAAGCGATCGAACCGCTGATAAAAAAATTCATCGATCTTGATATTTCTGGAACTCTTTCAGGCCTGGCGGAGCGTGATCATATTATCTTATTTTCGGTAATATTTGAAAGCAGTCCGCTGAACCTGCAATTCGTAGCCTCAAAGGTATCCGAGGCAATGCTCGGCTACGGTTTATCAGGCAGGCGTTACCAGGTCGGGCTGGCGAACCTGCTGAACTCCGGCCTCGTCACCTATGCTCCTGTTGTTTTGTCTGCATCTTCTGGTAGCCTGACGCTCCTATCAGGAGCACAGGCGGGAAAGCAGGAGAAGAGGCAGAAGTGGCATCTCATTACCACATTTGACCGTCGGCTCGTTCTAATAGAATTTGTGAAGAGGTATGGCCCCATGCTCCGGGCGGTCCTGCAGGATCCCGCGGACCCCGTAGGCCTGCTAATCCATGCCCATCCCAATTACAGGTTTTTCAGGCAGATCTTTTTTGGTTAAGCCCGATTGAAAAAATAGCATAAAAAACATTTATATATATAATAAAAAAAACGAGAAATATAAAAATAATTAAACCCAGTTATATCATTGTATTGATCTGAGCTTGAATCAAAACATTGAAGTTTGAGATTGGGATGTTAATATCTGAAATTAAAAATACAAAATCACGGCAATGCCCGATAGCCAGACCTTCAAATGAAGACATGAGCGATACTGTTGTATACGAATAATTGAATGTATAATAGGTGGCATTAATTATTGTCGTATGTGTTGAATTAAATATTTTCATCTCGCTGTTAAAGAAGCTATCAGCTGATGCAGTGTTTGAGAACTGAGCGACCATTATTAATATACTTTTGCCTGACGTGTTGTTGTAAAATGTAACCTCAGCCTTGATAGCATTGCTTTCCTCAGGGGTTGTTGATATGGTTTGAGACTGTGTTATATTAATCCCTGTAATCTGTTCTGCTGTGCTTTGGGTTATAAAGCCAAAATGAGGGGTATATTGTGGCGGTGGCACAGAATAATACGATACGGTCATTGAAACTGCTACTATGCTTACTACAACTGCTACAACCACTATAGCGATAGCTATGCCAATCCATAGTTTCTTTTTAGATTTTTTTGCTGGTTGTAATGGTACAGGTGAGGGGTTTGGTTCTTCAATCATATTTCCTGCCTCCGCCATTAATTATTTACTCCTATATAATAAATATTTCTCTTTTTTTAAATTAAAGGTATTGTAGAAGACAGGTTATTGAAACAATGTTTTCATTGGCAAATTTCGGGTTAAAACCTATTTCTGTTTTTCAATGAATTCATCCTTGACCTTTTTAGGATCTATTCCAGTGGGTGAAATTATTGCATAAAACTCCCTGAGTCCCTTTGGGAACATAATAACGTTACCTTCATTCCTGAAAATGTTTCTTTATCAACATAATCAGGAAGAACGCCTTCCATTAATACCCCATTTCGCTTTATCAGGGCTACACCAATGAGATTCATCTCTTTTATAATTTGCCCAGTTATCATTTTGTCTTGCCAAATTTTGCATTAAATTATCAAATTTTTTTATTTTTCCCACTGCCAATTTGCCCTTTTCTGTAAGTGATATATAAATAGTGATCCCTTCTTTCATAACACAATTGAACGCGATGAAAGATACGTATATCATTCTTCTTTCCATGGCTCCAGAGCCCGAACGGGAATGGTGTGCACT
>JBMFUY010000229.1:0-2529 GCA_049966275.1 bacterium
CAACAAAAAGTCTTTGTATCTTAGGTGGATCGCAGGGTTGAACGAATGAGCAAACTTTCCTATTGCATTTTTCGGGTACATAAAATATGCTTTTCAGGGTTTTAATGAGCCAATGAAGATCGCTATTACAGGTATAACAGGATTTATAGGAAAAGCACTTGCATTAAAACTTGTAGAACAGGGGCATGAAGTATCAGGATTGATACATTCTCCTTCAAAGGCTTCAGGTCTACCCAAAGGGATCAGAAAATTTTATGGTGATATACACGACAAAGCATTGTTGAAAAAGGTCTTTGATAACTGCGATCTCGTATATCATTGCGCTGCTGTTGTTAATGGAAGCAAAAAAGCAATGATGCATACAAATGTGCACGGAACCATTGCTGTATGCCAGGTAGCACAGGCTATGAGCATAAAAAAGATGATCTATTTGAGTTCTATTGCAGTGATCAGTGGGAATAATGGTCCATACCCATTAAAAGAAGACCTGCCTTATGCAGCCTACAACGATTATGGTGTATCAAAGATAGAGGCTGAAAAGATAGTTAAAGAATACATAAAAAAAGGGCTTAACATATCTATAATAAGACCATCAGCTGTGTACGGCCCTGATGAGCCACATGTTATCACAAGGGCATTAAAACTCTCAAAGATAGGCATTCTACCAATGGTTGGAGATGGCCATGTGAAATGGCAATTGATCCATATTGATGATCTGACAACCTTTTTAATCTCTATAATGAATAACCAGCGTGCATATAACGATGTATTTAATGTATCATCAGATGAAGTCATACAGATGATAGACCTTTATAAACTAATAAGATCATTTTCCAATAGAGGAATTATAATACATGTTCCCATACAGATCATTATGCCTGTAGCAATGATCCTTGATTTACCATTTCGTATGAAAGGATACAGCCCCTTTACCAATAAGATTAAATTTTTTGAAAGGCATCATACATACGATATATCAAAGGCTCAAAATGTACTCGGACTTAAAACCAGTATATACCTGAAACAGGGGATTGAACAAATATACAGAGCCATCAGTACTGTTTAGCTGTTTCCTGCTTTTGTAATAGATCGTTTATAGCCCTGAACACAGCATCAGGTGTAATTGATCTCATGCATAAAAAATGCCCCTCAGGACATTCGTCAGGGCCATGTGGTGAACATGGCCTGCAGTAAAGCCCTTTATTCTCAACAATGCAGGTGTTATCCCTTATGGGTGCAAACCCCTGTTCTGGCACTGTTGGACCAAATATAGCAACTATAGGTGTTTGCACTGCCTGTGCAACCTGCATTGCACCATTGTCATTTGTTACAAGAAGACCTATGCCGGACAACAGATCAACCAGCGCATTTAAATCTGTTTTACCAACCATATCCTGCACCTCAACACCTGCCAGCATCTTTATCCTATCTGCAACTGCGCGCTCGTCTTTACTTCCTAAAAGCACTGTTGAGTAACCATTTTTATATAAAAGTTTGATCAGCTCAGCATACCCTTCCTGTGTCCATTGTTTTGTAGCCCATGTGGAGCCTGGTGCTATGCCGATAAGTTGTTTCTGCCTTGAGATTTTATTGGTTTTAAGTAATGGGTATCTTTCATCATTTGAAATTCTTATGTTAAGGGGTGCTAATAAAGAAAGTATACGATCAACCTCATGCAGATACCTGTTTCTTTTAACCCTAACATTGTAAAAAGGTATTAAATGGAATAAATTATATCCTATCCTTTTGTGAGCACCTGATAATAGGGCAATAAGACCGGACCTTATAGAGCGGTGTGGTGAAACAACTGTATCAATGTTTAGTTCTTTTAGTAATTTGATCTGTTTTAACAGTGGAATGATACCTTTATCATCAGCCCTTTTGTCATAGACTATGATCCTGTCCACAATGTGTTGAGCCTCCAGCAGGGAGCTACCAATGGGTGTTGTTAATAGATATAGTTCTGTTTCTGGTTTATATTTCTTTAAAGCCCTTATCAGTGGAAGTGTCAGTACTATATCCCCAAGAAACGCGGTCTGAATAACAAGGATGCGCCGCGGCTCATTTACGCTGCTCATCAAGTTTTATAGCCTCATCAATAAGCATTATGGGTATGTCATCAATTATAGGATATTTTAAATTACATGTATGACAGATAAGCCCTGATTGATCCTTTTCAAGTTCAAGCTCACCTTTACATTTAGGACACGCAAGTATGTCTAACAGTTCTTTACTAATAGTCACAGTTAAATTCCTTTATGCTGGCTGGGGGACTAGGATTCGAACCTAGATAGGCAGATCCAGAGTCTGCAGTCCTGCCATTGGACGATCCCCCAATTATGTTTTAATGATATCTTTTGTTTGTTTTTTTGTCAATATTTTACATCATTACTGTCCGCTTAAAATAAAACAAGCTGGGAGTCCAATTTATCCAGCTTATGCAGGTTATAAGGATTAACCCGAAAAATGCATTTGCGAAATAGGGAAGTTTGTGTAATGAGTGATGGGGTACCCACCCGAAGGGAAGGG
>JBMFUY010000230.1:0-2518 GCA_049966275.1 bacterium
AAAAGTCTTTGTATCTTAGGTGGATCGTGGGGTTGAACGAATGAGCAAACTTTCCTATTGCATTTTTCGGGTTAATCGCCAACAGGGGTAACAGTAAAGGCATCAGTAGATGGATCATAAGACAATTTATATTTTTGTTTACCTGTTCTGTCCTTAAAAAAGGCAATATTATCCGTATTACTCTTTGCCTCCTTCATGATAAACTTAAGATAAAAAAGGTTTTCTTCTTTTATACGTTTTAATTCTTCTAATCCCTGTGGATCGCCTTCTAATTTCATAGTATATCCACCCACAAAACATTTCTAACCAACCCAATAAAATGGGTTGAATGCCTGTTGCTGTATATTTATTCTTTTGTTATGGTAAATTCTACCCTTCTATTCTTTGCCCTTCCTTCTGCTGTTGCATTTGAAGCTATAGGGTTCATCATTCCATAACCCTTTGCTGTCAGCCTATCAGGTGATATACCCTGCCTTATAAGGTATTTCATTACGCTCTCTGCTCTTAGTTGTGAAAGCCGCAGGTTATAAGACGGTGAACCGACATTATCTGTATACCCTTCAATTCTAACACTTATACCAGGATTCTGTTGCAGAACCTGGGCAATCTCATTGAGTAGAGAGTAAGAATCCGGAAGTATTTTTGCACTGCCTGTTTCGAAATGTATTGCTTCTGTGATTTCAATCTTTTTCTTTTCTTTTTCCAGTATTACCCTTGGTTTTTTTTCTACAGCTGGTACCGGTGGTGGTGGCGGCGGCGGGGGTGGCGCTACTTGAGCTGGTTGAAGGGTAAAGTTTATGATCGTCTTTATCATGTTCTTTACCTGAACGTTTATAGTCTGGCTAACATAACCCTGAGCAGATACAGTCATTTCATAATTACCCGGTGTTAACTTTATAAAGTAAGCTCCTGTTCTGGGATCTGTTGCAGATGGTGGTAGAGATGTATTGTTAAATGTAATTACAGCAGCTAACGGCTTACCTGTTGTATCAGTTACCATGCCAGCAACAGCACCAATAAGTACCAGCTTCCTCATCGTAACCTGCTGTGTAAGCGTTTGCCCGGTTATAATGGTTCCCTCTAATGAAACCGGCTGATAACCTTCTTTAAAGAAGTCAAGTTTTACAGGACCAGCATTCATTGGGCAACTGGTAAATGTTCCATTGCTACCTGTTATAATGTCTGACATATCAGTGCCTTCGAACTTTATAATTACACCTGAAATAGACATTCCTGTTTGCTCATCAAGTACAACCCCTGAGATCTTCCCTTTTTCAGGAGGTGCTTGAACCCTCTGTATTACTATTGGAGTGCCTGGTAGTATAGTGTAACTTGCACCTAATATAATATCCCACAAAGGTACAGCTCTAACATTTACATTTGTAGATGGAGTTGTTGAAGAAGGCAAAGATTCTGTTTTTGTTACCCCGATATCTATCGCAGCATCTATGGCTAATCCCTTTGATGGCGTAAGCCTTATACCAGGCGTAACATATTGAGGTGATTGATTGTATCTGAGATGGGGTAAAGAGGAATTTCTGCCTGTGTTTATAATTTGATTGGTATAATATTGTACAAAAAACGTGGCATAAGGGCTTGGGAATTCAAGATCAGCTGCACCAATCACCTGATCATCATGATAGATACCAAGTGCATATTCTTCCTCACTCCTGGGTATACCAATAGAATACATCTCTGCTACACTTGAATAATCTCCCAGAGTATAGTTGGGTGCCTGCAGAAGGTATCTTGAGCGATCCCATTTGTAACCAATATTAACATTAAATCTAAAAGGTACATCCTGTGAGGCATCAAGATCAACAGTCCATAACCATCTTGCTTCAAAGTTGGTCGCACCCCATTTATAACCTAATGTATCAGGGCTTGTAAGTAATTGTGAGAAGGCATCCAACCCCATTGCAAAGCCAGGGGTTATCAAAAAACTTAACTTGAATCCACCTGTTAGATCCCCAAGGGCTTGATATAAATCGTTCCTGCTGGTTTGGGTATTTTTTATTGTTTGCGCTGCGCTGGTTCCGTTGATAAACAACTCCAGCCAGTTCGTAGCCCCATAGGTTAGATTGATATTACCCTCTATTCTTTGATCAATGTTTCCTGCTGTATTTAAAAGATCAGTTGAACGGAAATACAAACCATCCATGCCAAACATTGCACCTGTTGAAGGTAAAGCTTCAGCAGATATAACCCTGATCAATCCTGTTTCCCCCTGCATAGCTGGTCCAAGAGGAGAAGATGCTAATGCTGATGAACTAAACAAAATCAGGCTAAAGAATGCTCCCAATAATCCCCTCAAAAAAAATCTTTTCATATAACCTCCTGTGATATCTTTAATATTTAATCAATACAAAACAAAATTAGAATAGTCAAGACAATGTAGGAGGCTGTAACATAGCTGGACTTGAAGGGCTGATCGTTTTAGATTTACCCGAAAAATGCAATAGGAAAGTTTGCTCATTCGTTCAACCCCACGATCCACCTAAGATACAAAGACTTTTTG
>JBMFUY010000231.1:0-2496 GCA_049966275.1 bacterium
CATTGCATTGAAGCTCAGGAATGAAAAGAATCTGGATAATTATCTTATGGAGGTGGAGAACCCTGATTCTCCAATGTTTCATCATTTTATCTCCAAGGATGAATTTAAGAACCTATATTCACCAAAGGATGATGAATTCAATACAGTTTTTAAATACTTTAAGGATCAATGGAACGATGTTACCCCAGGTCCTTATAATCTCGCCATATTCATCAATGATGTACCTCTCTGGAAGGTACAGGAGATGTTCCACGTTAAATATGCACTTTTTAAGAGTTTAAACAGCCATTTCAAGGAGTATTATTTTGCACCACTGGAACCTGTGCAACTGCCCTATGAAATAGCACAGTATGTGAAGGGTGTGAATGGATTAACAAATGCATATAATTTTCATATAAATTCGCGCTTGATAAAAAATCCAGAGTATGTTATTTCCAAAGGCATACAGTATATGACTGGCGCAGATCTGGAAAAGGCATACCAGGTCTATGAGCTCTACAATGGAACATCAGATGGATCATCATCAAGTGTGCATTATTTCCCCAAGGGTTATACGGTGGCAACTGTCCTCTGGGAAGGGACACATTCATCAACATTGGGATTAACGCAAACACAGGTAGCCCCTTTTAATCCGAGTGAGATTCAGACATATTTCCAGAATGTACTTCCAAAATGGATACAGAATATAGTAGGAACTATAAATGTAAGTGGCATAGGTACCAAAGGTACCGTTGCGCCTGGTCCATCATCAACAAATGATTCTTATGGCGTTGTTTTTGAAAACACACTTGATCTTGAGATGGCAGGTACGCTTGCACCTGGGGCAAACCTGATTTGTGTTTACGGGCCAGGGAAAAGCGGAGGACCAAGTGAGACAAACTTCCCAGATAATGAATATGCAATTGTAGCAACACTAAAGAATCTAGTTGCAGTATCAAATTCCTGGGGTGATGGAGATAGTGTTGGATCATCCACAACTGATAACTACGTAAAATTGATAGAGGCGAATGGAACAGCAGTATTTGCATCGGCAGGGGATGATGGTGATACAAGTATACAGAGCTACCCTGCCAATGATGCTCAGAATACATTCGGTTTTGTTGCTGTGGGTGGTACAACGCTGAATGTTAACGGTGTTGCAGGATACCTCAATGCTGCTGGCACATCAATTATTAATACCATAAAGAGCCAGATTGTATGGTACGATAATGGGAATGTAAGTAGCAATGGCGATCACTGGGGAACGACAAGCGGAACAAGCACGGCATACCCAATACCCTCATGGCAGAACATACCTGCGGTAATAAACAACGGTGGATCCACATCTGGAAGGAATGTGGCGGATGTTGCTGCCATTGGAAACAATACTATTGTTTATTTATCAGATACAGCATTGGGATATTCTGCAGGTTATTATGGTATAGCTGGGACATCTGTTGCATCACCGGTGGTAGCGGGCATAGTTGCCACCATGGTTGGATACCTGAATCAAAAGTTTGGATATATAGATCCCCTCTTCTATAAGGTAGGAGCCAATAATACACTTTACAAACTTAAGCCATTCTGGGATGTAACTCAGACACCTGCAAATTATCATAGCGGTCAGACACTATACTGGGCAAAACCAGGATGGGACTATGCAACAGGATGGGGATCTATAA
Organism: bacterium; assembly: GCA_049966275.1. Taxonomy (GTDB): domain Bacteria; phylum JAMCPX01; class JAMCPX01; order JAMCPX01; family JAMCPX01; genus JBMFUY01. The sequence continues at coordinate 1,662 of JBMFUY010000231.1, forward strand.
ATGCCTGGAATTTCACGCATAGGACAATAACATTTACTGAAACTGGATTGCCAGCTGGAACAAAATGGTATGTTAATTTTACTGATGGAGAAACATTTTCGTCAACAACAAATACGATATCTGCTGTTGAGAAAGTGGGGCTTTCAACAACATATAAGGTGGCAAACATTACAGTAGGAAATTATGTTTATGTACCTTCACCTCAATCAGGAAATATTGCAGTAGGATGGTCAGATATTTCCATAAATATTGTATTTGCAAAAAAGACCCTATACACGGTAACATTCACGGAGAGTGGACTGCCTCCAGGAACAACATGGTCAGTAACTCTTGGAGGTACAACAAAGAGTTCAAGTACGAATACAATAACATTCAGTGAACCCAATGGCACCTATACATTCAGTGTAGGAGTAATAAGTGGGTATACAGCAAGTCCTTCCTCCGGAACAATTACAGTTAATGGAGCAAATGTGAATCAGGGAATTACATTTACGCAAAATGTGACAAAATTATACACAATAACATTCACGGAAAGCGGATTGCCTGCAGGAACCAAATGGTATGTGAATCTATCCAATGGCCAGAGTTTCTCATCCACAACAAACACGATAACATTCAGTGAGCCGAATGGCACATATTCGTACACCATAGCAACTGTGAACAAGAATTATGCGCCAAATCCATCCTCAGGCACATTCACAGTAAATGGTAACAATGTGAATGTGGCGATAACATTCAATCTTGTTACCTACACGGTAACATTCACGGAGAGTGGACTGCCTGCAGGAACAACATGGTCAGTAACTCTTGGGGGTACAACAAAGAGTTCAAGTAC
>JBMFUY010000232.1:0-2431 GCA_049966275.1 bacterium
AATATCCGAAGAATACCTGTATTTGGCGCGGGGTTATCACTCATTACACAAACTTCCCTATTTCGCAAACGCATTTTTCGGGTTAATTGTGGATCTATTGAACCTCACTGTGTCGTACCGGTATAGAAGCACCCCTGCGATGCAAAACACGTCTGTTCAACCTGTCCTGTTGGTGTTAAAAATAATCCAATTTGTTCAATAACCTGAGGTAGTCTCCTCACTGCCTCGTGAACACAGGATGTTAGCGTAGAATCCGTGGAGGGTGGCTCGTTCGTTGATGGCGGTATATATGTACACGCTTGCCCATTGTAAGAAAGGTTTGTCCAGTAAGTCAGAGCTGATGGAAGTGGACCTGTTGTTTCAGTTATGCCATATACTGGTACAGGCAATGGCTTTAGACCAGGGAGCCCCATGGTTCTTGCAAGCAGGTTTGTCGCAATATTTGGCACCTCTGAATCATTTATACCAGCCTGGATCAGTATCTGCTTTTGTGGTGTACCGGGTAATGGGTCCATTATTGTGTGTGGTGCAAATGTTATAGGATCAGCAAAATCCCAATCGTACTGTGAAAGGGATAATAACTTCATACGATCAAGTTCATCCGGGTAGGCTGGAGAGAAAAAAAGTTCAAGCATATTGTATGATGGATTTCGCTGGATCATAAGGCTCCATGTTGAGCCAGGAACGCCAAGCACGCCTTTTTTTATATCAGGATCAATGCTCATAAATGTAGCACCCTGGATCCCGCCATCTGATATGCCATAATAATATATTTCATTGCCCATTATGGGCTGGTTATTATACTCCAGAGCAGGATCATGCTGGAATGCGTAACTCAATGCAAGTTTTGTCATTACAACCACATTTATCTGTGCCTGCTGAAGTTTGTCTGTGATCAGTGGCAGTTTATTAAAATCCGCAATAGCAATAGAAGCATTTCCTATATCATTTGAGCTTAATCCGATCCAATCCGTTCCAATCTGAACCATACACAGCTGATTGATCAATCTTTCCTGATAATGCGTTTCCATTTCACCCTGTGCACTACCGAACAAGCCATGGCCATAGATCATAATGGGTATGGGCAGTGTTGTGCTCGTTATACATGCAGGTATATGAACGACTATAGGATAGCCTGCCTGACCAACATATTCTGGTAATCCTGTTACAGAGTTTGTGACAAGATAGCCACTCGCATTTAAGAATGTTGGGGCTGAAAATGTTCCTATAAGTTCTTTATATAAAAATGGATTGTAACTACCCGAAGCCGAAGCTGGTGTAAATGTGTTTATAGTGGTAAATGTATAGCTCATACCAACTGTCTGAGTTAATGATAGTGCTTTATCACGCATGGTTATAAGATGGGAGGTTAGGAACTGGTCCGATGCAGTTGTGAAATCCCACGCAAGTACAATGTCATTTCTATTGATACCCTCTGATGTAAGGAAAGAAAAAATCTGCTCATAATGTGCTCTTATGCTTTCAACAACACTATTATCAGTTGGTATTCTATCCCTTAGATAAACAAATGGAACCGGTGCTCTCAATGGATTCCCATCCCTGTCTTTCACAGTATTAAGAATAACGACTACATAATGGGATGATGTGTTAAGTCTGATCATAGGTCTTATGATCAATGCCTGCCTTTCTCCTGGCAATGCGTTTGCATCTACCTCTGCAAACAATGGTACCCTTGTTCCTGTGGAGAAATTTATAACCTGAATGGGACTTGATGTAAGGGTTGAAGCAGCAAGATTATCCTGAGAGGGAAGGGATGTTGGTGTTACACCCTGAGCAAAATACACAAGGATCTGACTTGCAGGACTGAAACCATCCTCTGTGTTAAAAGGTGCAGGGTTTAATGCAATCCCCTTTGAATTAACAGGCAGAACACCATCCGGATAGTTTACGCGCCAGCCGGTTGCTGTGCTGGAATCCTGTGTTAGATAATAGAAGGATGGATAAGGTAGAAAACAATCATCTGTTGAGATGGGATCACAGCCCTGACCTATTGTTACATGTGCTGTGTTGTTACTGCTCGAACTACACCCGGAAAACAATAGTGTTAATAACGCAATGCTCAGCCCTAAAAGTTTAATCCTGTACATTTTCATATGCCCTCCTACAAATTATATGCTGTTTTTATTATCATATAATAAAGATAAGGACAAGCACGTTGTTAAACATTATAAATTAAGAAGAATGGGGAAACTTATGATTGTCAACCGGATCTCCCTGTTTTCTAATGGAAGTTAAATATGGCTAACTTAACATACTGCTCATGTATACCACGAGAGAATTAAAAACCACCAGTTGTATTTTTTTCTAAATAGTATAAACTAATGTTAACCGTTGTGATTAACCCAAAAAATGCAATAGGAAAGTTTGCTCATTCGTTCGGGGTACCCATTTTTCAAACGCATTTTTCGGG
>JBMFUY010000233.1:0-2400 GCA_049966275.1 bacterium
TCCGAATATGAGGAAATTGGCTGTTCCTCCCGGTGAAATTGTCACCGATTCTGGCTGTACTGTTGATATTCCTGTGGATGATGTCGCATTTATCTGGGAGATTGAGATTGTATATCCTAATGCATTTGAAAGCTTGATAACCATCTCTCCATTTGATGCACATGCTGCTGAAGCTGGTTGGAATCCTGTCATCCCTGTTATTCCTGAGAAGGATAGGAAGGATGAGGGGGTGAATATACCCATGCTGTATAGGACAACTGCTACTATGACTATTATGAGAATAGCCCAGCCATAGGTCATCATGTATTCTAGGGCTGACTGTGATTTTCTATTGGTATAAGGGATTATATTCATAAATTACTATTATAGAAGTTGGGATATTTAAATGTTTTGACTTTTAATAGGTCCTCCAAAGAAAGTTAAGGGAAATGCGCACAAACCTTAAAATCTATTGTAAAAAGTTTAGTTCAAACAGCGGTTGAATTTACACTGGCTCTAGTATCATCTTCGCCCTGTACTACAATTATTATATATGATGCGCCTTTGACAATAGAAACAAGCACATGACTATCGCCAGCAAATATTTTGCCAGAAAATGTAAATGTAGCAGATTTTCCTGCCTGAAGCAAGAAACCTGATTCATTTTCATTATTATCGTTATGTTTATTATCACCGTTGAATGGAATATAAAGTGAGCCATTCTGGCGAACGAAGAAGTTAATTACCTTGCCTTCTCCTTCTAAATCGTTATGATTAGTTTCTACATTCTGGGCAATTGGATTGTTATTAGACATAGATATACTACTACTGTTGTGAGATAGATATGATACTGAAACAGAAGAATAATTCATGTACAATGCTTGAGTCCCAGTTGGAACTATCGGGGGATCAGTTAATGTCACTAATACATTGCCTGTTTGAAGATTTGCAAAACGAAATGTGAAGTAAATTAATGCTATAACTAAGACCCTGGTGACCACGACTCCAATATTTCCTTATTCATAATCAAATTTCTCTATAAAGTTATGTATAAATTTGTGGAATGGAAGAAATCAATATGCAAGAAAAGAGAAAAAACCTCAGTATAGGGATCGGAAATAAAGGACAAGATATAACTGAATTTGTTCTGATCTATGCGATGATGATCGCTGTTATCGTTACCGCTGTTGTTATAATAAGCGTTTATCTTCCATCGATATACAAACCAAAGAACGCCTTTACAGTGTCTGGATTCAATGGATTAAAGATTATAGATGAAAAATACACAAACAATACGATGTACATAGTTTTCCAAAATCTATTGAATGAGAACATAAAAATCACAGGAATGTATCTATTATATAATGGCATAAGTTCTCATTTCTATTCTTGTTCTCAAACCTATGTTCCTATGCTTTCAAACACAACATGCGGGGTTGTAGCAAAGCTCTCGTATCCGATAAATGTGCAAATAGATATACAATATCAAATCGAAAATACATCTATAACAACTCCACTTAATATCACCGGCTGGATCAGCGGTTGAAAAGCCTTTTTATATTAATAGATACACAATAAAATGCTATGGGAGCTTTCAAATACATACTAAAAAATGAGAGAGAGATCTACAAAAATAAGGAAAGAAAAGCCGCTTTACTGCTTGAGTTGACTAAGCAACCCGCGATAGTCAGAATAGAAAAACCAACGAGATTGGCAAAGGCCAAGACATTGGGATATTCAGCGAAACAAGGGATCATCGTCGTGAGAGCGAGGGTAGGAAAAGGCTCGTTCAGAAGGAATAGGCCAATACATGCGAGAAGACCAAGCAAAACAGCGCTGATTCTGAATTACAGACCAAGCAAGCTAAAAATCGCAGAAGAGAGGGTGAAAAGGGTGTACAAAAACATGAAACCCCTAGGGGGGTATTTTCTTGCTGACAATGGAAAATACAAATGGTATGAGATAATACTTGCAGACAAAAACAAACTAAACAAATGACTTTTTATAAAATGTGAGCGAGGAAACCCACGCTCTTTAGAGGTGGGATGAAAGCGAACAAAAAATTGAAAACATAAATAATGGCAAAGACAAAGTAACAGTATGATAACGGCATACAAATTTAGGCTATATCCAGATAAGAGACAACAAGAGATGTTTTCAAAATACTTCGGCTGCAATAGATTTGTATGGAACAAGGCATTAGAATTAAGGGAAAGATACTATAAAGAGCATAAAGATGACAAAACAAAAAAAGGATTGAACTATTATGACACTGCTAGATTCATAAAAGAACTGAAGCAGAAAGAAGAGTACAAATGGCTGAAAGAAGCCAATTCACAGTCACTGCAGCAGACATTGATGGATCTGGACAGAGCATTCAAATCCTTCTTCAAAGGCATATCCAAATACCCAAGATACAAG
>JBMFUY010000234.1:0-2391 GCA_049966275.1 bacterium
GTAGGGATTGTCAAATCTCTGTGTCGACTCGTAAATAACAATACCGTTTTTCAAGGGAGATATCGTAGTATCGCGATACCCCCCTACTCCCTCAAAGGTATTCCCTTCGAGGGCTTTATAGTCCAAGTTATACTTTCTTAGCAAATCCTCGACGCCTTTGCTGGTCAGAAAAACGTTGTCCCTTATCTCTTCTGCATCGAGTTCGCTTAATAAATTATTAATTACATTTTCAACATCTTCATTTTCCATTTTTTTCACCTCAATTAGATATAATATGTCCTCGTATATATAGTTTTTTGTAAAAAACATTTAAATACATCGTCCCAAAGGAAATAAAAAACTATTTCCTTGACAGATATTCGCTGAAAAGGGATATATCCCTGACTGTCCGGAGGAGAACAATAAAGAACAGGGCTGTGAAGTAATAAACCAGACTGCTGAGGAACAGACCTAAAACAGGGAAACTATTAAGGAAAATAAAAACAAATGTGAACAAGATGTTGACGATGGAGATTAAAATGAGGAACATCAGTTCTACTGTTATCTTCTTGGTCGCCTCCCTGTAGACTTTATGGTAATACCTGTCCAGAGGATCGGAGTCAGATTTGGGGCCGTTCTCAGGTATAAGTATATGCATGAAGAAAAATGCATTAAACAGAGTCAGGGTCAGTATGGAGAACATTGATAAAAGGGAATTGACAATATAGTGGTCAAGGAGTACCCTGAAATAAATAAGTATAAAAGCAAGAAAAAAGGGAAACAGAAAAATCATGGCCCTTTTCATGTGGTTTTTCTCATATAGTGGAACTCCTCCATCAGCATCAAAGCCTTTGAAATCGTCCGCAGTCCTAAGAAATTCTCTGAAAATTTTAAACACGAATATCATTGCAACCAGTCAGTCAGAGATCGTGCAGGTTTGTTCTGTTCAGTACTCTCATCATATTCGTTCTGTATCTGTTCAGAATATTCATTGTAATCTCTTGATTGCGATTGATAATATTTTATCCTTTCCGTTGCTATTGTAAAGTACTCAGGCTCACGCTCAAACCCTATGAACTTACGGTTGAGCAATATTGCGCTAATAGCAGTTGTACCCGAGCCAATAAAGGGGTCAAGCACCACGTCACCTTCTCTTGTCGTCAAAGTTATCAGATAGCTCATTAGTTTGATAGGTTTAACTGTCGGATGGTGATTCTGCATAACTGCCTTTCTTTCAGCACCAAACTTATCCGCAGTTTCCTTATTAGTCCTTGTCAAGCTGTCGTAATCAATCTTTTTTTCTGGCAGATGTTCGAGTCCTTTATTTCTTTCAGTTCTACTGGCTTTAGGAACATATAAAAATGGAAATATCTTTTGAATTTCATCGGGCAACTCTTCTAACTTTTGATCCCACCATGCATCAAGAGAGAAATACCGAGATAGATCGCCTGAATCGTTTATATAAGTATCTTCTTTCCAATTCACCCTTGTTGAAGAACCACCACCAAAAGAGCCATATCCAGTGGTTTTTATATTTGGATTATGCCCAACTGAATGCTTAACTCCAATATCAAGAACATTATCGCTCACTAAAAGATTGGCTGGAAACCTACCTTTATCTGAAGCTAAGCGATTTTTTCCAAGAGGTTTCCAACCCCCATCATATAAATTTAATACTTTCTCATCATTACCAAATCTTGCTGATTCCATATCTTCCTTACTCGCATAGGGTATTCTGCAGTCTTCAAGCCATGTTATCCCCTTGCCATTGTTTAATGCCTGTTCTACATAACTGTTTTCAGATAAAGGCTTCATTGATACAATTATTACTTCAACAGCTGGCTTTGGTTGAAACCCTCCATAACTACCATTTAATTTCTTTGCCTCTGGCGTAGCAGGTTCATCATATCTTATGAATTGCTGTTTATCCTCCCCATCCACATTCATTTGATATATTCCTGAATTTGCCCTTCCAAATCTTTGATCTACGGCTGTTGGAGTTCGTTTGGCCCCTAATTTCCTATCCACAGCCTTACTTATATTCATAGCTTTGGGGAATCCACTGGCGTAAACCCAGTAAATAGGAGTAAATGAAATCATAAATCCTGCTTTCCTTAACCTTAATAGAAACTCAAGTTGACTATCCTGTCTTGGTGTCATGAGCCATAGGGCGAATGCTCCCGGTTTTAATACCCTTAGAGATTCCTTTAGAACTTCGACATTCGGAAGCACGTCCCACTCTTTACCCATAAAACCTTTTTTTGCTTGAATTCTACTAAAAGGAACTTCCCCATATTCTGAATCTTTAGACTGGTCAGGTCGAGCCTTTGTTATGGACGACAACTGATACGGAGGATCGCTTACAATAGCATCTATGCTATCATCCTCTAATTGTTTTAAGCCTTCTAAAGC
>JBMFUY010000235.1:0-2384 GCA_049966275.1 bacterium
GCAAGCCCATCGCTACCGTTGTTTGTAGTGTTATAGCAAAAACCAGAGGCTTGTATGCTATCCACCGCCTGAAGAAGTCCATATTCGGCAGCTTTGTCAGCCAATTCATACTTTGCGCTAGCCCCTGTAAGTTTATTGTCTATTAGGCTTATATACATTGCTGTGGCTCCAATAAGAGATATTATAAGAGTAAGCCCTAGCACCGTGACTAAAGAGAAACCTTTTGAGCTTTTTTTTGACATAAGCTACCTCCCAAAGATCCTATCCATTGTTATGAGTTTCCCATCCTTACCGCGGAAGGTAATCTGTGCTTTTACATAACCGTCTTGATATGGATTGTTTATAACCTGAAAAGAGTTTACCGGCATAAGAGCATAGGGTCCTTTGTTGTTTCCGCAGGGGGATTGATCTTGGGTTTGTGCGTAAAGCCAAAGCTTTCCATCCTGAGGGTTTGTTTGACAATAAAGATGTATTAAAGAAGGAGCTCTTATGAGAAGGTCTCCATTTTGAAGCTGCGGCGTAGATGTGGGTCCATTGTTTACGTAAACCTGACCGTTTAAAGCTGTAACTGTCCTTGACATATTCGCATTTGATAAACCACTAGAATTTATGCAGTCAAGGTTGTTTTGAGATAGACCGCTTATTTGAAAAAACAACACTGTATTTTGATTTTGATAATCTCTAAACCAAATGCCCCCTCTTTTCACAAGATAACAGTTGTTGTTAGAAGCCTCGGTTAGCCTACAACTCATAATGGCTACCGTAGAAGGAGAAGACACCCTGGATACAAACCCCTCACCTCCCATAGTCCCATAAAAATACACATCATCACAACTTGGATAGGTTGGATTTTGCTGATAAGTAATACATATGGAGCTTGGCGGAGGAAACGTAAAGCTTCCATTCATTTCGCAATCTCTTACAACCGTACAATTGTTGTACCCTGTGGGATCGTTGCATGGCACACCAGCGCCCCATCTGTCAAAAAACCACTCCAGCTGCGCCATGCCGTTGTCTATATAATCTTTTGCATTTTGTATACCCTCTGTCTGTCCAAAAACTTTGTTGCTTGTAGAATACAAAAATCCCATAGCAGTTAGGATTATAGCGCTTATAGCTACAGCTACCAAAAGCTCCGTTACCGTTAAACCTTTGTTTCTTTTAATTTTCATGTACCAGCCCTCTAATTCTAAGAGCCAAAGTTGCAAGCGGCATCTTGTAGAGAGAAGCTACTACTTTGATAAGTAGCTATGGATGTAATAGTAGAACAAGCGCTTTGACCAGATCCTATAAACGGAGGTGGGTTGCTAGGTGGGTTTCCCACTATATTAACATTTATCAATAAACCACCACAAGTAAGAGACAAGTTAGTAACGCTTGGGTTCATAAGCTTAGCCTCAAGACCAGATGTAGCGCTTTGTACAAGGCAAGTATACACATAGTTATTTTTTGTCATGGCGGCATAAGAGGTGATCATGCCAGCTATTATATAAACCGCTAAGGCGGTTATAGCCACAGATACCAGAGCCTCCATAATGGTGAAACCCTTGCTTTTATAAATTACATTGGATTTATCTACATTGCGGGACATGGTGCACATGTTCCTCCTCCTTTTTGCACAAAAAATGCTCCAAACTGGCCTATACATATTTCATAATAGCTGTTGTTTTGTTTGTTGTATAGACAATAATATCCAGAAGAATAAAGGGCAAAACCCCGCGGGTCCAATATCGTATTTGTACCGTTCAATACATAGTTTGTATTTTGGATGTTTATAGTTTCTATAGGAGTACCGCTACAAGCTCCAGCTAAACTAGACGGATAAACATTTCCTAAGTTGTTTACAGTTAGGGTGTTACCACTTGGACATATGCCCACATAAAAGCTGTTTTCCATAGCTTGGGCCTTAGCTTGCTTAACAGTATACTCTATTCTATAAGCGTATTCTTGAAACTTATATATGTTGTAGAAATATTCAAAATTCATTATAGCAACCGCCGATATTATAAGTATTATCGCAGTCACAGCGATTGCTTCTATGATAGTAAAGCCATTTTTACCCTTTGAATCGTGGCAGACTTGTGAATAGTGGAATACTTGTTGGGCGTGGAATACTTGTTTAGCGTGGCAGACTTGTAGGCTTATATCCAAAAACCCATGTTTATCATAGTCATCCATAATAAAATAATTTACTACAAAAAAACTTACTTTACAATAAATTGTGATTTATATTGTATTACATTTATAATACGTTTTAAGATTTTATAGCAAATAAACGATGACTATATAAATACCATCCTATTGCAAGCAATATACTCAAAATACTTTCTATCTTAAAAGCCAAATACAAGTTTATAAAATGAGAGAGTATTCCTATTGTAAGG
>JBMFUY010000236.1:0-2382 GCA_049966275.1 bacterium
AAAGTCTTTGTATCTTAGGTGGATCGTGGGGTTGAACGAATGAGCAAACTTTCCTATTGCATTTTTCGGGTTAATCTGTTTCAAACCCTTTATTTATCAGGATCAGCGGTCTTTTATGGTGTTATATCTATTACTACCATTTTACACTGCTTTGGCTTAATTCTGATCACAAAAACGATCACAGTTAATTATGCTTAATTATGTGTAAAACAATTAACATCAACTCTATTCCTTTCAAGATAATTTCTCTATTCTTGCATTGAATCAACATTTGAGGTACTGTATTTCTGATTATGTTAACAAAACAAGAAGCAAAAGAGAATCTTCAAAAACTTATAGAAAAATATGATAGAGAACTATCAGCCGGTAATATTGACGATTATAATGAAGAAGCTACAAAAACAGGCTTCATTCAACCTTTTCTTGAAAATGTACTTGGTTGGGGGATGTAGCAAATCGTGATGAGGTTAGTCCTGAAGAACGTGTTACCAAAGGCAAAGTTGATTAGATTTTATGGTAATGGTTTAAAAGAAGGAGGCACTATGAAGAAAAGAACGATTATTCTTTCTCTATTTATAAGCTCATTATTGGTTCTGATTGGTATACTGATAGGATGTTCCGGGAATAAAACTACGCAATATACTGCAAACCCTTATCTTGTGAATAGCGCCTGGCCCATAATTCATCAATCCAGTTATCAAAATGCAAGTTCACCATTCATGGGTCCTTCTGGCTCAACAGATAGCCCTCCATCCAGTGAATTTATTAAAAGCCCGGTGCAGGGAACAGGTCCCGTTATTTTTGGTTCTGATAATAGCGTGCTTTTTGAGAAGGTCGCTATTTTAAACCAGCTTCATATCTTTAGTAAACTTGATCCGGTTACGCTAAATACTATTACGTCCTACACAGTGAATGTTTCAGCCTCTGATCCGATGAATGGGCTGTACTCTTTTGTGGATTATCAAAATTGTTGGTGGAATGCCTATAACCAAACCTTTTTAAGGCTATGCTTTAAGGGAAGCAATATTGTGCCGGACATGACTATTAACCTTGCATCGCTATTTCCTACAGAAATCACATCTGATGATACAATTGTTAGCATGAACCCCTTATACACATCGCCTGGTTTAATTGATATAGCCTTTGTTACAGAAGGGCTTGCGCCAGTGCATCAGAATGGATATTTTACGCAGACTATCATCGGTGCAAAGGTAGGTGTGATGCGTATAAACAACGACCGGAGTGTAGAACTGTTTATCAGAGATTTCCCTGATGAAGACATAACAAACAGCTTTGCAGTTACGCCGGACGGAGGGATATATGTGGTCACAGATAAGCATGCAATAAAATTGATGCTTCAACAAACATGTGGATGTGGTTCAGAGGCATTGAACGTGATCTGGGAAGTACCATACGATACTGGATTACCTATCCAACCGATTCCGTGTTCTGATACCACCCCGGATTGGGAGTGCAGGATCAATGTTATTTTAAATGGTGGCAGATTAAGTCCGGATGGATCAGGCACGACTCCAACCCTTATGGAACAGGGGGAATATATGGTATTTGCAGATGGCGAGCTTCCAATGAAACTTGTTGCTTTAAGGACAACAGATGGCAGTTTTATACCCATAGATAAACCAGTACCTTTCACTGAAACGACCGCGCAGACAGAAAATATTTGCGCATCCTATGGGAATAAATTCATTATAGAAAATAATTATAGCCCTGGTGTTGCTGGATATGAGATCGTGGGACCATCCGGTCAGGAGCAGGTAAAACAAATGTGGGTAAATTATAACGTATTTGCACCCAATGCAGTACCTCTCATAGCAGGGGCTTCAAACACAGTTTATGTTTATGAAATGCAGGGACCAAGTTTTTATCCACTCACAACAACCACACAACAATGGTTTGTGACTGCTATGGATCTCAACACAGGAAACATTTTATGGAGAAAGTTCATTGGTGAGGGAATTTCGTACAACAGCATATATGCTCCGCTTTCTCTTGATGACAAGATGCATATATACATTGGCTTGTTTGGAGGGTTACTGCGTGTTGATTAAAAGAGGTGCATTTACGAGAAGTATAGGGGGCGAGAAGCATAGGGGGCACCCATTTAAAGTGAACCTGTCAAGAGAAAAGTTCATCCTATCGTGGAAAACGGAGTTTCTCATGGCTGTTCCATACTTTGGTGTTATCATCATCTCTACCATTTCCGTAGTTTCTTTATGTTTCAGTGTCAGTAATTGGTCCCGCCATGGTGACTCCTTATGCTTCCCCTTAAGAGGTCGGATGCGTCGTTAACCCGAAAAATGCATTTGCGAAATAGGGAAGTTTGTGTAATGAGTGATAACCCCGCGTCAAATATAGGTATTC
>JBMFUY010000237.1:0-2326 GCA_049966275.1 bacterium
TATGCAAAATCACGCAATGGCTTTAACCGTGAATGAGTTGCCCACCAAAACCATTGCTTAAGCCATCTTTTACACCAGCCTGTAGATTGGTAATCCCAGAATTTCTGAAAGGCTTTTTGAGTAGATAAGCTGGTATGCCGTTGCAAACTGACACACGAAGCAATATTTTCAAACCCAGCTTTCGGGTTAAGAGTTGCTCTATCTGGTAGATTTGTAGTTTGAGTATAAATTAGGTGGAAATTCTGGTAATATATGTTGTGTTATGAGATTCATGTCCTCTTTCAAAACGTTTTTGTGTTTGTACAACCTATTCAATTGTTTTCTTATCTGCATTGCTATATCTATTATTTCAATACCAGTTGGATCAAATTTTGTGTAAACAGATTTATCCCCGGTATTAAGAACATCAAATATTGCATCTATGGAATAAAGTCTATACATTTCAAATTGTTTTTGTGAAAATTTCCATTTTCTGTCCGATGTAAGTCCATTCAACATATTTCTTAAAATTCTTTTCCTGTTTACAAACATTATCCCGTTAAATATATTTTTGTTTGTAGAGAATGAGAGTATTGTCTTTTCAAGGGTGTTTTTTAATAGTTCATTATCATCCTTATGTCTGAACCTGAATGTTTCTTCAATTATCTTGATTACCTTGTTCTCAACAAGTTTGTCAAAACGCATTTCCCAATAGGAATGGGGAAATATTCTTTTTCTGTGCATGGAAACTATCATGGTTGGGACAAAATAATTGTGTGCTATTACGTCTGCTGCTAAATGGCTTATATATCCGTAAGCAAAAGCTTTCTGATGGTCATTTTTAGCGGATTTGAATATTTGATTTGCAACCAACCAGTTGTGGCAGTGGTATTCATAATCTGTCAGGTTTTTTCCTATTACTATATCCGCGCCTATATTGCCATACAAAAAGTCATAAGGGAAATTCTTTATAAGTTCCATTATTTGAGGCACAAGCAGTTGAGAATAGTTTAACACCTCAGTTGCAAGGTCTATATGAGACATGGGCCCCCAGCAAAAACCTGTTGTTGGCATTAATATTACAAGTAATACAGCCGTTAATAACAGTGCAGGGAAATATATAATTTTTTTTAAAAAAAGACGTTCTTGTTTATTTATTGTTGGTTGGTGTTTTCTCTGCTGTACTATTGATGGGTTTATTGGTTGCGTGGGTTTGACTTCTATTGTTGTTCGCATAATCCGTTACATACCATCCCTTTCCCTTCAAAATAAAAGAACTACTGTCGGATATTAATCTTTTAACCTTTCCTTTACACTTTGGACACACAGTGATGGGTTTATCAGATATTTTTTGAAATACCTCAAATTTATATCCACATACAGTACATTGATATTCATACGTTGGCATTGTTCATTCTCCCTTCTTGCTAATTTGTATAAGTTTTCTTTTAGAATTCCTGCCACTTTTTATTTTTATATCATCCTTTTTCACCTTAAAATAATGACTCAAAAGATATATTAATTCCTCATTGGCTCTACCGTCAATAGGAGGAGACTTAAGATAAGCCTTTAAAAGGCTATTTTCTTTTTTTATCTCACTTACCTTTGAGAGAGGTTTTACATATACTTCGTAGAAATGCCTGGTTTCATCTGACATTGGAATTCTTTGATTTGTTGGTCATTACCGCAATGGTATCATCTATCTCTTTTGGTTCTTTTATAATTTCTGTATCAAGCATCTTGAGGTGTGCCTCAAGTACTGCCTTAAGGTTCGCCTCAAGCTGGAGCCTTTGTCTTCTCAATTCTTTTATATCATTTACAATTTCCATGTATCTGTTTTGAGCACTGTTTATAATCTCCTCTGCCTTTACCCTGGCATCTGCAATGATCAACTGAGCCTCTTTCAATGCATTTGCATGTATATCCTCTTTTAATTGCTGGGTGGTAAGCATTGTTTCTTTGATGGTTTGTTCCCTATCTCTATACGCATCAAGACTTTCTGTTTTATCTTTTAACTGTTGTTTTAGTTCCATATTCTCAGTTATAAGCTCCTCCATTTCGTTACGAATAAGCTCCATGAATGTGTCGACCTCACGTTTGTCATAGCCATTTAAAAGCCTTTTCCTGAATTGCTGTTGTTGAATATCAAGAGGGGTTAATTTCATAAAAATATCCTCCTTTGTAAGGCAGCATAGCACTTTTGCGGACAAAATGCAACATACCGTATCGAGTCATGAAAAATCTAACCGAAGGGTATAGCTTTTAGCATGTATATTAACCCGAAAAATGCGTTTGCGAAATAGGGAAGTTTGTGTAATGAGTGATAACCCCGCGTCAAATATAGGTA
>JBMFUY010000238.1:0-2313 GCA_049966275.1 bacterium
GTTTTCTCATCCATAATTTTATATGATACATAAACCACTATATCTTGTATATACCCATTAAGAAGTCGGATGCGCCAGGAATTTTAGCTACAAACAAACCCCCTGATCACCTTTGTAAAAGAATCTGCCCAGAAATATTGCCATACTTATTCATAGAAAGCCTACTTTCAAGTTATGTTTTTTAATTTTATTTGACAAGGGCTTCTCTTTCAATTATTCTTTTGGACAGATAGATGAGTTGTTTGTAATTTTTTGTAAAAAAAGGGAGGGGAAAAAATGGAAGATTATACTAAGAAAAGTTTCTGGCTTGGTTCAAGTCCTTACACAGAAAATCCTGCTCTCAAAGGCGAAATAAAGGTGGATGTTGCTATTGTTGGGGGTGGTTTTACAGGGATTGCAACTTCCTATTTCTTAAAACAACAGGCACCTTCGCTAAAGGTCGCTGTTCTTGAGAGCGAGGTGGTTGGTTATGGTGCAAGTGGCAGAAATGGCGGATTTGCAATGACGCTTTTTGGTATGACATTATCGCTTACAAAATTGCGATTTGGTAAGGAAAAGGCTTTAGAAGCACACAGATACATGGAAAAGGCAGTTGATCTTGTAAAAGAACTTGTAACAAAACATAATATTGATTGTGATTTTGAATTCCCTGGTTTTTTACGCGTTGCTACTACACCAAAGTTTGAGAAAAGGATCAAACATGAGGTGGAGCTTGCTAAAAGCATGGGTATACAGGGTATAGACTGGATTGGTAAAGAGGAGGTAAGGGCACAGGTAAATTCCCCTTTGTACCTTGGTGCCTGGTGGGAACCAAGATGTGGATTGGTAAACCCTGCGAAGCTTGTTCGTGGAATGATGAAGATAGTACAGGGTATGGGGGTTTCTGTGTATGACAGAACGCCTGTTATAGAAGTAAGCAGGAATGATAAGATCCATGTTAAAACACCAGATGGCTCTGTAATTGCGGATAAATTGGTGTTTGCAACAAATGCATACTCCCATCTCATACCTCAATTAAAAAGGAAACAGGTGCCTGTATTTACATATATTGTTCTTACAGAGCCACTCGAAGAAAGGCACTTTAAAGAAATAGGCTGGAAAAACAGACAGGGTATAGAAGACGCGAGGGATTTTGTACATTATTACAGGCTTACAAAGGACAACAGACTCCTTATGGGTGGGAGGGATATAACATTTGCAGTAGGGAAAGATATGAATAAGGATTTGAATGATAGGATCTTTAAACAGCTCGAGGATGATATAATCTTAACCTTCCCGGTACTAAAAGGTATAAAGATCACACATCGTTGGGGTGGCCCTGTCTCAATACCCACAGATCTATCTCCTGCAATGGGATATCTCGGAGATAAAAGGATCGTTTATAGCCTTGGATGTGTTGGGCATGGTGTTTCGTTGACGCATATGAATGGCTGGACAATCAGCGATCTTATCCTTGAGAAAAAAACAGAAAGGACAGAAACCTTTTTTGTCAACAGAAAGGTTATACCATGGCCACCAGAACCATTTAGATTTGTATTCAGTTCGGCTGTTTATAGCTACATGAAGCTCGAAGATAAGATACTTGATAAGGTCTACGGTTAACCAAAAAATGCAACAGGGTAGGGGCTTACATTGTTAAGTGCATATGAGGTTCTTCAGGTGTTCTATTGGTACTCCCCTGCATATGTAGTTACACGGTCTTGAAATATATATTTGGTTGAGCAGGCTTTTGGGAAATAAATCTGATTCACCACAGTGAAAGTAGATCGCAATGCGATAGTGAGAACGATTCCAAAACCCATATGCCATACGTTTCACCTTCTCAATCTTCGCATTGATGCCCTCAACAAAAGCACTGGTAATCCGATATGTCTCGCATGGGTAACAATGTTGCCTATATAAGCCCTCACCATCTAGCAGGTGTTTAAATGACGATAGACCCGTTCTGGAGTGTGATCGGACATCCCGTAAAACTCACCGCCTTCAGTACATCTTACCCGTATGTCAGGTTCATGATCCGGGTAGATGTCAATCCGCTGAGCCGATTCATCCATAACCACCTGCTTTACATACCATGGTAGTTTGATTCCCAATACCTTTGTATAAAACATTTTTTCATCCATAATTTACACTATACCACTATATCATGCTCAAAGATTTGAACATCGTATCCATTCATCAAGCCATAACAACCAGCGGACAACCCTGCCAGTCCGGCGCCTATTATGGTTATAGACTTTTTCTCCATTAACCCGAAAAATGCATTTGCGAAATAGGGAAGTTTGTGTAATGAGTGATAACCCCGCGTCAAAT
>JBMFUY010000239.1:0-2307 GCA_049966275.1 bacterium
CAGTAAATGGAATAAGGAAAACTAAAGATTTCTTTTGTAGATCAACTACTTATCAATTTTTAAAGCTCGAAGTTCGGATTAGAACAGAAAGGCTGATGCTAAAAATTTCCCTTTTATAACAGGCTGCTTGACAATTGTTATTCTGAAGGTTTGCTGAAGCATCTCGTTTTTGTAACCCATTACAAGATCCCCAATTTAACCTCACCCTGCCTAATAACCACAACCTATGAAGCAAAAGCCTGTGGTGTTCTGTGACGTTTTATATAAACATCAAGGATGGCAATTGCAGCAGGTGTTACACCTGATATTCTGGAGGCTTGACCAAGGGTTAAAGGCTTGTATTTGTTGAGTTTTTCCTTTATCTCTCTTGATAAACCAGGTATGTTGTCGTATATAAAATCCTCTGGTATCCTTGTATCTTCAAGTCGTGCCAATCTATTTATAAACTCAAGCTCCCTTTTGATATATCCATCATATTTAACCTCTACCTCAATGGCATCCTTTATAGAAGCTTTTATAGCGCAAAGCCATGGTTCTATTGTTTCAAGATGCTTCATGGTTATATTTGGCCTTTTTAGTAATTGATATAGTGTTGTAGGTTCATTTAATTCTAAAATTGTCTGGTTTAATTCACTGGCTATGGTATGCCCTTTTACACGTGTTGTTTTTAATCTGTTTAACACCTCTTCGTACTGTTCTTTTCTTTGAACGAACAGTGCGTAATCCTTTTCACTTAACAATCCTATGGACCTGCCAATCTCGCATAGCCTCATATCTGCATTATCTTCTCTAAGAACAAGCCTGTGTTCTGCCCTTGAGGTGAACATCCTGTAAGGCTCCTGCGTACCTTTCGTCACGAGGTCGTCTATTAAAACACCTATATATGCCTGTTGACGCGTTATAATAAGTGGTTCTTTGTCCTTTACCTTTAAAGCGGCATTTATCCCTGCTACAATACCCTGGGCTGCTGCCTCTTCATAACCAGATGTTCCATTGATCTGCCCGGCGTGATACAAACCGTGAACAAGTTTTGTTTCAAGCGTTGGATAAAGCTGAGTAGGATCCACAAAATCATACTCAATAGCATAACCAGGACGCATAATTTCAACCTGTTCAAGCCCTTTTATAGCTCTTAACATCTTTAGCTGAATGTCATAAGGCAGGCTTGTTGCCAATCCATTGGGGTAAACCTCTTTTGTTTGATAACCCTCTGGCTCAAGGAAGATCTGGTGCCTTGGCTTGTCCTTAAACTTAACAATCTTATCTTCTATTGAAGGGCAATAGCGTGCTCCGGTTCCCTTTATTATTCCAGAATAAAGTGGAGACCTATCAAGTCCGGAGAGAATAAACTTGTGTGCCTGATCATTGGTGTATGTGATATAGCAGGACACAAGCGGATTGGTTATTTTTTCTGTAGAAAAAGAAAACGGTAATGGAGGATCGTCACTGTGCTGGGGCTCCAGTACCGAGAAATCAATGGTTTTTGCATCCAGCCTTGGCGTGGTTCCGGTCTTAAGCCTCCCAATATTAAAGCCTAAAGCCCTTAAGCTTTCCGATATACCAATAGCTGGAGGCTCACCAGCCCTTCCAGCAGGGAAGTGGGTAAGCCCGATATGAATCAGACCATTGAGAAACGTGCCTGTGGTAAGGATAACTGTTTTCCCATAAAAGTTAACACCTATAGATGTTTCCACGCCTTTTACGTGTTTATCTTCTGTTATGAGCCCTGTTACCATAGCCTGCTTAAGCTCTATTCCCTCCTGTTGTTCTATGATCTTCTTCATGTAGGTTCTATACATTACCCTATCACACTGTGCCCTGTTCCCTCTTACAGCAGGACCTTTGTTTGTATTCAATCGTCTAAAATGGATGCCAGCATAATCAGTGGTTTTTGCCATCTGACCACCAAGTGCATCTATCTCCCTTACAAGCTGCCCCTTTGCCAACCCACCAATAGCAGGATTACAGGACATGTACCCTATTGTATCCAAATTGCCCGTTAAAAGTAGCACCCTGCATCCCATACGTGCACCTGCAAGTGCAGCCTCAATGCCTGCATGCCCGGCACCAACAACGATTATATCATACAGCGTATCGTAATGTATTATCTTCATAGTGTTTCACGTGAAACATTTTGTTGTTTATATTATCAAAATATAGCACATAAACCACAGGAATCAAAATGAAATAGGCTTATTTGAATAATCTTATCATTTCATTTAATCCAAAAATGCATAGGAAAGTTTGCTCATTCGTTCGGGATACCCATGCAGAGCATGGGTCGTGCGATCCACCTGTAACCCCCCT
>JBMFUY010000240.1:0-2306 GCA_049966275.1 bacterium
AAAATAGTTATAAGATTCTGAAAAATAACGATAAATAATGTTTTTATATACGAAACTCATGTGGAATGTTCATGAAAATTTTTATTTCTGTAGATGCGGAAGGATTGAGCTGGACAGTCCATGGTTCTCAAACACTTAATGATGGTCAGGACTATCAAATTTTTAGGGAAATATATACTGATCAGGTGAATGCCGTAATATCTGGTGCTCTTGAAGCAGGTGCAGAGGAGATTCTAGTGAATGATGCGCACGGGTCAAGTAAAAACATAATTTATAAAAACTTAAACAGCCGTGCAAGGTTAGTTATAGGAGATCCCAAGCCTATGAGCATGATGCAGGGCGTTGAAGAATCAGAAAAGGCATTCCTGATTGGTTACCATTCTAAAGCGGGAACACTCAATGGTGTTCTTAACCACACATATTCTTCAAACGTTCACAGACTCTGGCTCAACGGCGAAGAACTAGGTGAAATTGGGTTGAGTGCTGCGGTGGCAGGGAAATTTAACAAGCCTGTTACAATGCTTGCTGGTGATTATGCTGCGGTAAAAGAAGCTGAAAAAATTCTTGATGATGTTGAATTTATTGTTCTCAAAGAAGGCATATCCAGGTATTCTGCAATTACTCTCTCGTATATGGAAACAATGGAGGCTTTGAAAAAGGGCGCAAAAAGTGCAGTAAGCAGAAAGGGAAAACCATTCAAGGTGGACGAGCCTGTTACCATTAGACTGGAATTTTTGAACAGTGGAATGGCCGATTATTCAACACTTTTGCCTGATGTAAAAAGGCTGGACGGTTATACTGTTGAATATGAAGTAAAGGACATCATTGATGCCTATAAGATTTTCAGGCTGCTTGTATTCCTTTCCAGAGGTGACCATGGTGGATATTAATCCAGACGATAAGTTCATAATTCCACCATTTAATGGAAGAAATGGTAATCTTTATCTCTACAATATTAATATTGTTGATCTTGCCAGAGAAAGGGGTACACCTTTACTCATTACATCTGAGGAAATTCTTGAAAAAAATTATTTTTCCATACATAACGCATTTAAAAAATACTATAGGAATTTCAGAATTAACTATGCTGTAAAGGCAAATTCAAATCCTTCAATACTTTCCGTATTCAGGAAACTTGGTTCTGGAGCGGATGTTGCTAGTTTAGGCGAGCTTTTCCTTGCAAGGTTCGCAGGTTTTGAAAAAGAAAAAATCATGATGACCTCAAATTTTTCATCAGCGGAGGTGCTTGAATTTGCAAGAGATTCTGGCATTACATTGAATTTTGATGATGTTGATCAGCTTGAATTGATAAAGCAAAAAGTCCCTGACATTGTTTCATTCAGAATAAATCCTGGCATTGGCGGTGGGGAGTTCCCAGGAATTGTTACGGGTGGCCATGGTTCCAAGTTCGGCATTCCAGAAGAGTTTGCGAATAAAACGTACAGGTATGCAATGGGCCTCGGTGTTAAGAGGTTTGGGATACATATGCATGGCGGGTCTAATAACCTTGATAAGAATTATTTTAAGGCAATTACAGAAAAATTTTTCAGGATTGCCAGAGATCTGGAAAAATCGCTCAACATAGAGTTTGAATTTATTGATATAGGTGGTGGCTTTGGTGTACCTTATAGACCTGATGAGGAACTCTTAGATATGAATGCTGTTGCCGAAAACATAATAGAAAATTTTAATATGCATTTTTCTGGAAAAAACGAGCCATTGCTTATGGTTGAGCCGGGTAGATATCTGGTTGCAAATTCAACAGTTTTATTGGGTAAAATCACAACTATAAAAAATTATGATAAGAAGATTATTGGAACAGACATAGGTATGAATTTACTCATCAGGCCAGCATTGTACAATGCTTACCACCATATAACCATTGCAAACAGGTTAAACGCCCAGCTAAGTGATGATGTAACCATAGTTGGCCAGGTGTGTGAAAATACGGATAAGATTGCTGAAAACAGGAAATTCCCCATAACTGAAAGCAATGATATAATATGCGTTTTCAATGCTGGAGCATATGTATACAGTATGAGTAGCAATTACAATGGTTTTCTTAGGCCTGAAGAAATACTCGTGTCAAAAGATTCTAAAACATACGTAATTAGGGAAAGGGAAAGCTATTCAGATTTAATAAAAAATGTTAAAATGCCATCTTACCTTTATTATTAAAAATATTTTCTAATATAATTATCTATGAAATTCCTGGCCTTTTTTACATTTGCAGCATTATTCACAGTAATGGAAAATGGATGGCCTTCAAAATAACCGGAAAGGTTCTGAACGTGGTTCAATGTCCC
>JBMFUY010000241.1:0-2293 GCA_049966275.1 bacterium
TTATTCAATAAGGTATAGCCTTCTGAAACTACTTTTAGTTTGTCATCTATATTCTCGAGCAATATTTCAAAATGTTCTTTTTTTAAAACAGGTTTTTTATCTTTCTTTGTTTTCTTAAGCATAAAAACGATATATGTCCATATTTAAAATTTGTCAAGTAAATTAAGTTAAAAATGAATAGGGAACAGACTGTTGATGACAGAGAATGATCAAACTGCACATGGTGAAGGGTCTCTCGCAGAAGTGGATTCTTCGGCTACGCCAGAATAATAGGTATACTGGCGTCATTGCGACGAAGAATCTAAAGCCAGAGACTCTTCGCTTTGCTCAGAGTGAGAGAGGATGGATGCTTTACATAGTTTACACTGAGTGAAACGAATGTGTTCAGAATGACAAACTCAACAATTTTTGAATTGTCGGACAACCTGCCCAGTTGATTTAGAGAGGTAATTTTGTGTATTGTCAGATAGCCTATTAGCGAAAGGGCAGGACCAGGGGATACAGGAGGATTGCAGGATTTAACAAGTAAAAAAAGCTCCTCTCATCGCAATAAGAAAGCGGCAAGGCACACTTATTTAGTGCATGTCAATAAAGACCTTACCCAATCCCCTTATTTTATAAATGTCTGGAGTTTCATTGCAAGCCCCATATCGCCTGTTATCTTAAGCTTTCCTGACATAAAAGCTGTTACAGGATTTAATTGCCCCTTAAGCATTGCAGCATACTCCGAAGCCTTCATGCTAATTGTTGTTGTCGGGATCTCTGTATTGTTAAACTTTAATTTTGCCTTGAAAGGCTCACCAGACTCTCTTGCCAACACAAGATTCATAGCCCCTTTTACTCCCACCAGAGCATCATACTTACTCCTGTTTAATAGGGATGGGTTGAAAAACATGTCCATTACAGTACCCGCACCTTCTTTACCTGTGATAGAATCCCTCCAGTCCTTTTCATTGAGTTCAAAGCTTACATGGGCATCAGGTATATCACCTTCCTTCACCTGTAATTCTGAACCATTCTTTACAATAACACTGTATGTGCCACCATTTTCACCTGTTACTGTAAATTGTAATTTAAAATCGATGCCTTCCATACCCTGAACAGGATGTGATTTTAACTCATCAGCAAACAATTGAGGTACAATCTCTTCAAAATATCTTTTTACACTTATATCCCCTGGTATTTCAATACTCATTTTTTTCTCCTCCTTTAAGATTATTCTCACGCTGTTTATATCAAAATGTTGACAAATATGTCAATCAAATTCATGGGTCTTCCTTATAAACTTACCTGTAGAAATTATAGCACCAGCTATACCAAGTATAACACTGCATATGAGTAAAATAATTATAGTGCTTTTGGACAAAAAGGAGATATTCATGTTTATAAGCAATGAGCCAAGGTTGGTGTGTAACTTATATAGAAATAGTCTATATACAATATACAATAAAGCAATAGACAGGCATACCCCAGTAAATACCTGAATTATACCTTCAAGTATAAAAGGAATCTCTATAAATAGGTTTGTTGCACCAACGAGTTTCATAATTTCAATCTCGTCTTTTCTGGAGAAGATCGATATCCTTATAGTATTTGAGATTATGATAAATATTGCAAACAACATAAATCCACCTATTCCAATACCAAGCATCTTTACAAGTATAAGAATACCTGCTACCCTTTGAGCTATCTGAGTTCCATACTGAACATCGCTGATGCCCTTTATTGTTTTTATTCCATCAGCTATTGTTTCTATTGCATTGTTGTTTATTATATTATCCTTCACTGTTATCACAAAGTATGCTGGTAGAATATCAGGTGCTACACCATTAAGAATATCCGCCTGTCCCTTCAATTCATACCTGAACTGGATTAATGCCTGCTGTTTAGAAACATATTTTACGTTTTTGACCCCTGAATTGCTCTTAATAAGATGCTCAATAGCCGGGACATCACTATCTTTCACATCATTGTTAAGATACGCGATGATCCTGATTTTTCCCCTCCATTCACCTATAGCAGTATTGACATTGCTGTATATAATTAAAAAAATATTCAGTATAAAAAAAGCAAAAGCAATGGTTATTACTGTAACCGCATTAAGATATAGGTTGGATCGCATTCCCCTCAACGTTGTAGAGATAAAGTATACTATCCTTTCCATTATTCCCATATTCCCATAAAAATTAACTTTAACCAGATTCCTTTATTTGTTTACCCGAAAAATGCAATAGGAAAGTTTGCTCATTCGTTCAACCCCACGATCCACCTAAGATACAAAGACTTTTTGTTG
>JBMFUY010000242.1:0-2276 GCA_049966275.1 bacterium
CATTCTTGCGAAAGAAATTGAACATTACGAAGGAAGATGCAAAAAGGGTTATAAGATTCATAACACTCTACGTAAATGATGAGGAAAACAGAGAACCACTCATAAATGAAACTTACGACAAGCCAGTAGATGAGGTTGCCATACGCAGGTGGGCGGAGCAGGCACAAGCAGAGGAATGGCTAAGCAGGCTTTATGCTAACATAGACCTCAATCAAGGGACTGTTTTAAGTAACGATGAAAATAATTCGGTAGTCCTCGGACGTTTTGGAGACGGAACTCCAAAAAGTCTACTTACATGGGACACAACTACAGGCGAGCTGATTGTTAAAAAATATAAACGAGAAAACGGCGGGTATTACGAAATATGGCGTGACGTTATACCATTTGTGAATCTCAAAAACATTGCAGTATATTCAGATGGTGATACCACTTACATTCAAGATTTAAGACTTGGCAAATTGATGCAGTTGGACGAATATATCAGGGCTTTGGCTTTGGATACACAGGATGGCAATCGCTTGCGATGGGCAATTTCACTTCCTGCCGTAAAAAGAATAACAAAACCTTATGGGCTCGAACTTGTCGAAATTGATGGCAAGATAAATTTGCCCCCTATTGATTTGATTTATACTAATAATTGGTATGCCGAGCGGCTAAAAAATTCTTTAATTTTAAGCAAAGATCGAGAAAAACTCGAATGCCTTAGCGAGCAGCTTTGGGCGATGGCTAGCCCTAAGCAAAGAGCAGATGTGGCCGCAATCATAGGTGCGACGTTGTTTAATGCAATAAACAGTATTCGCAACCTAGGGTTGCGGGATGTAATGGTACATTTGGCAGGAAAAACGCTAAGTGGCAAAACATGGATAGTGCGAAATGCAATTAAGTTATATTTCGGACTTGACTTATCTAAAGAAAAACAGAACCTGCTTGGACCAGATGCTCTCGAAACTCCGTTTCGTTTTGAAAGTGTGGTTAGTTCAACAAATTTGCCAATACTAATTGACGAAGCAGCAGCGGTTAGTGACAAGCTTTTGAGTTTGTTAAAAAGCAAAACTACGGGGGCAATTGGCATAAGAGGCAGGGCAGACCTCACAGTAACAGACTATGCTTTATCTGCAACCATAGTGTCAACTTCACAGAGCAACATATATTTGGGCATTGGCTCTCTTTCGGACAACATGGCAATAGCAAACAGGGTTTATGTAAACAATTACCAAGAGGGGGATGCTGACCGCAGCAAGGCAGTTGAGTATGACTTGTTTGCATCAGCGCTAAAAGAGGGTGGATTAGTATATCTTTGGCTTTCTGGTTATAGTGCCGAGCAACTAGAAAAAGCTGTTTTAGATGCATACAAACTGGCAAACGGCAATTCTATACTTGCAGCATTACTTTTGGGTTTGGCTTTTTTGGGAAAACTCACAGTAGAGGATGTGACACAAATAGAGGTAGATAACTTAGGTGGAGATGATCCACTCGTTGAAGCAGTACAAATTCTGTATAATGATTATGATCAAATAAATGCCGGCAAATGGGGCAACGTGGAACTTGGTACAATGCTAGATAAGGATGATGACTGGCTATACATCAGTAGCATGTACCTCCAACACATAAATAAAGACATAAGACATCCATTGCAGGGGCGTTTTCGCAATCTGGGTGCGTTCAAGGAGTTGGCAGATGTTTTTAACATATCCCCAAGCGAAATTTATGATAAAACCGCACGCCATAGATTTGGAAGCACCGTTTCGACATTTGCCAAAATCCCATTAGAAATACCCAAAGATAATAAGTGTAACGGAAGTGTAACAAAAAGTGTAACAAATATTTTATATAATTTACAGAGAGAAGAAGATAATAATGTTACACTGTTACACTTGTTACATACTAATTCAGTATTATATAAAAATGTGCATTTGAATAATTGTAGCAAAAATGAAAATTATAAAAATTATATAAAAGTGTACAAAAATGGTGTAAATGGTGTAACAAGTGTAACAATCGACGACAAAACCCGTTACACTGCATGTTACACTTTGGAGCCCAAAATCGAAAGTGTAACAGAAAACCAGTCAAATTCTAATACTTTGTTAGACAACTCTTCTGCTTCCGGCTCAACCTCACCTCTTACTGCCCCAGACCCTAGCCCAGAGGCTGGGGCTTCTGCCCCAGCCAGCCCGGCCTCTGGCGATCCGCAGTTAGAGGCTCAGGACAAAGCAAGGGCTAAAAGGCAGGCTTTGGCGCAAGCCATCTACAAAGCTATAGAGCGCTCAAACGAA
>JBMFUY010000243.1:0-341 GCA_049966275.1 bacterium
CCTTGTCCTCACGAGCTCAGCTCTATATCTGACCAGCTCTCTAAGCTGCATCAATTCATTAGATGGTATATAGCTCTCAGGTATATATCCGCCTCTGAGCAGGTTAGCAAAAGTTAACACATCAATTTTATCTGTCTTCACCTTTGCAGAAGCTATAGCTTTGGTCTTTAACGGGTTAGATAAAACCACATGATGCCTTTCAGATAATATCCTGTACGCCCAGTACCACGTTGATGAGCTCTCTATAACGATGTCAGAATTTGCTGGAAGGGATTCTGAGAAATTCATCAGCTCATCAGGGTTGCTCTTTATCTTAACTTCCTTTACTATATGTCCTTCAT
>JBMFUY010000243.1:351-2274 GCA_049966275.1 bacterium
ATGTTCATGCTTGACTTATGCAAATCAACACCTGCAATCATATGAATACTGTCAGCTGACTTTTTAATACGCTTGATGGCGCTCACATAAGATTAAACTATTCTATAATTAATATTAACGGACGCTCTTATTACAGAATATTTCGGAAGATATTTTTAACACCTTCGATCTGTTTATAAATTTAGGATTCTGTGAAAAGTTTTATAAGCAAAACAGGGAATAAATGCCATAAATTTCTGGTATTAATAATATTCGTTCTTTTATTCATTTATTTTGTTTTATAGATTTTTAGATACTGCTTTCACATATAACCTAGCTTTCTGAGCCTTTCCATCATGTTTTCTTTGTCCTGAGACCTTCCCATCCTTTCTTTAGTGTTTTCAAGGTCTTGTTCCCAGGCTGGCTTTTCAGAAAACTTCTTTGTGTCTTTTATTCCGTCTATCGACCTGTACCCTTCTTTGTATTTTGGGTGAATCGGCAGGTTGTACTTGAATATGTAGTTCCATATATCCCTTTCAGTAAAAGGAAGTATAGGATGTACACGGTAATGATCAGGATTTTCCCTTTTGCTTATGAACACTTCAACAGCTCTGGCAGGGTTTTCGTCCCACCTTATACCTATGATCAAGTATTCAAATCTGTACTTTTCAACCGTTGTAAGTAGAGGTACAGTCTTGAGTATGTGATTACCTACGTCTGTTTCAAGCGAGTATTCAAAGCTATCGCCTGTAAACCCTATCTTTTCTATCTCTTTTTTATTTCTTTCATTCAACTCAGCAACGTAGATCTTCCCGTCCTTTACATGGCTCAGAGCATCATCGTTCCTCGCAGGTATTACCCTGAAGTTCCATGATTTGCTTACTTCGTCCAGCATCTTCAGGGTTTCGGGAAAATGGTCCCCGTGGTCAACAAATATTGCTGGTAGCATATCAAGTCCTTCTTCTTCCACTGATCTTTTCAAAAGATGCAGAGCTACAGTGCTATCTTTCCCTGCGCTCCACACTATGGCCCCTCGGGTGAACCTCTTAAGAGCGTCCTTTATGACCGTAATACCTATCTTTTCCTTCGCTTCAAGGCTCAGGTTGTCCTTTTTTACAGCTTCCAATTCACAATATATACCAAAGTTTACGATTTAAGCTTTTATTTGCAATTTTTATACAAGTAAAGCTAAATTCTGAGCCTATAATAAAAATAAAAAATTGATTATATAAAAAAATTAAAAATTTTAGAGAGGGGGATACCAGTAGGGATAAGAGCCAAGCTCATATTTCCCATCTTCGCGCTTCTTGATTGCTCCAGTGCTTGCAAGGTAATCTAAGAATGGCTGAAGGCTGTAAGTGATCTGCAGTCCTGTAAGCTTTGCCATATAATCCTTGATCTCCTGTTCGGTCTTTGGGCCTGAAGCCAGAGCGTTGAAAACTATCCAGCCAGACCTTCTAGGAAAACCCCAAGGGTTAAGCCCGAAAGCATAAGGTCCTGCTCCCCATGATCTGTAACCGCCGTACCCATACGGTCCCCCGAATCCCATTCCGAAACCTTTCCTTCTACCTCTCATCATATCTGATCACCGATATACCATTGTTAAAAGCAATTTATAAGTATATCGGTAAATCGATATAAATTCTCTGTAAATGAATCTATTGTATATTCTTTGAAGATTTATTCATAAATGGTGTTTTGATTTTAAAGCACGTTTCTGCAATAAATTATGCGCACAAAGGATCTAATGACTGGAAAATGGCCCTCAACTCATTATTAATTAAAAGCAATTTTAAAAATAAAAGGCCGGCATTAGCCAGCTATTGGTTGCAAACTATCCTAGATTTTTAGATTTTGGATATACAATTTCCTTTGCGCGTTCAATTAGTTCTGTAATTTCTTTGCGAAGTTCAAAGTGAAGTATAAGGTGAAGATACAGCAACG
>JBMFUY010000244.1:0-2263 GCA_049966275.1 bacterium
GAATACCTATATTTGACGCGTGACCCTTCCCTTCGGGTGGGTACCCCATCACTCATTACACAAACTTCCCTATTTCGTAAACGCATTTTTTGGGTTAAAGATTAAAAGAACTTTAGCTTTGCTTTTTGATCAAATATTAGTATTATTATCAAAATGTTGATACAGGATAAAACAAAAGACAGCATAAAAAAAACTTATTCATCAGACACTATCATTATACCACTATTATTCATCTTCGCATTTATCTTCACACTTAACAGCATATCCGAACCTGATACATTCTGGCACCTTAAGATGGGACAATATATAATTGATACGCATGGTTTTCCATTCTCAGATATATTCTCCTACACACTTGCAGGTACAAGATCATATCCTGTTGAGTGGTTGTTCGAGGTGATGTGGTATTGCATTTACAGTGTGTTCGGCATTTCAGGTATGATATTGACCAAGGCTCTTATCAGTGGATTTACATCTTTATTCATGTACTTAACACTCAGACAATACAAAACCAATAATTTACTTAATTACATAATTGTAGCCTGTGTGTTTATCTCAGCAGGTTTTTATTTCATGGATCGACCTCAGATTATAACATATTTAGGCATGGCTTTATTGATATATATCACATCATTACCCGATTTAGAAAAAAGAAGGAGCCTATGGTTCATACCTTTCCTTATACTTGTATGGGTAAATTTTCATCCTGGTGTTGTGTTTGGATTAATCTTTTTAATATTCTGGGTTGTTGAAGGTTATATAGACCTGTTTAAACATCGTATTAAACCTTATGCAGTATCAAAGAGATTACTCATACTGATTCTATCAATCTGTGCCAGTTTAATTACCCCGAGTACGTATCATCTTTACACCTTTTTATTTCACCACGTTGTTTCCTTTGGCTCAAAGGGTGGATTGGATTACATTGCTGAATTTTTGCCGCCATCTTTTTCTCAAACACCAGCTATATTTACAGGACTTGTCATCTTCACAGTTATATTTATTCTGGGTATTTTTAAGATACCGATCAGATTTGTATTGTCAGGGCTCGTGATGCTACCAATGTCGTTTGACATGAGGCGTATGGTTATACTTGGCTTGATAAGTATAGCCCCGGGGATAGGCATAATCATTAATGAATGGATAAGGCATATCAGGATCCATATACCCTCTTTTTTGTTAACTATTCTGTATTCACTGATTATAATAGCTCCATTTGGTTATGAATTTTATCAATATAAAACAGATTATACTGATTATAAGAGCATACGGATCCAGGAACAATTCTACCCAGAGCAGGCTATAGATTTCATTTTAAAACATCATATTAAAGGTAATATCTATAATTCTATAAACTTTGGTGGAGCTGTGATCTTTCTTGGCTATCCGGAGATTAAGGATTTTATAGACACAAGATTAGCCCCTGAAAGGATCTTATTACCAGAGGTTAACCAATCACTCCTTAATCCACATCTGTTTGACAAACTGTTGAACAAATATAATGTTTCTTATGCCCTTGTTGAGACCTATGTACCTTTTGATTACCCGGAATTATTCCCTGCTCCTAAATGGCATCTCGTATATTTTGATGATTATGCACAGATTTATATAAAACAGGGCACTGGTAATGATGAGATCATAGATAAGTATGGATACAATGTTTTTAATCCGTCTACGTTTCTCTACACATTCTCACCCTTTCAAAATCCTGATATATATTTTACACAACCAGGGCTTTTTGGTGATCTTCAGAGACTTGTGAAAACAGTGCCGTACAGTGCAATGGCAAACCTTGCTTATGGACTCGCTCTTATCTATCACAACTCGGACTTCAAAGAAGGACTTAAGTATATTGATAATGCAAAACGTATAATGCCATACAACCCAAGGGTTCTTTTATGGGATGGCATAGAACAGGGGCTTCATGGTGATACAAAAGTAATGAAAAAACAATTTAACCTTATAAACACTATTTTAAAACATCAGGACTATGTAACAAATGAAGAAATCGCCCAGATGAATTTCATAATGGGTTACTATTATTATCGTGTGGGATTAGAGAATGAAGCTGCAAAAAGCTTCAGGCTCGCAATAAAACTTGAGCCAAAGTTTAGTAATGTACAGTTGCCGATGAACAAAATAGAACCATAATAAGATAACCAATCAACGTATCCTGCTTGATATCCTGGTTAACCCGAAAAATGCAATAGGAAAGTTTGCTCATTCGTTCAACCCTGCGATCCACCTAAGATACAAAGACTTT
>JBMFUY010000245.1:0-2259 GCA_049966275.1 bacterium
ACCTATATTTGACGCGGGGTTATCACTCATTACACAAACTTCCCTATTTCGCAAATGCATTTTTCGGGTTAAAAATAACGGAGGGAGTAGGATTCGAACCCACGATCCGCGTAAGCGGATAACGGTTTTCAAGACCGTCGCCTTAAACCACTCGGCCATCCCTCCATTCTATATCTATTTTATATAGTTCAAGTTGATTATATGTCAACTACTATTCTACAAAGATGTTATTTAAACTTGAAAAGTGCACTGTTTTTGGGTGATTTAAGTTGAAAAATAGACCAATATAAACGATGTCAATTAGTTAAAGAGACTGGCAGGCTTTATAAAGAGTAATATAAACAATCCTAATAAACAAATAGCAAAAGCACAGTACTACCTTGGGAATACCGGTGGTAAGATTTGAAAACGCTGTAAACAATAATAAAACATTGTAGAGGAGAATTTTAATACCATGCCTTCAGCAGTCCACCCATCTCACGAAAAGTGGAATTTTATACTGGAGTGCGCCTTATGACCTGAACAAAAATCAGAAAAAAAGTAAGCAAATTTAAGGCAGTCAATCTACTACGTTCAAGATATTATCAACCCCTGCGTATTATTTACAAAGCATTACCAATGATATATAAATTTTTATAACCTATGGCAAGGCTTCTTTTAATTAAAAGTGGAAACATACACACAAGAAGTATGGGCATCACACCACCTCTTGGTATTATGTACCTCGCATCTTATGCAAGACAAAAACGCGGGGATGAATCTATGTTAATGGATCTCAGGTTTGCTAAGGAACCCCTTCACGATGTTTATAATGCAATAATAAACTTTAAGCCAGATGTAGTTGGCATAAGTGCGATCACACTTGAGGCAGAGCTAATCCATCATATTTCAAGGATTACCAAAAAGATTTCTAAAAGTATACCTGTTATAGTTGGTGGTCCTCATGCTACAACATTTCCAGAGAAGGTGTTGGCTGATGAAAGGATAGACATAGCTGTTATTGGAGAAGGAGAGGAGACATTTGTTGAACTACTGAATACCATTGAACATAAAGGTTCATTAGGCAATGTAAACGGTATAGCCTATAAAGAAGATGGGGTTATATCATATACAGCTTCAAGGCCTTTTATTAATCAGCTGGATGCTCTGCCTTTCCCTGCATGGGATAAAATAGATATGGAAAAGTACGCGAAGGTTAAAAGTGGGAGTGCAACGAGGATAAGACCGTATATGGTATTGTTTACTTCGAGGGGATGCCCTTTCAGATGTACATACTGCCATAATATTTTCGGAAAACATTTCAGAGCACGTTCACCAGAAAATGTTTTAGAAGAGATAAACACTTTGATTGAAAAGTATGGCATAAAGGATTTTGAGATTATGGACGACACTTCAAACTTTGATAAGGTTAGGTTAAAAAAAATCCTGAGTATGGTTATTTCACTTGGTAAAGATATAAAGTTATCTTTTCCAAATGGAATAAGGGCTGATATTGTAGACGAAGAGTTAATAAAACTTATGAGGCAGGCAGGGACAGATGAAATTACAATAGCAATAGAGTCTGCATCTCCACGGATACAGCAATATATAAAGAAAAATTTGAATCTGGAAAGGGCAAATAAGGCAATAGATATGGCTGTTAATGCAGGTATGTTTGTTAAAGGCAATTTCATGCTTGGGTTCCCAACAGAAACAGAAGAAGAAATAAAAGCAACTATTGATTTCGCCTGTAATTCAAGACTGCATGTTGCTGCATTTTTTATTGTTGTACCATTTGAAGGCACAGAACTTGCATTGCAGATGGAAAGAGAAGGTAAGATTAGACCGATAATAGAGTATAAAGATTACGATTATTATGCAATGCCATTTAATGGAAGTGCAGTTTCTGATAAGCGATTTTTTCAATTGTATAGGCATGCTTATGTAAGATTTTATGCAAATCCTGCCAGGCTGTTAAGGATTTTAAAGGCAAAGCCCATGTGGCGTGTAGCAATACCAATGGGGTTCAGAATATTAAAATATAGCCTTTTTAAGGTTAAAGGCAATAAGGCTATAGAACTGGATGAGGTAGATAAGATATAGAAATTTTAACCGGATTACTTCCTATCAAGTCCAACCTTTACTTCCAGAGCAGTTAGACGTTCTCTTATCTGCAGGGTTATATCAATCTTTTTATCAAGTCTTTTAACCCGAAAAATGCAATAGGAAAGTTTGCTCATTCGTTCAACCCCACGATCCACCTAAGATACAAAGACTTTT
>JBMFUY010000246.1:0-2252 GCA_049966275.1 bacterium
CGTGACCCTTCCCTTCGGGTGGGTACCCCATCGCTCATTACACAAACTTCCCTATTTCGCAAACGCATTTTTCGGGTAAATGTGTTCTTCTGGTTTAGCGATTGAACAGATGAAACACCAAACCAGAAAGAAGCTTTGGATAAAAAAAGGTTGTTTTTTGTGGCATATTCAGCGAATGTAAAGCAACTGCTTTTACATCCTGTGTGCTTGGTGGATTCAAAACAAATATCATGTCACCCTTTTTCATAGAAGCAATGGCTTCATCAAGTTTATGAAAATAGGATAACCTTCCTCCAGTAGAAAAACTGGATTCAGGTATATTTAGCACACCTTCTAATATCTCTTTATTCAGGATGTAAACATCAAGTGATTTCAAAACTTCATGTGTTGGATCATTCTTGAGTTTGTTTTGCCTATAATTATACAGCACATAAAAATTATCATTACCAAAAAATTTGACACCAAACGCCTTACCGCGTTTTTCAATTTCTTCAGTCCATTTGTCCAATGTTAGTTTGCCTCGGTTATCATGTAAAACCTCAACATCAAAAATAGGTTTGATCCTTTCCAGAAACTCCTTATCTGTGTATGGCACATCATGAACAACCCTATGGGTTGGGAGTATAACGAGTCCTTCGTCACTCACATTTGTAAAATAGGTCATCACATAGTTGTAACTTGCATTATCATTCCTGCCATGTAACGAAAACATATAATCTCTATACCTTATTGCTGTTTCATACCTGTGATGACCATCAGCAATATATACACGCTTGTTAGAAAGCATCTTTTGCACTGTATTTAAGACCTTTTCATCTGTAACCCTGTAAAAAATATGCTCTTCATCTTTTTCTTTTATATGGGCAAGCAACGTGTGTATTTTGGGACTTATAGTAATACACTCAACACATCTTTTTTCATCATCGTACAACACAAAGATTGGAGATAGGTTTGCCTCGCAAGCCTTCATCAACTCAAACCTATCCTGTTTTGGTTTAGAGAGTGTCTTTTCATGAGTAAAGACATCACTTTCCAATCTCAAGAGTGCAATAAACCCATGCCTCTCATACGTTTTGTTATTAACTTTGAAACGTTGAATATAAACATAAATGGATGGCTTATCATCCGTGATCAGAACACCTGATTGCAACCATTCATCCAGAAATTTTCTTGCCCTTGTGTATCTATTATTCATCTCATTATCATCCACATGCTGTTTACCGAGTATAAGCCTTATCACATTGTATGGATGCTTTTTGTAATACATCTCCTGTTGCTCTTCATTTATAACATCGTATGGCGGTGCCACCACCATGGATAGATCAACCAATTTGCTATTATACCTCGTTCCTTTAAATGGTTTTATCTCTGTCATAAAAACAACCTTTCTATTAAAGACTTTTTAATCGCTCCTTCTCTTATAAGCTCTATTCTATTATCTGTTATATCAATTACAGTTGATGGTATATTATTTAGTTTACCCCCATCAATTATAAGATCAACATTATCAGTAATACTTGTTGGTATCTCAGAAATGGAAACTGCTGGTGGCATGTTTGAAATATTTGCGCTTGTAGAGACAATGGGATGGCTATAAAGCTCAAAAACAGATCTTATAAATGGGTGCGGTGATTGTCTCACAGCTATTTTACCGGTACCCGCTGTTAGCTGTTTGTTTATATGTGGCTTTGCGTTGAAGATCAAAGTGAGTGGTCCGGGCCAGAATTTGTTTATAAGGCTTACCCCAATGGAGGGCAGTTCAACAACAAGCTCAATCAGCATGTGAATATCCTTAACAAGTACAATTAAAGGCTTATCGGGTAACCTTTGTTTTAATGATACTATCCGATTTATAGCTGAATCGTTGAATGCATCACATCCTATGCCATACACTGTTTCTGTTGGATAGATCATTATCCCACCTTTGCTCAGTACATCAACTATACCCTTACACTTATTTAAATCTGCAACAACATCTTCACTGTTTATAATCATAGTAGACCTTCTGGTTTCCCCAGTGTGGCACGCAGAAAGGTATGTCTGAATTCAAACCCCACTGCTTTATTCCACCTGTTTATCAATACATGCATTGTGAACAATATTACACATAAAACCCGGATGGATACAGCGTGTATTTACTTTTGATTTTAGATTCCTTTTATTATTTATTCTGGTTAACCCGAAAAATGCAATAGGGAAGTTTGCTCATTCGTTCGGGGCACCCATGCAGAGCATGGGTCGTCCGATCCACC
>JBMFUY010000247.1:0-2252 GCA_049966275.1 bacterium
TGTTCAACCAGATCCTTTACCTGTACAAAATGGTGAAGCTGATGACTGCTGATGCAGGGTATATATCCAGGGAAAATTGCGATGTGATAGGATCAGCTGGTACAGTTCCAAGGATATTCCCGAAGAAAAATGTGTCGTACTGGGGGCCCGACCCGTGGAGGGAGATGATATATGAATTCATCTACGATACCCCGAAGTGGCTGGAGCAGTACCACATGAGGTCAGTAATTGAAACGGTAAATTCTACACTTAAGAGGACCATGCCCTCTCCGATAAAGAAGAAGCTTGTTGTAAGGAAGGCAACGGAGATAGCTGCAAGGATATGCGTCTACAACTTAAGGCAGCTTGTTTATTTAAAGTACACAAATGGAATTGATCCAACGATGGAATGGATACCAACGGTCAGGCCTGTAATACTGGACTACCTGACCCACTAGCGCCCTTTCCCAAAGCCTCTTTTAACAATAGATTTTAATATTATTAATTATATAATTTAATTATGAAATGGGTTACAAGAAAAAGGGCAATGGTGGATAGAATAGCTTGTCCGTGGCTCATACAGAGGTTCGTGGACAAGGAAGCGGAGTTCCTTTTTGTTCCTGAAGAGGAGGTTATGAATGTTGCAAAAACCGAAAGTGCAATACCATTCGATATACGGGGGGCAGAACTCAACCATTACTATGATCAAAACGGCACAGAATATGTATCATTTGATGCAATAATCAGAAAATATGAACTAAAGGATCCTGCATTGCAGGAACTCGCAAAAATAGTAAGGGGGGCTGATGCCCACAACCCCACCGATGCTCCTCCAGAATCTGCTGGTCTCAAGGCTGCAGCCAGGGGGTTCAGGGAAATATCAGCAGACGATTACCAGAATATGAGTCTGCAATTTCCACTTTACGATGCGCTGTACATGTACTGTAAGATAAAACAGCAAAGTTAATCGTTTTTTATATTTTCTGGAATGGAAACACCTGTTGCGAACCTTAGATGAAACTGAATCCAATCACATCATGGCTTAAATCACCATGACCCTGCCTGAACCGAAAATACAGTTATATAGACTGAAAGCTTCGCCGTTCAGGCGAAGGGAGTCAGGAGGCTTATAACAGCAAGACTTGACCAAAGGGGAATAGTAACAGTGGAGAAAGTAGGGAACACTAACATGATAAGGCTAAAAATAACTCAAGGCTGTTTCCATGAAAGTGCGAAGGCTCCTCCTATTATTCCCAATATGGCTCCTATCACGAACCCGCCCATTCCAAGAAAACTAAATATTGAAAATACTATTATTAGTATCCCCCACGTCGTGCTCTCTGCTGGTTTTGATTTCAGCATAAACGCTGAGATTAACACTATTACGCCTGATACTAGCCCTAAAAAGAGCATTGTACCAAAAGCTAAAGTTGGCCAAGCAAAGAACATCATCCTGTGATATGGTGCAGCTATTAAAAAGTATGGAATCATGAATAATATAAAAATGCTGCTCAGTATCATGAGTATTCCAGCTATTAAAGATAGAGTGTATGCTGTTCTCGGATAATTCTGTTGATTAGTTTGAGACATTTTGCATCACCTAATGTCCGTATACTGTGTTTATAACTATTGCCTGAAACATTGGTTAAACGTTTTTAATGAAACTATTTCAGGTAACGATTATTGCATATAGGGATTTTTTTTGACCTATTTAAAAAAATTTATTAATAAAATAAAGACCCAGAGATGTTAAAGAATAATATTAATGCGACAATATGTTTTTCAAATATTTTTGTAGCGCGATGGCACTGTTTCTCTGGATGTCCTTAGCAGCATATACTAGGGTTATATTTCCGCTGGAAGCCATTTTCAATACCTGTTTAACGGCTTCATTTTTTTCAAGTTCAGCAAAGTACCTCTTTTGGAATTCCTCCCACTTTGCGGGGTCATGTGAAAACCAGATCCTCAATTCAGTGCTTGGGGCTATATCCTTAAGCCATAGGTCTATCTTTTCCCTTTTAATCCCTCTTGGCCATAACCTTTCAACAAGTACCCACTGGCCATCATCAACACTCTTTGGTTCATAAACCCTCTTAACCTTGATCATTTACAGCTTATCATAATCGACTTTCTAATAAATTGCACATGAAAATTATTGATATCTTAAAATTAGCTGCCTATTATAGTTTTGATACAGTTAACTAATAAATATAAACAAATAATTAAATAATTCATCGTACAAAGCAACGCCATGGCAAACGAACTTACAGAAG
>JBMFUY010000248.1:0-2238 GCA_049966275.1 bacterium
AGTCAGCTAAGAAGCCAATATAAGCCATATAAATAAACAGCCCTGCTACTAAAGCAATGACTACATAATCAAATGTGTGGCTTTTGCCTTTTGGAGTTGAGAAAGTTTTTAATCTTCCTTTTCTGCCCTTACTAAACAGAAGTACTACTATTATTACTAATATTACAATAATTATATATAGCAGGTAATTATTCTGTGGCTGAACAGGAGTAGGTTCGCATGTAGGCGGTGTCATTGTTGAGTTCAAGTAGTATCCTGGAGGGCATACATTTACAGGCACACAAGCTCCATTCTCATATTTATAGCCTGCAGCACAGACAGCAGTTTTGTTTGTGTTATTTAGTGTTGGGCTTACAGGCTGGCAGTTCTGGTTATTCTGGTAAATATATCCAGCAGGGCAGTTTGGCTTTACTATAGCCTGGAAATTGGTGCTGCTATGATAAATACTGAAAGAGCTACTATAAACTGTTGCTACACAAGTAAGATATTCGTTTGCGAGGTTCGGATTATATGGTGCTGGGATGACCACACTTTCCTGTGCTGTTCCTTGTGCTGGAATATTAAAGTTTGGTGTGCTGAAGGTAACATTTCCACAAGCACCTGTTATATAAGCCGAGCCTGAAACTGTAGCGTTGTTGTAAACAGTGAAGGTAACAGTCTGAGCAGAGCCACTTTGGAATGACACCTGTGAAGGTGAAACAGACACAATTTTTGGAGCTACAACAGGAACATATACACCAAGTGTGCTAAGTTTTGCAACAAGCTGAACTTCTGGATACAATTCTGGATTGCTAGTAATATTAATCACACCATAAGGAACACCTGACTTAAAGTTTACCTGCATATTTGAATATGCCGAGGTATTTTGTGGTGCATATAGGTAATTATTGAGGTTTTGATTCTGCTGATTTATGTTATCGACTAAGTAGCCATAAGAAAATACATTTGTAAGTGTAAGTCCACCAAGGTTGAGAGGAGTTTGAAGCCAGCTATAAGGAAAGCTTCCTGTATAAGTTGTTGCTGAAGCACTAAGCACAGATGAAGGACTTATTGGATTAACTATTTTATAATTTGTCTGGCTTGGTGTTGAGTTTGAGAAAATTATAACACTTGGAAAGTCACCTGAATAAATATTTCTGCCAGAAGGTAAATAGCCATAAATCTGTGCATACATCAGATTATCATATTGTGCGGAAGGATGTGAACTGTTTAAGTTAATTGTCTCTGTAGAAGTTCCATTTGAAAACACTATTGAAACATTAGCATTTACACTGTATGTGCCGTTGCTTTGAAATACACTACCTATACTTGTCTGAACAGGAGCAATGCACATCAAGCTTATTTGCTCTCCATTTGTGATGCCATGCATTATGCTACCTGACACTTGAGCCGTTATTACTGTTATTGGATTGAGTGCTCCTGAATTCTGGCAGGCTTGGACATAACTCCCAACTTCTTGTGCTAAAAATGAATATGGAATAGAGCCAATATACGCACCAGCAATAATTGTTGTGTTATAATTGCTTCCGGAAGGATAAGTATTTGCACAAAAGAGACCCATAGGACAAGCAGGAGCTGTCCATTTTACCATCACTGGTGTATATCCCCACTCATATAAGTGAGCACCTGAATAATAATAAGGAGCTACAACTTGCTCATTGTTTAATGAATAAGAAATACTTACAGGATTGTTGGTATAGGTAGCATAACTGCTATTAATTCCCTTTGCAATCTGAGATTGAGTTCCCTGCAGGGCTTGCCCATTTCCATTCACCACAAAATTCACAAGGAAAGCAGAGCCCTGAAGTCCTGGATAATTGCTAAAGAAGCTAACATTTTGAATGCTCGTTACTGTTCCTCCTTGAATTGGGGAAGGTGTAGGTGGTGTCTGATAGCCAATCGCAAGCAGACTTCCTCTGAACATGGTTATGGCTGCTATCAGCAGCAGGAGCAGAACTATTGCTGCTCCAACTGTCTTGCTGTTTCGCATATTATAACCTCAGCACCCATTTCGAGCCTTTCCTCCTTATTTTGTCAACAAAAGTTTTCCTACCGAATTTCTTCTGCCCAAGTTTGTTCAGCACAGCCACATGGGCATAGTAGCCATTGCCTATCTTTTTGGTCCTGTAATACTTTACATATTTCCTATTAGGCATTTCATACACCCAGCATTTTCAGTATGCTCGAAATGAAGTTCTGAATTGCTATTATTATATTGCTTAATATATTATTAATACT
>JBMFUY010000249.1:0-2225 GCA_049966275.1 bacterium
CAAGTCCGTACAAAACAAGCCCGGTATAGAGATCGGGCTCGCCGCCCAAAAATATCTTTGCGAGCAAAAGCATAAAAAACGGGGCTATCGCATAGTTGAAGAACATGACGATGAGAAGCTGTTTTGGTGATCGTGCAGCCTTGCCCAGGTCTTCAAACTTAATGTTTGCCATCGCCGGGTATATCATCATGAAAAGCCCGACAACAACGCCGAGTGCAAGGGTATTGGGAAGGTTAAACGCGTATGTCCCATGGAATATGGCTTTGATAGCATCGATTGGCGGCGTGAGTGCAAAATTGGATATACCGTATAACCTGCCGATACCGATGCCAATTGCCATGCTCACGATCACAAAGACCGGCAGCAACCTGAAGTTATGCAATTTCTCAAGCAATCTTCTCATATATTTTATCACCTCTATTTTATCTTATGTATGTCATTCCATGCCTGACACAGGATCCAGTTTTTTAAATTCCCATTTTATAAAGGAGTGGACTGTCAGAGACAGGACAGGAATGACAGAACAGGAATATTCACATATCATTTCCATCATCTGAACCCCGCTTTATTTTGAATAAAGGCATAGTATCTTTCCTGTTGTTTTTTATTTTCCTCGGATTATTCCGTATATCTTCAATAAGTTTCGCTACATGTTTCCTTATCTCATCTCTCGCATTTCGAAAGGCATTAAGCACCTCTTCTTCAGTACCTGTCGCTGACTTTGGGTCATCTATAGACCAGTGCATACGCCTTATTCTCGGCGGTGTCACAGGACACATTGCCTCGGCACTGCTGCACAGCGTAATAACTATATCCATTGTATTCAAAAGGCTTTCTTCAATACCTTTTGACCTTTGGTTTGAAATGTCTATTCCTACCTCTTTCATCACCTGAACGGTTTTCGGATGCACATCTGATGGCATAACACCGGCACTGTACGGCTCTATCACACCCTGTCCCAATGCCCTTGCAAACCCTTCTGCCATCTGACTGCGGCACGAATTACCAGTGCACAAAAACATTACCTTCGGCATCGTTCACCTATCCATTTATAGTATCGCAACGGCCTTTTTCAGGAGTTCAAATCCTTTGATCTCATCCTGCATCAAAGGGATCTAGAGCACAGGAAGATTGAACTTTTGTTTTATCTCTTTAAGGTACTTCACCTGCTGTAAATATCCTGATCCCGTAGTTTTCATATCCTTGATCTTTAAGAATCTTTTTGAACCTTTCTACAACCCTGTCTGTCAATGTAAGCATCTATCCTCCTTTTTTTCTAATGGGATCGATTCACCAATAGTGTTATTGGTTTAGAATATAATGGCTCAATATCCAGTACTTTGCACAATTCTTCATACGATGGATATGCACCTGTCTTAAAAATAGAGCCATTCACAATAACTATTGGTAATATTTTTTTGCCATTTTTATGGAGCAGATCTGCCACGGTTTTGTTCGTCATAAAATCTTTTGTCTGCTACGCAAGATTGAACCTTTCCACTGACACACCTTGCTTTTTCAATGCGAGCACTGCGTCATTGACCTTCACCAATACCGGATCAATAACCGGCCCACACAGTCCTGTTGAACAGCATACTGCAGGATCGTAGATCTCCACTTTCTTATCTTGCATAATAGTTGTTCCTTTCCCTGAGTTTCCTGCTCAATTTTATTGTACTGCAAAATGCTATGCCTTTTTGGGTAACCTTTTTCATCCTCTTCTCATCCTCCTGCATAACAGGATCGTCTTTTGGCAACGATGAAAGAAACCGGATAAAATCAGAACCATGTTTGTTTGTCCTGTCACGGGAAAGTCTGTAGAATGACCATGTGCCCCTTTTCTCTACTTCAATAAGTCCTGCGTTCTTCAAGATCCCAAGATGCTTTGATACTGTTGATTGTCCCATACCAAGTATATCCATGAGCTGACATACACACAGTTCATTGTGCATCAAAAGATTGAGTATTCTTACCCTTGTTTCATCCGATAAAGCTTTTGTAGTTATGATAAAATCTTTCAGCATTTTTAAATTCCTTTATCACGATACAGTAATATATTAACTATTGTGTCAGGATTTGTCAAGCAAATTAGTTGTTTGCACGATCAATTCGGTCTATCAGGTAACACCGATGCTAAGAATGAGATTCCTTTAACCCGAAAAATGCATTTGCGAAATAGGGAAGTTTGTGTAATGAGTGATAACCCCGCGTCAAATATAGGTATT
>JBMFUY010000250.1:0-2183 GCA_049966275.1 bacterium
AAAAGTCTTTGTATCTTAGGTGGATCGTGGGGTTGAACGAATGAGCAAACTTTCCTATTGCATTTTTCGGGTTAAAATGAAGCTTATCCAAAAGAATAATTGCTTTTTAGCTTTTTTTTGTATAATAGTGAATACAGTAAACATTCTACTTTACATCAGGGTAAATTCCGTACTCTAAATTTAACTGTATGAAAAATATAGAGTGGAGGATAAAATGAAAAATAAAATTATCTTCAAATATGCCATACAGATTATGGTTGTATCCGCGCTGTTTAGTGGTTGTGCAACAACCTATAGAGAAACAGGGGTACCAGGACCAGCACAACAACCAGTGGAAGGGAGGATCCAGAACTATACAGGTCCTAAAAAACGGGTTTGTATTGTGGACTTTACGAATAAAAGTGCGTATGGTCAGGGAAGGCTTGGACGTGCAGCCTCTGATATTTTAGCAACAGAGTTGTTTAAATCCGGGGCTTTTATATTGGTTGAAAGGGAAAAGATGCAGGACCTCCTGCACGAACAGGCACTTGGCCAGAGTGGCGTAATTAATCCAGCAACAGCAGCAAAAGCAGGAGAGATTCTGGGCTGTCAGGCAATAGTAACAGGTTCTATCTCTCAGTTTGGGGTAAAAGAATATGGAGCTAATTATGGTGTTTATAAACAAAAGGTGCAAAAGGCTGATTGCACTGTGGATGTAAGGGTTATTGATACAACAACAGGTCAGGTGCTATTCGCGGATTCTGGCAAAGGTGAGTTTGAGAAAAAAGCAACACAGGTGCTTGGAATGGGACAGTATGCTGGTTATGATGAAACATTGAGTCAGGAGGCTTTAAGG
Source organism: bacterium (assembly GCA_049966275.1). GTDB lineage: Bacteria > JAMCPX01 > JAMCPX01 > JAMCPX01 > JAMCPX01 > JBMFUY01. The sequence goes on from JBMFUY010000250.1 coordinate 836, forward strand.
GCTGCTATAACAAAATTTATAGATAATTTAATACAACAATTACAAACCGTGGAATGGACAGGTAGAATTGCTGGTATTAACGGAAACAACGTTTATATTAATGCGGGTCAACAAACTGGTTTGAAAATCGGTGATGAACTTATTGTTACATCCCTTGGTGAATTGATAAGAGATCCTCAAACAGGTGTGATAATAGGAAGGGCACCTGGACCGGTGCTTGGTAAGGTAAGGATCACAGGCTTTTTTGGTAACGATGGCTCTGTGGCAACGATAGTATCTGGTGGTGGATTTAAAGTGGATGATCAGGTAAAGTTAGCACAATAAGGAGATAAATATGCATAAAAAATATTTTTTATTGGCATCTCTGATGTTACTTCTTCTGGCAGGGTGTGGTATGCCAAAGGAAACTCTTAAAGCAGTTGGTAATGAAGGGTTATTGAAGATCATTGCAGAGCCGAGTAGTGCAGAGGTTTATGTTGACGGGAATTTTGTTGGTAAGGCTAAAGAATTTAATGGCAATCCAGGATTGTTAAAATTATCACATGGAACCCATGTAATAATGTTGAAGAAGAAAGGTTATCAAACATATATCCGCCGGGTATTCGTAGGGAATGAGGCAATAGAGCCTATTAACATAATGTTAATAAAGGAACAATAGTTTAGAGGGGAGCATATATTTGCTCCCCTTTTTATAATTTATGACAATACCAAATCTACTTTCTATATTACGAATAATCTCATTGCCGTTCATCTTTTATCTAATAAAAGACAATTATCCCACATCAGCACTGGTACTGCTACTCTTGAGCTGGGCTACAGACCTGCTTGATGGCTTTATAGCAAGGACGTTTAATCAGAGATCCAAGTTGGGCTCTTATCTTGATCCTATAGCTGATAAGATTGTAACAGCCTCATTATTTATCTTCCTTACAATTTATGATCGCATTCCTTTGTGGGTTGCATGTATAGTTGTTGGAAGGGATATTGTTATATTTGCAGGTTTATTTGTTGTTTTTATGCCACAGAAATTCCCTGTTGCCTCTCCTTCATATTTAGGAAAGTTCACCACATTTTTTCAGGCACTCACATTACTTTTAGTAATGGCTGATAGAGTTCCTGCTTTAAAAGGCTATCTTACTGCTCTTTATTTGCCTGTTCTCTACACTACTGCTACATTAACAATACTTTCCCTCATCCAGTATGTGGCAAGAGGCATATTAATGCTTAAACATAGGTCTTAGTATCAAGAACGCCTAACCCATAATCATGAATTTCTAACGCTATTTCCCCAGAATAATTATCCATTAACCCGAAAAATGCATTTGCGAAATAGGGAAGTTTGTGTAAT
>JBMFUY010000251.1:0-2169 GCA_049966275.1 bacterium
AAAAGTCTTTGTATCTTAGGTGGATCGTGGGGTTGAACGAATGAGCAAACTTTCCTATTGCATTTTTCGGGTTAATACAGGCATACATCTTTTAATGAGCAGGTAAGGCACGTCACAGGTGAGGGTTTTGCAGGACATTTGCCAGAGATTCCTAAATGACATAATGCGAAATCATATTTAACAGGATCATCAGGATCAAACTGCTTTAAATTATCTGTGATCTCTATAGCAGTTTTTAAGTCTGTGGTTTTTCTGTTCGTTAATCCCAGGTGCTTTGATATACGGGCTATATGTGTGTCCAATGGTATTATTAATTTGTTTGCGGGTATAAATGTCCACAAACCAAAATCAACATCGTCTTTCTGTCTTACCATCCATCTTAAAAACATGTTTGAGCGCTTGCACGGACTACCCTTATCCGGGGAAGGAAGCATCTGCAAAAGCCCAAATGGCAATATGCTGGTTCCATAAACAGGTCTGGTGTCCTGCGTATAAAAGGCTTTTACAAACCTTGAAAGTGTATTGATGATGTTTGGTTCATTTTTATCAAAGTTATGTTTGAAGAACTCACCAGGTGTACCATATCTTTTCAAGAACATGGATAACAGGTATATAAATGCTACAATATCCTTTGTGGTATTCATTCTGTATTTTATTCCTTTAAATTCATGGATGCCTGATTCAGGCACAAAGTTTAGAACAAACTTATATGGTTCATTACCCATTTTACTCAGTATCTTATTGATCACGGGCTTGAACAATTTAACCCTACCATAAGCAAGCGCCGAAGCTATAAACCCTGATATTTCTATATCCTCTGCTTTCCTATATCTGTGTGGAAACTCCACAGGATCATAAGCAATATGCTGTTTTATATCGTATTGTCTGTAAAAGCTATCAAGCGTTTCTTTTAGTATGTTAAGTTGCGCTTTAACTTGCATTGTCATCAGGTATTATTATATTAACATTAATCATGGAACCTTATTCAGTGTACATACATATACCATATTGTAAGAAAAAGTGTAGATATTGTAGCTTCCTTTCAACCACACCTCAGGCAGATGAAATTGATGCATACGTTGAGGCTGTAACATCAGAGATAAAGCTTTACAAACCGTTTTTATCTGACAGACCAATAAAAAGTATATACATAGGAGGCGGAACACCGTCATTGTTAGAGCCAGCACATCTTAAACAGCTTATTGCCACACTCAGTGTTTCCTTGAATGTGCGCGAGGATGTTGAGATCACGATTGAGGCAAACCCTGAGAGTGTATCACAGGAAAAGTTAAAGACAATGCATGAACTTAGTATTAATAGATTAAGTATAGGTTTGCAGTCTTTTGATGATAACATATTAAACTTGCTTGGCAGGCTCCATGATAGCGCGTCATCTTTTAGGGCATTAGAAAAGGCAAGAAATGCTGGATTTAAGAATATAAACGTGGATATCATTTATGGGATACCCTCTCAGGATATAAATAAAGAACTTGAGGGTATAAAGGCTATTATGCCAGAGCATGTGTCATTTTATTATCTCACCATTGAGCAGAACACCCCTCTATCAATGGATAGGTCCTTTATTCCATTGGGTGATGATACATTTTATGAACTTTACAACAGGGTTCATGATACCCTTGTCAGGGCAGGGTATGAACATTATGAAGTATCAAACTTTGCAAAGCCAGGCTTTAAATCCATACACAATATGAACTACTGGGAAAGGGGGGATTACTTAGGGATAGGCTCCGGGGCTCATGGATTTTTTAAAACAGGACTTCCATGGATAGGTATGACAGCACAGGCACGGTATGAGAATGCCTATCCAGCATCAGCCTATATAGAAAAGGTTTCTAACAATAATAGTTTTTCATTTCCTGTAAGCAGGGTTGAGGTGTTGGATAAAGATGCAGAAACACTTGAGCAGATATTCTTATCTTTAAGAACATGGAAGGGCGTAAACACAGGTCTTGTAAAGAATCAAGAACTGTTAAAGCACCTTGTAGATGATGGACTTGTCACTGTTAAACAGGATATGTTAACCCTTACTGTAAAAGGCATGTGTGTAATGGATGGTATTGTTTCAGAGTTGTTTTAACCCGAAAAATGCATTTGCGAAATAGGGAAGTTTGTGTAATGAGTGATAACCCCGCGTCAAATATAGGTATT
>JBMFUY010000252.1:0-2148 GCA_049966275.1 bacterium
TGGGCTTATTATGTCACCTTTTGCCGTAGGCTCGCCAATTGCAGATTGGCTTGCAACAAAGGGCATTACAGGCTTGCCTGCTCAAATACTTAACAATATACCTGTTTACGGCTCTTGGAGTGCACTTAATACGGGTTTAAGTGGCATAGCCCAGGGCCAGGTGCCGACGCTTGGGCAGGAGGCTGAAAGCTTCGGGCTTGGGGCTGCGCTGGGCGTGGCTGTGCCTACAATTGGAAAGCTCTTTGGGATGGCATTTCCTAGAGTTGCTGGCTGGTTTTCTCCTAAGATAGCATCTACAGAAATAAAAACAGTTGTATTAGTAGATCCCAATTCTCAACCCGTGTCGTTGGAAATTAATCCAGATGTAACTGGAGGCGTCGATGCAGGACAGCTTATGCAGGGCCGTAGTTACAACCAAATAACTGAAAAAGTTTATCCAAATCTTTTGAGCAGATTGCTTGGAAGAACAACAACATACCAATTCTATACGCCACTTACTGAAGATTTGATTACTGCAGCAAAAGGTTTAGCAACCACTGAAGATGTTAGTGCACCCCTTTATATTCGTGGATCTGATGGCATATTGAGATATGTCACTGATATTAAAATCAACCCACAGCTAGCAATCTCAGAATTTTCTAAAGCACTAGATGTAAACTATAATATTGCAAACGCAGATCAAGTAGCATCTCAAACATTACCTGCAATATATGATGGGTTGTCAGAGTTACCAAAATATGATGGGATACCTTTTGAAGGGAAAATATATTCTGTAGATGATTTCATAAAAGCAATACAAAGAGGGAATTTTGCTTCTAAAAATCTTCCAGCTATAATTGGTAAAAACGGAGAGCCGTTGCCTTCGGAGGATGTACTTAAGCTTATTTTTGACTTAAAGGATTCACCGCCAGCAGATTTTGTTGGAAGAATGTGGAAAGGGATTGTTGATGGTAACCCTGCGATATATTCAGAGGGTGCAATTTATTCACAACCATCTCTTTTTGAAAGACTTTTAAGGATTGCACAAAGAAATCCTCGTACTACTTTTGAGATATTGCAAATATACTTAAAGAATATAGCAAATAGTGAAGGCATTTCTGATGCGGATAATGTTGTAACTGATACAGCACTTAAATTAACAAATAATATGCTTGCTTTGCAAAATGCAATAAATAATGCTTTAGCGACACAAACATATTACATGCTACCTCCAGGATCTGGTATACCAATTCTTACTAGTGGGATGAGTGATTTAGAAGCAAGATTATTCAATGATTTGGTTGCACAAGGGTTTTTGGATCAGAACGGAAATCCAATAGAGCAAAAAAGCAGTTCTGAAGCTCCTACCCCAAGTGGTGGTTCACAAGAAGGAAATGAAGGGTATATTTATATACAAAATCCAGATGGTACAATAAGCATGCAAAAAGTTGTTCAAACACCAACAGAAGAGCAGCAACAACAAGAAAAAGAAATAACCAAAGAAGAACAAAAAGAGATTCAACAATCTGAAGAATCGGAACAAACTGAACAAACACAAGAAAGCGAGGAACAAATAGAGCAACCTCAGGGATCTATTCAAATTACTGAACCAACAACTACTGAAGGTAGCACTGTTATAGAGCCAACTATTGTTGAAGGTGGTTCAAAAACTGAAGTAGGTGGCAAAAGTATAAGTGGTGAAGCAACAAAATCACTAGAAGGACAGCCTATAAAGACTATCTCAGGACAGAAAGTAAAGAATAAAGTAATTCAGGGGCAACCAGTCAGAACTATTTCTGTGCAAAAAACAGCACAAAAGACAATACCAGTTACTATTCAAGAAGAACAAACAAAACAAACAAATCAAAATCCAAATCCAACTATTGTTTTCCCTACTAATCCTTCCCGCAAGCCTTTGGAGCCTTTTTGGCTCGTTATGCCTAAGCCGATGGGTGTCAAAGCATACTCATACCTAATAAGCCCAAGCGAAGAGGCGAGCATCTACTCCCCAAGCCTGCTTCCGCTTATACTGCCAGGAATAGAGAGCATAGCTGAGAGAAGCTACAATCCGCTTACGGCGACAACATTTTACAGACCGCTTCTAAACCCAACCAACAAGCCACTGGTGCCAGGGGCAGAGCCAATCCAGCCCATGGACATGACCGCAAG
>JBMFUY010000253.1:0-2137 GCA_049966275.1 bacterium
GTTATAGTATCGTTGGTTTTGTTAATTTTAGGATTTTCGGCGTTTGGACAAAATGCTAAATATGGAGGAACATTAAGAGTGGTTTACGCCATTGGAAGCAATTTGATTCCCAATTTTAGTCCATATAATCCTTCACCAATAAATATTTTGCCTTTGATATATGAATCTCTTTTTGATGTTAACATTTTAAATGGTCAGATAACTCCTTTATTGGGTACCTCTTATAAATGGTCAGATAACGATCTCAAACTTATGGTGAAAATTAGGCAAGATGTAAAATGGTCAGATGGAACACCATTTACTGCTAATGATGTTGTTTTCACCTTCAACTATTTAAAACAGAATCCATCAATTGATTTAAGTGGCATTTGGGCACCATCATCATATCTTGAAAGTGTCCAAGCGACAGGTGATGACGTGATTTTTTCTTTTTATAAAGCAAATACTTCATTTTTACTTAATTTAGCTACTAGACCAATAATTCCTGAACATATATGGGCATCTGTCAAAAATCCTTCAGAATGGGATAACCCTGAACCAATTGGTACAGGACCTTTTATAGTTAAAAGTGTTAATGTACCAAACAACACTGTAACTCTTACCAAAAATCCTAATTACTGGATGAAAGGAAAACCTTACATAGACAACATTGCTTATACCGTTGTTTTATCAAACACAACAGCACTTGAAATGCTTTTAGCGAATAAAGCAGATTTAGTAGGAGCATTTATTCCAAATATTCAACAGATATGGGCAAACAAAAATCCTTCTGTTAACAAATACTGGTGGCCAGTTTATAGCATAAACATTCTGTTATTCAACACTTTAAAATATCCATTTAACAATCCGGTATTTAGAAGAGCTATAAATTTTGCCATAAACAAGAGTTCACTTGAAGAAAAAGCGTACTACAACGTAGGGGGAACTGCAAATCCAACTGGAATAATTCCTCTTCAAATTGACGAATGGATGGATCCAACTTTAACACCTCTTGCGTCCGAATTGGGATCTTATAATTTACAAGAAGCTCAAGATTTGTTAACTTCGATAGGATTCAAAAAGAATTCAAATGACCAACTTGTTGGTTCTAATGGAGAAGCATTGCCAACTTTCAAGATTCTCGTTCCAGTTGGTGCCACAGATTTTATAACAATGGCTCAGATAATCTCTGAAAATCTTAAAAATGTTGGCATATATACGGTAATAGATCAAGAAGCGGGATCTACTTACATGACCTCGTTAATGAGTGGAACATTTGACATGGCAATAAGTTCAGGAGCTGGCATTGGCCCTTCTCCATACTACCTTTACTATAGCGAATTCAATCCGGCATTTTCAGCACCAATAGGACAAACAGCTATTTCTGATTATTCACGTTACACAAACCCGCTTGTTACATCAGCTTTGCAGGTATTTTCATCAACAAGTAATTTAAAACTTCAGAAAGAGGCCATATATACAATTGAACGCATTATGTTGATGGATCTTCCATTCATTCCATTGACAAATAGAACAATGTTTGGAGAATGGAGCGAGAGTAACTTCACAGGATTTCCAAATGAATCTGATCCATACACCTACAGTGAATTCATGGGATATGCAGGTTTATATGGTGGAGAATTGATGGGATTGAATGTGCATCTTAAATAATAAAAAAAGAAGATATTTTTTTGAAAGAGGGGAGTAAGAACGATTCCTCTCTTTTTAAATGAGCCTTACGAGGAGGAAATCATATGTTATCTTTAAACGGTACATGGAAATTCTTCACATCGGAAAATGAAATAAAGAATTTTAAAGGTATCTTTGAGGATCAGATCGAAATTCCATCATGTGTTGAAGAATTTTTTTATCACAAGGAATATATGCTCTTCAAAAAAGACTTTGCTATCGATTTTGATCCTCAAAAAAGATATTTCCTCAACTTCGATGCCGTTGATTATCATGCAGATATTTTTATTAACGGTAATTTTCTTGGGTCTCATGATGGCGGCTATACTCCTTTTTCTTTTGACATAACAAAGTTTCTGAAGAAAGAAAATGAAATTATCGTTCAGGTCCATGATTTGGAAGAAGAGATGGCGACCGAGATTTTACACGGAAAGCAGAACGGAATGCCGAACTGGTACGGAAATATAAG
>JBMFUY010000254.1:0-2132 GCA_049966275.1 bacterium
TATATTTGACGCGGGGTTATCACTCATTACACAAACTTCCCTATTTCGCAAATGCATTTTTCGGGTTAATTTGATATAACAAAGAAGGGTGATATAAAACTTCTGGCTTTCAATTCTCTATCTTTACCCGATGATATTCTTTTTTTAAAACTATACGATATTACATAGAGCTATTGTGCATAAAGTTCTTCTATAATATCTTTGTATTTTTCCATTATGACCCTTCTTTTAACCTTCAATGTAGGTGTTAGCTCTCCTGTTTCCTGTGAAAACTCATTGGGTAGTATCTTTATCTTTTTAATAGTTTCGTATTTAGCAAGTGTGGCATTTAAGCTATCAACTGCATTCTGGATCAGCTCTATGATCTTAGGATGTTCAACAAGCTCTTTTCTGTTTGCATAGGCTATGTTGTTTTGTTTTGCATAGCTTTCAATGGCTTCAAACTTTGGAACAATAAGTGCCACACAATAAGGCTTTTTATCACCAATCATAGCAACCTGTTCTATATAGCGATTCATCTTTAAAGCATTTTCTATTGGTTGAGGTGCTATATTCTTCCCCCCTGCTGTAACAATGAGATCCTTTTTACGATCCGTTATATGTAAGTATCCTTCATTATCAAGGAATCCTATATCTCCTGTGTGAAAAAATCCGTCCTTTTCTATAGCTTCTGCTGTTGCCTCTGGCTTTTTAAAATATCCCTTCATGATCATGGGTCCCCTTGCAAGGATCTCTCCATCCGGTGCAATCTTTATTTCACAGTTGGGAATGGGTTTGCCTGCTGTGCCAAATTTCATCCTGCCGTACGGATTTACAGTGAGCACAGGTGATGTCTCTGTTAACCCATAACCTTCAACAATTGCCACATCTGCAGCATAAAAGAATTCACCAAGCTCTTTTGATAGTGGTGCGCCTCCAGATACAAAAAATATAAGCCTTCCTCCAAGGATATTTTTTATTTTACTGAACACCAATTTTTTAGCTATTGCGTATTTAAAACTTAATCCAACAGGCAATGCTTTGCCGCTGAGTCTATAGGGCATTGTTTGTTTACCCACATCAACAGCCCAGTAAAAAATCTTTTTCTTCAATGGAGGTCCACTCTCCACACCCTCTATAATCCTCGCGTACATCTTTTCGTAAATCCTTGGGACCGAGATCATAATATGTGGTTTAACCTCAGCCATATTTTCCACCAGCTTATCAATACTCTCTGCATACGCTATGGTTGCGCCATGAAAGATCATAGCGTAATAACCAGCCATTCGTTCAAGAACATGACTGAGCGGTAAAAAAGAGAGGGCAACATAAGTATCATTCATTGGCACATAAGAGGAGACATCCTCACAATTTGAGAGAATATTTTTATGTGTAAGCATGGCACCTTTAGGATCACCTGTTGTGCCAGAGGTATAAATAATGGTAAGCACATCATCTGGCTGGATCTGCGTATACCTTTCTTCAATAATCTTTCTATTTTTCTGATTTGCCCCTATCTTCTTAAGCTCTTCAAGTGTTATTATCAGGTCTGGAGCTGGATTAGCATCAAGTTGCTCAAATATGATAATCTTCTGTAATTTTTTAAGGTTTGCTTTTACCTTCATTACCTTTTCAAGTTGAAGCTTGTTGGATACAAATATGTATTTCGTCTCAGCATCATTAACAATATATTCTACCTGTTGAGGTGTATTGGTGGCATAAATAGGGACGTTTATACCACCTGCACTTGTAATACCAAGATCAGCATGTGCCCATTCAGGTCTATTCTCGGATAATAGTGCTACAGTATCCTTTGGATCCAGCCCCAATCCAATAAGCCCTAAACCAACAAGTTCTACAATATCTTTTACCTGGTTCCATGAGATGGTAAGCCATTTACCATCCTTTTTATACATTTGTAGTGCTCTGTCCTTGTACCTTTGAACCTGAGAGAAAAACATATCAGGTATGCTTTTATATTTCATAATAACCTCCTCTTCATAATAAGAGTTTTATTGAAAAAATAAGAATAAGTCAATCTTTAAAGCAACACAGGTCTATTTTTTGTTTTTGTTTGTTAACCCGAAAAATGCATTTGCGAAATAGGGAAGTTTGTGTAATGAGTGATGGGGTACCCGCCCGAAGGGAAGGGT
>JBMFUY010000255.1:0-2104 GCA_049966275.1 bacterium
GTACAACCTGAGGCAGCTTGTTTATTTAAAGTACACAAATGGAATTGATCCAACGATGGAATGGATACCAGCGGTCAGGCCTGTAATACTGGACTACCTGACCCACTAGCGCCCTTTCCCAAAGCCCTTCAGAACGAAATATTTATATCACGCTATCTCCATAAAACTGCTGATGAAATTTGATGCTATAGTTATCGGCGGCGGCGCAACTGGTTCATTCACAGCTCTGGACCTGACTTTAAGAGGATTGAAGGTCGCAGTTGTTGAAAGGGACAGTTTGGCATCTGGAACTACAGGCAAGTATCACGGTATGCTGCACAGCGGCGCTCGGTATGCGGTAAACGATCCTGTATCAGCTAAAGAGTGCATTTCTGAAAACGCGATCATATCGAACATAGCTCCTCACACGGTTGTCAACACAGGCGGTTTCTTTGTTGCTGTAAATAATGAAGAGGTAAGCTACCAGGACAAATTAGAAAAAGGTTGCAAGGATGCAGGAATACCCTTTTTTGAAGTATCTCCAGAAGACCTTTTAAAGATAGAACCCAATTTAAACAAGTCAATCAGGTCTGCAATATGGGTTCCAGATAAAGTAATGTACGCACACGACCTAATATTATCTGTCGCCTTAACGGCATCATCTCATGGGGCAGTATTTCTGCCTTACAGGGAGGTCACAGGGTTAATAAAAGAGGGTCATGAGGTCAAAGGAGTGCAAGTACTTAATAAAGTCAAGAATCAAACCGAAGAAATCAAAGCAGATATAACCGTGAACGCTGCAGGGCCATGGGCTGCTAAAATTGCCAGGATGGCTGGAGTTGATGTAGAAATAATGCCCACGGTGGGCGCTATGGGTGTTACCAGAGAGCAGTTAGTTAATCATATAATCAACAGAATGCGTTTACCAAGCGATGGCGATATAATAATACCTTACACAGCAAACGTGTCAATAACTGGCACCACAGCAACAATTATAGAAGATCCAGACAATTTCAAGATCTCTAAAGAAGATCTCCAGCTTCTTATTGACGAAGGTTCGATGATGGTTCCAAAACTAAAGGAGCTTGGCTTTGCAAGGCATTACGCTTCTATAAGACCTCTGTTAAAAGTTAAGGGAAAAGCAGCGACAGCAGGGAGGGAAGCAAGCAGAACGTTTGAAATATTTGATCATGAGAAGGATGATATTAACGGGTTCGTAACAATTTCAGGAGGCAAATTTACAACTTCAAGGTTGATGGGAGAGAAGATATCAGATTTAGTTGCAGAGAAGCTAGGCATAAGGGAAAAATCCAAGACGGCAACTACAAAATTGCTGGGAGCCAACATAAGTGAAGACGCTGAGTTCTTGGCAAAATCCAGCGGTTTAGATTACTTCTTCGTTAAAAGAATACTCGAAACTGGTGGGGGCGTTGATGAGGAAAGGTTTAAACCAATGGTTTTAATGCTGTTATCGTATGCGCTTTCAGAAATGAGGTAAATAGAATGGAGTTCAAAGGAACGTTTGAAATAAATGCGCCTCAGCAGGTTGTTTTTTCTCACATAACAGATATCAAATGGGTTTCAGCGTGTTTGCCAACTCTTAGCGAACTTAAAATCAAGAGCAAGGAAGACTTTGAAGCTACTTTTAAGGTTGATGTAACTGAAGCCGCAAAAAAACTTCATATAGAATATCTTTCCCAAGTAACCGTTAAAATGGCTTTTAAATTTCTAAGTATGTCAGTAGAGAAGGTTGTTCTAGAGGGTTCTGGCAGAGTTGTTGGAGGATCATTAAAAATAAGAATTGAATTTCCGATAGAAGGGCTGGATGGTAAAACAAGGATACCATGGACCGCTCACGTTGATGCTGGATTATTGCTAAAATTCTTTGGCGAAAAATTAATTACTGATACGTCAAATGAAATTGTTGACGGTATTGTAAAATGCATATCAGAAAAGTTGGGTAAAGAAACACAGTCGAACTGAGTTTTTATATTATTTTTAGCGAAGTTTTTACAGCTAATTCAATAATAAAAGTTTGCCATTTTTGATCATGTGACATCCTCTCACGCTAAAGCGCGTGAGCTTCCCATGCCGCTATCCCCCAGTCTGGGTTCGTCAGCAGCAT
>JBMFUY010000256.1:0-2094 GCA_049966275.1 bacterium
CTTGCTTAAATCCTAATGCTTTTACACTATCTTTGAACATTTTTGATATATTATTGAGGTCCATTATCGGTTCTCAGTATTATTCCCTCAACCTTACTACCTTCATATTCTTTTGTTGAATTCTCTATGCTTTTTATTGCATCCCTCCTGTTACATGTTCTGGAATATTCGTATCCAACCCACTTCTTTGTAAAACAATCTATTACTTGAGTTTAAGAGTTATTGACTTTTCTGTTAAGCCAGTAATTTTATTTTCGTAGGGACTACTTTTTTTTAATTAATTATTTGCTTATGATTTTATAGTGATTTTCTACCACAAACTATTTATACTCGTAGGGACTATTACTATACTATGGCATTCTTACGTAAAAAAATATTGCATGGTTCCACTTACTACTATTACGTCGAAAAACAAAGGGTCAACGGTAAACCCGTCGATAAAACTCATATATACTTAGGTACAGCTGAAGAAATACTCAATAAAGTCAAAAATAATAACGGCAATACTCCCATCGCACTCAAATCGTTTGAATATGGCAAGATCGCTGCCCTCCTTGCTATCGATGAGGAACTTGGCTTCAGGCAGCTCGTTAACAGCGTTACTTCAAAAAGAAATGAAAACGCATTATCTGTAGGCGATCTTATTCTAATATCAATATTTGGTAGATGGATAGGGCAATTGAGTAAATCAGCCACGTCTAGATATTTCAGCGATTCGTTCCTGGCATTTGGTAGAACCTTCCCCAGTAAGGTAAACGCAGAGAACATAATATCCAGTATGGATTACCTGGATAAGGATACGATTTCATCAATAGAGCTTGGCCTTGCAAAAAAATTAGTTGAGAAAGGTATGATGCCTGATATGATAGTATGGGATACAACCAATAATTATACTTTCATCGAGCATGGAGGGGAGATACCACAGAAAGGGAAAAGCAAACAAGAGAGGTACAGCAAAAACCTTATAGGGCTGGGAATGGCAGTAACCGGGGATAACATACCGTTCATGCATAAAACAGTTCCTGGGAATACTTCCGATTCAACGTTATTCAATAAGGTTATTGACGATATAATAGTAAGGTTGAGGGAGATTAAAGTTAACTCGGAAGGGTTGGTACTGGTAATGGACAAAGGGAACAACAGTGAGGATAACCTCAAAGCGATGCAGGGCAAGATCAAGGTATTGGGATCGCTGAAAAAGAACCAGGTAAAGGATTTGATGGAAGTTCCGGAAAGAGAATACAGGCTATTATATACAACAGATAACGGCACAGAAATCCGTGGATTTTCAAGGGTAATAAGTATTTACGGCAAAGAATACAGAATAGTAGTATCGATGAATCCATCCACAAGAGAGAAACAGATCAGTACGTATGAGAAGTCGAAGGTGAAGATTCTGGATAAATTAAAAGAGATAGAAAAATCGATGAATAAAAGCGGGAAGGGAAGGCATGTAACAGCAAGCAGTGCAATAAAGAAAGCAGTGAAAGCAGTATATCCCCAGTATGCATCGATAATAAAGTACGATATAACCGAAGGTGAAAGAGGCAAGGAATTCAAATACTGGATAGATAGCGAAGCGGAGAGTGAATATAAAAGGGATGCAGGAAAGCTTGTGTTGTTCACGGACATGGATGGGTGGAGCGAAGAGAAGATAGTAAAGACATACAACAGGAAAGTGTTTATAGAGGATGATTTTCACTGGCTAAAAGATAAAGTATTGATACCGCTTACACCTGTATGGCACAGGACAGATGAGCATATACGTGTTCATGTGTTCATATGTGTAATGGGATTATTTTTTGTGAGGTATATATCGAACAAGCTGAAGGGCCTTGGTATGACGGACGAGAGTATATTTGAAGAGCTATCAAAAATCAGGGTAGCGATAGTAAGTGACAAAGATCTAAAGGGACCGGAAGTAATAGTAGAGCCTATGAGCACAAAGGGTGCGATGATATTTTCGAAGTTAGATCTTGGAAGGTATTTAAAGGGTAATTCTTTCTAATTACCCCTACGTTTTTAAGTAATGCCAGTATTCATCAAAATTTATTATCTCTTAAACTTGAGTAAAAGCATTAGGATTTAAGCAAA
>JBMFUY010000257.1:0-2087 GCA_049966275.1 bacterium
AAAAAGTCTTTGTATCTTAGGTGGATCGTGGGGTTGAACGAATGAGCAAACTTTCCTATTGCATTTTTCGGGTTAACTGTATTTGCATTATTGCCAAATTATTTTTTTAAATTATACTATTATTCATGATAGATATAGATGAAGCAATACATGAGAAGCTCGCCCTTATCCCTAAACAACCCGGGGTTTACATATTTAAAGATGATAACAATGCAGTATTATACGTAGGTAAAGCAGTAGATCTTAATAGCAGGGTTCGCTCATACTTTACTGCTTCGCCAGATGTTAGACCTTTTATTAATTTTTTAAAACCTAAGATAAAGCGTATAGAATTTCTGCTTACAGATACAGAGAAAGAAGCACTTTTACTCGAAAATAACCTTATCAAACAGTACAAACCTAAATACAATATTCGTTTAAAGGATGATAAAACCTACGTAAATATCCGCATATCAACGAATCACAAATTTCCAGGTATACAGGTGGTGAGAAGGCCTGTCAGATATGGCTCACTTATCTTTGGTCCATACTCATCTGCTTATGCTGCAAGAGAAACTGTTAAGCTGATTACTGCGCTTTTTCAATTGAGAACATGTTCTGATATTGAGTTCAAGAACAGGGTAAGGCCATGCCTTAAATATCAAATAAAACGATGTTCAGGCCCTTGCGTAAATAAAATTCAACAGGAGGAATACAACTTAAAGGTAAAACAGGCTCAATTGTTTCTTGAAGGCAGGATGAACATTGTTATAAAACAGCTTAAAGAACAGATGAAATTTGAAGCTGATCAGCAGAATTTTGAAAAAGCAGCACAGATAAGAGATACTATTTTTAGTATAGAAAAGACTATAGAACAACAGAAGGTAGAGATAGCAAACGTTACAGATATAGATGTATTTAATATGGCAGAGCAGGGAAAGTCTGTCGTTATAAATGGACTGTTTATCCGTAATGGACAATTGCTAAATTCAACGAACTATTTATTCAGGGATACAATGCTTGATAAAGATGAACTTTTGAGTACTGTGATAAGTCAATATTATGAGAATGGTCACTTTATACCAGATTATATCTATTTACCATTTGAATTTGAAGATATGAATACTGTGCAATCCCGTTTGTCTGATATAAAAGGTAAAGAAGTAACCATTTTAGTGCCCAGGGCAGGTAAAAAGCTTGATCTGGTTTTGCTTTCTGCAAAGAATGCCGAAGAATACCTGAGGCTATCATTGCAAAAAGAGGCAATTTCTACATCCACAGCAAATGCGTTGAAGGAGCTCCTGCATCTTAAAAATGTTCCTGTTACTATAGAATGTTTTGATAATTCTAACATATCCGGCACAAACAGCGTGTCGTCCATGGTAAGGTTTGAGAATGGAGTCCCTGTAAAAGCAAAGTATAGGCACTACAGATTAAAGCAGGCAGATAAACCGGATGATTATGCTATGATGCATGAAGTTCTGAGTAGAAGATATAAAGATAAGCAGGATTTACCCTCACTCATCATTGTGGATGGTGGTAAGGGGCAATTGAGTATAGCACTTGATGTGCTCAAATCAATTGGTATTGATCAACCGGATGTGATAGGTATAGCAAAGATTCACAGGAATACTGGTTTTCAGTATGAATTAAGCAAAACTGCTGGTTCAAAATTTAAAAATATTTCTACGAAAAAAGGTATAAATAAGGAAGAAGAGAGAGTGTACCTGCCCGGGAAAAAAGACCCCATACAACTTGCATCAAATTCTGAGGCATTAATGCTTTTGAAACGCGTACGGGATGAAGCTCATAGATTTGCTGTTACGTATCACAGGAGATTGAGAACAAAGTCAGGCATGGCTTCCATACTTGATGGTATTCCTGGCGTTTCAGAGAAACGTAAGCGACTGTTGTTATCAATATTTTCCAGCATTGAAGAGATAAAGAATACAACACCAGAACAGATCACAGAGCGCACAGGTATCCCGATCAGCGTTGCAAGGGAAGTACACAATCATCTTATAGATCAGCATTAACCCGAAAAATGCAATAGGAAAGTTTGCTCATTCGTTCGGGGTACCCATGCAGAGCATGGGTCGTGCGATCCA
>JBMFUY010000258.1:0-2083 GCA_049966275.1 bacterium
GCAGGATGCCCAAGAAAGAGTTTACGCCACGAAGAAATAAAAAATTTGGAAAGGACACCTGCCAGATCTAAAAAATTATAATGTTACGAATTTTAACATCCAATTAACCGTGACACTTCCATCAGGTACTTTTTAGAATTTATCTACTGAGATGGCTCCCAGAATGTTATACTCTTACTTTCTTCGATATTTTTCTGTATTTGTTAAATCTGTTACTTTCACGCACAACTTAAGTAACTAAAACATAGATCTCACAAAATCCTGCAGGAAATAGAAAAGCGCAAATTTATTTTTGTTCGAATTTCTTCTATTTCCCGCTTTTTACAATCTAAAGATTATTCATTCGCTTGATTGCTGTATTACGTTGTTGATCTCTGTATTTAATTGTTTCAAATAACTAACAGGTTGCTGGCCAGCAAGTATTTGTGTGAATCCCATAACCCATGTATTTTCCCACTGACCTTGTCCAGCAAAAACGGGATAGTGTTGAGCTAAATTTATCGTTTCTGCAGCTATTTGTGCGTATTGATAATATGGGGTGTTTTTAAAAACATTTACCCACAAATCGCTCAATCCTTCATACGTCGGAATGACTGTTCCAGTCTCTCCTAACATAGTCTGGCCTTCTTTTCCACTTACAAACTTAATAAATTCCCATGCAGCTTCTTTATGCTTGCTCCCAGACCACATAACAGGTCCTATCGAATTTGTTATACTTCTATATTTTGAATTAGGATCCATTATAGGTATCGGAGCAAATCCCCATTTGAATCCAAGAGCAGTGGTATAATATCCAAACATCCATTGACCACTAAACTGCATCGCAGCCATTGTACCAGATGTAAAGTAACTAGATACTTGGTTTACCGGAGTCGGCGGGGCAGCATACCCAGCATTTTCCAGGTCTATTAACTGCTTGAACACATACACCATTTGAGGCGAATCAAAATTAACCCTGTTGTGTTCATAATCAAATAACGTTGCACCCGCAGACAATCCTAATGGATAGAGAACTGTTTGATCAGAATTAAGACTATCCACTCCATAACGAAGAACTTTCCCTGATGAATCTTTTATTGTTAAGGCTTTTGCATCTGAAACAAACTCAGACCATGTCCAATTATAACTTGGCAACTTTAATCCAGCTTTTTCGAAATCTTCTATGTTATAGTAAACACCAACAGTATCCATAAAAGTAGGTAGAGAATAGTAATGACCATTTACTTCGAATTCCCCCAGATTAGCAGGAGGATAAACGCTAAGATCAAAATTGTCCTTCTTTATGTAAGGTGTTAGATCTTGTAAAACACCCAGGTTAATATAATCCTTAAAGTATATCGGACTTATTTCAAAAACATCCCAGCAAGTTCCAGCACTCAGTTGTGTTTGTAATTTTGTCCAATAATTTCCCCAAGGAACGAGTTCTGCTATTACCTTAATATCTGGATGTTCCTTGTTGAAGGTAGCTACTTCCGCATTAATAGTAGATGCTTCTTCACTCATCCAGTAACCATAAGTTATTGTGGTTACATTTTGTGCTTGCATAACTGATCCTGCAAGTACAAATACTCCAACTATTACAAGCAGTAAAAAAACTTTTTTCATTACTTACACCTCCCATGTGAAATAGATGTTGTTACTTAAACAGATGAAATACACAAAAACGTCTTTATAAGATATCTTTTTGTTTTTAAAACTTGATTGCTGTATTACATTGTTGATCTCTGTATTCAATTGTTTCAAATAACAGCACGATTAGAAATTTTCTCATTAACGATAATTTTTCTCACGTGCATTACGATTGCCTGTGTCGCAGAACCCAAAGGAATCGAGATATCCCCAAGATGAGAAAATTGGACGTTCAATTTGTGATTTGGAAAAGAGAATTTATCTGTAATTTCTATTATTGATTGCAAGAACGAATCTCCAAATTCCATAGATTTACCACCAATGAAAACATTTTGAATGCCTGTAACGTTTGAAGCGGATAATATAAGAGATGCAATTTCTCTTGAAAAATCTCCAAATATCTTTAATGCCCGATCATCTTTTTTTGCGATAATTTTGTTGAAATCTTGAATGC
>JBMFUY010000259.1:0-2073 GCA_049966275.1 bacterium
AGGGCTTTATACTATGAACAATTTGACAAACGGCAATTCAATATCCTTTTTCCTATCAGCACCAAATTCAAGCCTCATTTCCGCATACTACAACTCCACCTATGACTATTCAATAAGCAACCTATCTGCAAATCTCTCCGCTTTGAATGCTACTATGGTTAATTTGACTTCAATACAAACAATAGCAAACGAAACTTTCGTTTATGGGAACAATTCAACTACAACTCTATTTAACCTCGCAGAGCAATTCGATGCACTAAATTCAACAACAGCAAACCTAACAGCATCTTATAACGCCCTGAACACAAGCCTTCAAACAATAGATGGAAGCATAGCAACGCTGACATCACAGCAAAGCAACTCACAGAATGAGATTTCTGGGCTATCCAACTCAATTGCAACACTATCAAATACCACAAATGGGGTTATCTCGAATTTTAATTCCTTCGCCAACCTGACAAACTCTTCTCTATACGCTCTGCAAAGCGAATACATAAATGAAAACGCAACAGTTTCAGCAGGTTTTAACATATTAGAAAACGAAGATAGAACTCTATTTACCTTCTTTGAAAGCTTGGTATTGGCGATAGCAATAGGTATAGTGGGCTTCGCTTTATTCAAGTTCTTTAAATCAAAGCCAAAAAACCCACCAACTATGCCTCCAATACACGAAGAAGCCAAGAAGGAAATAATAAAGGAAGAAATAGAAAAGAAAACAGATGAGTTTATGGCAGAACAATCAAAGCAAAAACTTGAAGATTTGAAAAAACACAAGAAGAAAGTCGAAGAAACACTGGCAAACTCAAACCCTAATGAATTAAAACTACTTTTAAGCAAATATGGAATAACAGACCCAGAAATAATAAACAAAGTTAAGGCATTTAGAGACATAAGGGAAAAATTGGACAAGACAGAAGATGGTAAAAAAGTTCCTAATGAGATATTGCCAGAGTTTCAGGAACTTAAAAAGTCCTTTAAAGAAAAGGGGGTAGATTTGGAAGGGTGATAATATGGAAGAAAAGGAAGAAAACACAAATACAATAGAAGAACAACCTGTTCAAAAACCAAAGCATTTCAATAACCTTAAAACGGTAGGGATACTTGCAGGAGTTTTATTTGGGCTTATTGTTGTTGCCATGATTTATGAATATAATACCTCTATTAATCTGTCTCTGGATGCCCCTAATGCGAT
Source organism: bacterium (assembly GCA_049966275.1). GTDB lineage: Bacteria > JAMCPX01 > JAMCPX01 > JAMCPX01 > JAMCPX01 > JBMFUY01. The sequence continues at coordinate 1,193 of JBMFUY010000259.1, forward strand.
ATACTCGTTCATAACAAACAATTACAATGGCACAATTGTAAATACTACAAATCCAAACTATGCCCAATTGGTAAAAACTATGAATTCAAATGAAACTCTTGCAGGCGCGCCAACGAATACTACTATCTATTATCTTGGTGCGGAGTTCTGCCCATATTGTGCAGTTGAAAGCTATAACCTGTGGTATTATCTGACAAACGGAAAGCCATTCCCGCAATTTGACAGCAATTACTATATATCCGAAGCGGGAATTCCTGCAATTCCAATAAATTACATACAAGAAAATCAAACAGTGGGCATTAACTTTGTTCCTGCCGAAATACCAGTGCCTACCCAAGAATTGGAAAGCAATCAAAACCAAGCGGTAGCAGATTTCAAAACCGCAATCCAATCGTTGTCTCCTTTCCAGCAGAGCCTATTCGGCGGAGCAAATTTCAGCATACCGCAGATATATGTAGTAACTCCTTTGGGGAACAATACCTACTCAATATGCCAAGCATATATTGGAATACCATTTATGCAATATAACAAAACAACAATGCAGTATTTAATTGGGCAATACGATGTCAAGGGATTGTCTTTTGGGGAAGTTGTCCCAATTCCAACAGCAATAAATATAAATCTAAATACCCTAAATTATTGTGTAAATGAAGAAGAGGCGAAATAATGGAAAATGAGTTAGTTTCTAATGAAGAATTGGAAAGCGGTTTTAAAAAATACCTGCAAACCCTGCCTCCAATAACCAGCAAGGATGTTTTTGAAGCAGAAAAGGAATGGTATGAGAATACAGTATCAAAGTTTAAATGGCTTGAAAAAGCAAAGAAAGAACTACTGAACGATTCTGATTTCCAAAAAATTGGTAATAGAAGGTTTATAAAGAG
>JBMFUY010000260.1:0-2067 GCA_049966275.1 bacterium
AAAAAGTCTTTGTATCTTAGGTGGATCGCAGGGTTGAACGAATGAGCAAACTTTCCTATTGCATTTTTCGGGTTAATTGATGCACTTTTCAATTTTAAATGACCTTTGCCTCCTGTTCTATTGACATTATTCTATTAGGTGTCTACATTTTGTTAAGTGTTAACAACTTTTAAACGGAGATTTCTATGAACTTAAAAAATACTAAACCACTTTATTTTTTGAAACTATCTTTAATCAGTTTGTCTATTATGGCTGCTGGGTTTCTCTTATACAGTTGTAGTCCCAATTCTTCAAGTAGTTCTTCGAGTAACTCTTCAAGCAATTTATTGGGCGGTAATCTGACCATTAAAACTTATAATGTTGGCCAAGGACCTTCTGGTATAGCAATTGATACGAAAGGAGATGTGTGGGTTGCTAATACCCTTGCTAACACGGTTTCCGAGATTATAACATCAACTGGATCAACTCTAACCTATACTGTTGGCACTAACCCAGTTGGTCTGGCAATAGATCAGGCTGGTGATGTGTGGGTTGCTAATACCAATAGCGGTTTTGTTTCTGAAATCAACCCTGTTAATGATACTGTAAAAAACTATCCAGTATCAGATAATGGAACCAGTAATCCAGAGATTTATGCTGTAGCAATAGCTAAAGATACAAACATCTGGGGAGTGGATGGTAGTAATGGTGTCCTTTTTGAATTAAGCCCTATAGGCAGTTTGAAAGTTACATATCCTACCCAGTATCCACAGCCTTCTGTCATATCATTAGATGGGAATGGTAATGCGTGGATAGAGTATGCCTTTTCTAATACAGGTACGAATGCTCTCTCCGAGGTTAGCTTGACCACCGGGAATACTATTTCATCCTACACAATAAGCCCTCACCCTTATGGTATAGCTATAGATCAAAAAGGCAATGTGTGGGTGCGCTGTTACCAGGCAGTTTATGAGATTAGCCCTACCACTGGTTCTGAGATTTCATACACAGTATGGGCTGGCACTGGTAATATAGCGATAGATTCAGCTGGTAATGTATGGGTGCCTGGTATATACAAGCTAACTGAGATCATTCCAACCACGGGTTCTGTCATTACCTCGAAAGACAGTGTTGGGAATAATATAGATGGAATAGCTATAGATAAATCTGGTGATATATGGTTAGCCAATGGCGGCAACAACACAGTAACTGAAATAATGAATATTGCAAAAGGTCCTCAATACTTTCCTTATCAGGGACCGCAATGGCCAACCAGCGAGAATTTTTAAATAAATTGAAATGAGCCAGAAAATTTTGATGTAGAATTAATTATTGTTTTGGGAAGGATGAAGTGGGAATCTTGCAAAGGCAATACCAGCTACATTTTGTGCCAATGGAGCATAGGGTGATACTGCAGCACCAACAGCAAGCTCAGCCATTTGTTTTGGATTTGCAGCAAAGCCTCTTTGAGTTTCTGTGTAATGATTCTGCCATAATACGTCACCATCCACAGCACTCTTTAATACAAATTGTAAACCAACTGTCTGCGAGGCATAGACAACAAGCCATGTTGTAGACCAATCTGTTATTGTTGTATAAAGTATAGCATCTGCATTAAACATCTTACCAAGCTCCTCTGGTGTATACATATTTACCTCGCCCGCGTAATGAATATCATGCTCTTCCAATACCTTCTTAACATATTCTATAGGTGGAGCGTTGTAGCCCCTTTTAATGATGTTATTGCGTACGATGGGCCATACAACATCAGGTGCACTCATATCAACAGTATTATTCATAGGCGGGAGCACAAGGATAGTGTTGGGCATAATCTTTCCTGGTCCAAAGTCCTTTGGTATATGAACACACGATGCAATTGATAAAATTAATAAAATTAAAGTATATAGTCTAATTTTACTCATGTTCATAAGTTTTTATTAATATACGTTTTAAAAGATTATTGTCAATATTTTTAGAATCTACAGCGAATTGGACGATTACTTAGGAGATGTCTATTAACCCGAAAAATGCAATAGGAAAGTTTGCTCATTCGTTCAACCCCACGATCCACCTAAGATACAAAGACTT
>JBMFUY010000261.1:0-2067 GCA_049966275.1 bacterium
TTTCGATAGGTTTTTTATTACGTTTGAATATACCATGATTGCGGATCGCTTCTGTTAGTTTTTGAATGGGGTTTATCTTCATAAAACTGATAGAGGCGATCCGCACCTTAACTTTTACTTGAGGTTCTTATTTGACCAGCATCGAAAAAATTTATTATTAAATTTTCTTCGGAAAAGGCAATTGGAAAATATTTATTCTAGGGGCAGGTTGCTCTTGATAAGCTCAGTCAGATTAATTCCCTTCGATCTTCTATAAACCCTTGCAGCTTCGTATATTATAAGCGCTAATACCACAGCAAGGAGTATCTGGAAAGAGGGCTGTAACCATATGTTAACATGAGGTATTATTAAAACGCTGGGCACTATAATTAAAGTTACGATTATTCCAGCTATAGCTGCGGCCACCATTGCCGCTGTGCTCACCTTAGTTTCCCATTCCTTTTTGTTCTTTTTTGTCCTAGTAAGAAGGACTCCTACGCCTAAAAAGAGTATTACAAACAGAACTGAAAGAGCCCTTATATCAACAGTTGATACCCCAACGTATGTTGTGTAGACTAAGTACAAAGAAGCTATAACTGCGCTAACGAAAAGGCTGAAGTCTGGAGCTTTAAACCTGTTTGTATGAGTAAAAATTTGAGGAAGGATAAGGTCTTCGCCCCACGCGAACAGGCTCCTGCTAGCTCCAAGCATTTCTGGTGCAATTGTTTTTGCTATTATCACTGTTATAACCAGCGTAAATATAGCGCCTAATATTGGGGGTTCGGCTATGCTCAGTATGCCGGGGAGCGTCGCATAATAAGATTTTTTAGAATTAATCAAGGCATAAACTTGTGGGCCTGTTATTACATGAAATATTGCTAAAGAAACCAAAGTAAAAAGCGCCAGGGCAACGACCCACGCCATGATTATCCCCCTTGGCATATCTTTTTCCGGGTTTTTTGCTTCTCCTCCTAAAAGCGGAGCTGCACTGAGTCCTCCATATGCAAATACAAAAAGTGTTATTGTACCAAAGAAAGATGTGTATGTAAGCGGTGGCGTTGTATAGCTTGGTATTGGTCCTTTAAATATTTGATTTGAAAGCGCGACAGTATAAGTAGCGTTTGAAGTGGTAAATCCAACAAACATTGATATCGCCGCTGCAAAGATTATTAAAGCAAAGAGGATAACCACGAGGGCACCGTAAGACTTTACTCCGGAATAGTGTATAAGGAAGAATAACCAAATGAGCGCTAGACCAAAAACCATGTGTCCTGCGAAAGTAGCAAACCATGCACCGCTAGTAATGCCCAGCGAAACCAGCGTTGATGCGAGTGTGCTTCCTGCTGTATATCCTATAAACCCCATCGCTGAAACAACACCAGCCCAGTAAAGAAAATGTATTATGAATCCTACTTCAGGAGAAATAGTTCTTGAAATCCAAACGTACTCCCCTCCACTTCTGCTTGCAACTCTCCCAAAGCGTTGAAACATAAAGACTTTTGGGATTAATAACAAGCCTGTTATAAACATTATAAGCGGGACAAGGTTGCCAACGCCCGGGTACGTTCCAATGCTTTGAGTTGATACTGCATTTATTCCCGCTCCATATTCCTGACTAACAGCTGAAGCCATTATGACAAACCAGCCAACTACCTTAGCTAATTTATACTTTGGTGTTGCCATTCAAAAAAATAATAATTTTATATCATATATAAACTTTGTTTTATCTTCCTTGGTCGCGTTAATGTAGCACCAAGACACATATGTCACCCCTGTCACGCATGATCAACAGGTAGCACATCCTCTAATTTAAGCGCTTTGACCAGCCTGCTGTACCAGTCTTCATCTACTGTTCCAATGTACCTCATTTCAGGAATGTATCCTGTGGTTGATACAGCTATAGCGTTGTTGTAGAAGTCCATGTAAGCTCTTATGTTCTCATCTATTTCTTTCATGTTCCTGCTCCTGCCAAGCCTGTGCCTCAAAAACCTCTTCAATCCTTTCTGCATGTTTGACAGCTTACCCATGGTTTAGGGATGATGAACAGAAGTCCAGATGTGCTTGCCAGTAATACTTTGCTCGCAGTAC
>JBMFUY010000262.1:0-2061 GCA_049966275.1 bacterium
AAGAATACCTATATTTGACGCGTGACCCTTCCCTTCGGGCGGGTACCCCATCACTCATTACACAAACTTCCCTATTTTGCAAACGCATTTTCTGGGTTAATATACTTATTAGTCTAATAAAGCTAACGGCGAAGAATCTAAAGCCATAGACTCTTCGCTTTGCTCAGAGTGACAGAGAATGTATTCTTCAGTCGCATCGTTCCTTCAGAATTACAATTGCCGGACAGCCTCCAAAATGAAATGCGGTATTTTGAAACAAATTCTTGAGATTTCAAAGCATGAGTTTTACGAGGCAGTGAAGTAAATTGATTTTTGCAACAGATGACTTTAAGAAGGGATTGATGTATGAATAAAAACAAATAGATCTATTTTCAGGAGGATATAATATGTTAAATTTGAGAAGGTTATTGTATGTTCTATGCATTGTTTTGTTTGTTGTTTTAATTTCATTTTCAGTCAGAGCTAAAAGTGAAGATCTTATAAAACTCGCCTCTCCACCTTTACCGCAGAAGGCTCTTGAAGGGTTAAGCATTACAGATATAGCTAACCTTGAGGCTGGAAAGATTGTTGTGTTGAAGCAGGATTCTGGTGAAGGAAAAAACAAACAATCGCTTATAAAGGCTTCTCTGGTATTTAATCAACCCATAGATAGGGTCTGGGATTTATTAAAACAAACTGATCGTCAGAAGGAATACCTGCCACATTTGAAGGATGCACAAATTATAGAGGCTAACAGTAAGGGTAATATAACCCAGTTCATGCTTAAAATAATGTTTTTTAATATAAGGTACAGGGTGGACCATAAATTTGAGAATAGCAAATTCAGATTAACATGGCATCTTGATCCTGATTATAAGAATGATCTGAAAGAACTTTATGGCTATTACCAGCTCTACAAGATTGATGATACGCATACACTCGCGAGGTATGGAAGCAAGGTGGATATAGGATTACTTGTGCCAACCTTCATTGAGGATAGTTTAACACGAAAGGACCTGCCAACAGCCCTTGGTAATGTTAAAAAATGGATTGATTCAGATGGTAAGTTCAGAAAGAATGAATAATTAAAGGGTAAGAACAGGAAATTGATCCTATGAAGCAAATAGCTGTGGTTGATCTTGGAACAAATGCTATGAGGCTTGCTATAAGTCAGGGCACAGCACGCGCTTATGAATTGTTGAAATACGTCAGGTATCCTAACAGGCTTAGTGAGGGTATGTTTTCAGATGGTATGTTGAAGGAACCAGCTATTAAAAGAACACTCAATGGACTTTTTGATATACGCACAATCTTGAATGCATATAAGATTGATGGAATCAGGTTAATTTCAACAAGCGTATTAAGAAGTGCAAAGAACGCTCAGTATTTTTTAGAGCTTGTCAAAAGGGAGCTGGATTTTGATATAGAGGTTATATCTGGAGAAGAAGAGGCAAGGTTAATACATATAGGAGCTGTTAATGGCATGGATATACACAATAAAAAGGCTTTTGTTGTAGATATTGGTGGAGGGAGTACAGAATTATCTGTTGGAGACAAAAACAATATAGAGTTGGCAGTCTCTATTGAAAATGGTGCTGTAAGATTAAAAGAACAGTTTATTTTTCACGACCCACCAACCATAAAGGAGTTACAGGACATAAGGCAATCTATTGAACATGAATTTAATGATATCCTTATACATATAAAGAAACTAAAGCCTGAGATACAGGTTGGTGTGCCAGGTAATATAGGTACTATTTACAATACTATAAAGCCTGTAAATGGGCTTGAGTTAGATGATTTAAAGGCATTTTATAACAGACTTTCAAGTATGAAGATATCTGATATAAAGAATATGACAGGGCTTGAATCAGACAAAGCAGACATTCTGTTACCCGGGTTGATGATATTGATGAAGATTATGGATACAACCAACATGAAGCATTGCTATGTTTCCTCCAAAGGGCTGTTGCATGGATTGATGATAGACCTTTTTATGAAAATACATTAACCCAAAAAATGCATTTGCGAAATAGGGAAGTTTGTGTAATGAGTGATAACCCCGCGTCAAATATAGGTATT
>JBMFUY010000263.1:0-2060 GCA_049966275.1 bacterium
CCCTGTTCTCCTTTGCCTTTTCATTCAGCTCTCTCGTGTAAGATTCATAGTTCTTCTTTATCGTGAACGAATAACCAATTTCATCGCCGCTGGCATCTGACTGCTTTATGCCCTTCTTCTTTAACAGCAAAATGTGTAAATTGTGCAGGGCCATCATGACCAGTTCATCAGAGTACAGCCTCTCTATGGTCTAGGACATTTCGATCCTTGTGAACAGGAGCTGGGTTCTTCTTATGGTTCCGTTCATACCCGTTGTGTTAAAAGAAAAGGTCAACAGGGCTCAGGTTATAAGCCTCCTTATAGGGTTCATCGCCCTTTACTTTGCGCTTACCGGGGGTACAATGATCCGTGTAAATTACAGTGAGCTCCCCTATATACTGATAGTCCTTCTTGGCGCGCTTTCGACGGCTGTTTCCAGCTTGATTATTAAGGCCGCGTCTGTGAAACTGTCAGCTGAACTTTTCATATTTAACGCTGTAAGCTTTGTATTTTTTGCTGTTACGTATTTGTTAATGAAGCTGCTTTTCGGTTTGAACGCAGTGTTTGTCTTTAATTTAAAATTTCTCATGTCGTCTCTCTTTGTCGGGCTTGTAACTTACTTTTTTGGCGCATACGCTTACTTTTATGCCCTGAACAAGCTCAGGATATCCGTTGTCGGCACATCGCTGCTTTCGGTGCCTTTCATTACATTTGCATTTTCATACCTTTTAATAGGAGAGCAACTGAAACCCTACTTTTTAGTAACGGCTGTAATACTTGTCTTACCCCTTGTAATGCAGGTAATCTATTCAAAGGGGTTTGCGGAGGTCAGAATTGGATTAAATGGTGCGAAGGTTTACAACATAAGGAGCTTGCTCGTCGACAGGGGATATGACAGATCTTACAGATACGTAAACGGCATGAACTCATCTTTACTTGTGGTTTCAAACGTAAAAGGAAGCGTGAACGTAGAAGGAAAAGGTTGTGTCCTGTTTGACCTGGATCATGTTCCGTCATGGTTGAACACGGACGTTTTGAAAGAAGCTGTATCGAGGGTAAAGGTCGAAAAATGGGAAAACCCGCTGATATGCATTGGAGACATAAAATGCATCAGGCAGGGCCTGAAAAGGCTGATCAATTCAGAATGAATTTTTAAGCTCAGGATCATTGAAACCTTCTGTTCTCCCATTTTCCGTCATTAATAATTCTGCCGGGAGGTTTTCCGTTATAATAATATACAAAGGCAGATACAGTTTTGTTTGTATCGGTCAAAATAACTTTTGTACATTCCCTTATATAGAGGCTGCTTTCTGGTTTCTCAGGGTAAAATTCCTCATACTCATCGCAGTATTTTATTATTTGATCTTTAAAGTTTTCACTTATACAATAAACTCTGCCGTAAACCCTGTTTTTATTACCACATTCTTTAACAGCACCTGGATACTCCCTCAGATCGTAAAGAGTTGCAGATATGTAGCCTTCTCCAATTAACTTGGCCATACCTTTTGAAACATATTCTTCAAACTTTTGCTTCAAAGTTCCGTATATAAAAAACGCTGTCTTACAGTTTGTTTCGTCAATTTTAAAATTTTTACAGAATTTTCCATAACCCATAACTGTAAAATTACTTTGTAAAATATAATCATCAAGATAGCTAAAGGGCATTTAACGTTTTTAATAAGCTTTAAAATGCTGATTTGTTAGAATTAAAGCTGTATAAGAAGCGCGATTACGGTTAAACATATCGACAAATACAGCGATCTATAATCAAAAAAATTGTAATTAAAAAAAATTAAATTTCTTTTGCGGTTACGTAATAAGTTGAATTGCTTGGCGGAACGCTCATGAGCTTTATTTGATACTGATACCCGTTTACTGGAACTGTGTATATATCAATCTTTGTGAACCACGGGCTTCTGAAGTGCCAGCCGTGCCAGAGCGGTGTTATTACTCCTGTAAAGTTCAGAGTTACTGACTGACCGGGCTGAACTATTATTCCGAAATCCCCGTGCCAAACCGGAGGTGTATAGTTGAACTCTGATTCGTTGAACTGGAAGTTAGGAGTGAAGTTGAAAGGCCTC
>JBMFUY010000264.1:0-2050 GCA_049966275.1 bacterium
TGGATCGTGCGACCCATGCTCTGCATGGGTACCCCGAACGAATGAGCAAACTTTCCTATTGCATTTTTCGGGTTAAAAAGGCTGAGGGTTAAAATACTTTGAAACAGCTCATTCACAAACAAGGAATTATCAGTGGATAGATGATCCCTCATTGCATCTTTATGTTGAAACAATTTGATTATAAAACGAATATGTCAGGGGTTTACTATTTAAGCGGTATAACTGTTACATCATTGATAGGGGCTGTCTGCCCCACATAAAGCAATGAAAAATCAGGGCTGAATGCAAATCCACCATTTGCGTATGTGATACCATTACCAGCAACATAGAACGATAGATTACCTGTGTTAGGATTGTATTTGTACATGGTTGAGGTTGTGGTGTTATCCAGAATATAAATATTTCCATTCTGATCCTGTTTCATACATGTAGGACATGTCAGGCCAGTTACAACCCTTGTTATTACAGTACCTGTTGGATCTATCCTATAAACGCTTCCATTGCTGCATTCCCCTACATACACATTTCCTGATGCATCCACAGTAATGGCAGTTAAATTTGTGAAACCTGAGGCAAACAAGGTTGGTACGCCAGTACTTGAAACAGAATATACAGCCCCTGTCCGTTCAGACGTAACATACAGTGGCCAGGATTGACCTGCATCGGAAAAATACAAAGCTGACAGGCAATTACCAAATGTAGATGAAAACTTACTAACTGTTCCGGATGAATTTACTGTAGCAACAAAGTTATTCTTACAACTTGGTACATATAGTGTACCATTCCCTGATGGATCCATTGCAACATCCATAGGAACATTTAACGTGCCTGTACCGGCTTTTTTGGAATAATTTGAAACAACGCCAGCAGGTGTAATCTTTACTATATAGTTTGTACTGTTTGAAGCAACATAAAGATTACCTACAGTATCTACAGTTATCCCATAAGGGCTCGCTACTGAGGAAGCAAAGATCTTATATGGTGTGAAAATAACGCCATTGGAATATGGTGTGTTGGGATCAACAGTTTCAACAAAGACATCTCCAAGTGTTACATTGGTTGGTACTGTTGCAACAATAGAGGTGGGGCTCCAGCTTGTTACAGTCGCATTAACACCATTGAATGTTACAGATCCACTGGTTGAAGAAAAGTTATAACCCGATATTGTAACAGGTTGACCTGCTAATGCACCCAATGGATTTATGCCTGTGATGATAGGTACGTTTGCATAAATGTATGCCCATGCAGCAAAGTTTGAATTGGCATTAAAGCCAATAACCTTATTTGCGGACTTTCCACCTGCTGGTATTGTATATGTGTTGCCTGCTGTGCCTGTTGTAAAAAGCCAGCCCCATGCTCCATAAGAAGGATTGTCTGTATACCAACCTGTACCAAAATCAGGGAATGCTGCTAACACAGAGCTACCTGTTAGCAGTTTATACATCTGCATTTCAACACCAGTCCAGCTGCTTAAACTGTTATTCACAATGTAAACAGGTGCTGTTACAAGGTTTCCATTCAGTGTTGTTGGTCCTGATTGAAACAAGCCTGCTATCCCTGTGTAATTGTATCCTGCATAAGGTGGTGTAACATCTATAGATTTTATACTCAATGTTTTTGTGTCAGATTCATAATTTATCTGGTATATCCCAACGGGTTTATTTGCCTTAACAGTTTGTTGTTGATAGTTACCACAGCCAGTAAGTATTAATAAATAGGTTATCATTAACCACAAAAAACCATTGTATATCTTACTTATGTTCATCTTAACTCCCTACAAATTTATATCTTTGTAAACAATCAAGGCTGGTATTTGTACTATTATAACATTAAAGCAATTATTATACCTGTTCTAAAAAAGTCAAGTTGTTGAAAAAAAACAGTTTATGTTGATATATAAGCATGCAATACCGGGGAAAATTGTAATTCTGACAATTATTGCAAAAAGTTCTACTCATATGATCCTTCATTTGCTTAACCCGAAAAATGCAATAGGAAAGTTTGCTCATTCGTTCAACCCTGCGATCCACCTAAGATACAAAGACTTTTT
>JBMFUY010000265.1:0-2033 GCA_049966275.1 bacterium
AAAAAGTCTTTGTATCTTAGGTGGATCGCAGGGTTGAACGAATGAGCAAACTTTCCTATTGCATTTTTCGGGTTAACGTAGAAGCATATAGGAGGGCACCCCTTGACAGGCTTAGGATGATAATCTTCACCAGAAAGCTCCTCGCGTTCAATATACATGATCGTCTCGGCAAGACTCCTGCCAATATCAAGCATCAGTGCATCTAATCCAAGCTTCCCTTTGGCTATTATCCAGTTCATCTTATTTACCAGTTCCTGTTGCCCATACATCTCTTTAAATCCTATTATTGCCTTTTTCCTGTTTTTAGTGTTTACTTTCATAAGTGGCTCCTTTCTTTATTTTTTTCCTTTGTGGATTATCCCACACTGGAGCCACTATTTCAAATTTCAACTAAATTTAATATATCCCCGAGATTCAAGCATACCAGCTTCTCTCTGGAAGCAATGTAATTGTGTATAATCCAGATTTTGGAACGGGTTGGTATGTTAACAACCCAGCTTATGGTGCATGGGGCTGGCTATTTACATCAGGCACAGCAGGCTCTGAATTCACTATACCTGCAGGCGGTAGATCTGCTAATAAAGTTAATGGTTTTTATGCTGATAGCAGTTTCAGGGCATGGGTACTTGTGTATGCTAATGTGCCTGTAATATCTAATATTACCCCTGCATTAGGATTAACAGGCTCAACAGTTACTATATCAGGTTATAATTTTTCTACAACCCAGGGCAGTGTTACGTTTAATGGCATAACTGCAACAGTCCAGAGCTGGACAGATACAAGCATCGTTGCAACTGTCCCAACCAATGCAACACTCGGTAATGTAGTTGTAGAAACTGTTTATGCTAATACTCCGTATTCTAACCCTTCGTTGTTCACGCCTTATAAGATATTTGCCTCTTTAACAACTCCAGGCGGGATAACTGTGGATACTTTAGGCAATCTGTATGTACCAAACTATTCAGGAAATAGGATGAACAGGATTTCACCTACCGGTGTTATAACTACATATGCTCCGAGCACTCGTTATAATGCTCCTTTAGATGTAGCATTAGATACGGGTGGGAATTTATATATCGCAAATTATGGAAACAATAATATTCTTAGAATACCTTCAGGAAGACAGAACCCTGCTATTTTCGCAACTGGTTTGAGTAGCCCTGATGCACTATATTTCTCATCTGCTGGTCAGTCATGGCCATTATTTGTTGCTAACGGAGGTAATGGGACCATCTCAGAGGTTTCAAGCACTGGCACAGTAACACAGTTTGCATCAGGATTTACAACGCCAACTGCTATTGCAACAGATGCATCAGGCAATGTGTATGTTGGCGATTGCAGTAATGGCAATGTGTATATGATAAATTCAGCAGGCAGTTTTACAACAACTGTTCTCACAGGGTTGTCCTGCCCTGCTGGTATGAAATTGGATTCCCTGGGGAATATTTATATTCTGGATGCGGGCACAGGCGTAATGTATAAATATGTTCCTTCAACTGGTAGCTATTCTGTTTATGCCGCTGGAACAGGTATTCCTGATGCAAACGGTGGGTTTGCTTTCAATGATACCTTCTCCACACTTTACGTGAACCAGGATACACCAACAAATGATATTATCGCAATACCACTTAATTGAAATATGCCTGCAAGATAATTCCTGCTGAGGTTTTATGCCTAAAAAAACAAAAGCAACCGCACATAATATAAATACACAACAAATTTCTAAAAGTGCCTCAATACGAGTCGCCAAAAAGAAGGTGTTTATACAACCAGAGCTTAGAGCCTACCCTCCTTTAAGGAATGTAACCTTTTTAACGGCTAGTGGCACTTCCGCTTCCGCAACTGTTTATTAACCCCCAAAATGCGTTTGCGAAATAGGAAAGTTTGTGTAATGAGTGATGGGGTACCCCGAACGAACCCATAGGGGCTTAAAATTTTAAGCCCCCACCATATTATCCCGAAAAATGCATTTGCGAAATAGGGAAGTTTGTGTAATGAGTGATGGGGTACCCACCCGAAGGGAAGGGTCACGC
>JBMFUY010000266.1:0-2027 GCA_049966275.1 bacterium
GGTATTTGAGGTTGGGCTTGCGTTATATGTGCTTGATGTTGCACCACTAATGGCGGTATCTGAACTACAATTTGATGATGTGCCAGAATACCACTGGTAAGAATAAGGCATTGTTCCACCGCTTGCATTTGCTGTTAAAGTAATTGTTTGCCCACTGTCTATTGTTGGGCTTGAAGGCGTTATGGGATTGGCTAATAAGACTGGATTAACGGTTACAGTTACATTTGTTGAATTGACTGTCGTTGGGTGTGAGTCTGTTACGCTTACAAAATAGGTAAATGTTCCTGTTGAAACACCATAAACTGTGTAGTTAGATTGGTTTGCACCGCTTATGGCTACTGCTGAACCTGATGTTATATTATACCACTGATAGGTATATGGTGCTGTTCCACCTGAAACTGTTGAAACTAAAGTAATGTTTTGATTTACATCTATTGAGGAAGTTGAAGGGCTTACTGAAACTGTTAGAGATAAATCCCCAAAAGTTACACTTGGCATCACGCCGCTTGGCGGGTAGGCACGAGTGCGAAGCCAATATGTTACTTGTTTAGCATTTGCATCTATATTTGCAAGTAAAAGATAGAATGACGATGGGAAGGAAGCAGTTGAGGAAACTGAATATGTAGGATTAAGCGCAGTTGCCCCACTTCCATAAACATATACTTCTGACGAAGTTCCTGATGAAGCTATCCCCCATACATAAAATGTATTAAGAGATAGAGCATTAGATGTTAAAGTTCCAGAGCCACCTATGAAGTAGTCCCAATTAAGATTATTTGCTCCTCTTGAAAGCCAAAAATTTGTAGAAGAAAAAGATGTGCCAGAATCTATTCCACTTCCGACTGAAGAATAGCCAGAAGAACCAGTTGTTGCCGCTGTGCTTTCTGCGTAAGTTTCAAAAACTATCGGTGCAGAGAATGTAGAAGAAGAATAATATAAAATCTCACCATTAGAAGAACCCGCAGATAATGTTACACCATTATTAACTGTAGCTGTTCCTGTGTTAGTTTGCCCCAAAAAATTAGCCACTGTAAATCCGCTTGGCAGACTCGTTCCAGCAAAGTTCCAATAGTTGTTGAACACGCTCGCCCCATCGTCGTATTGAGCATAGGTTGAGCTTAGCTGTGGAGCTTCGCCTATGCCAGATGTGCCTGAGCTTGAGAGTAGGTTTGTTGTCTTGCCGGCGAAGCCAAGGTAAATAGTTATGCTTGAGCTTGCTGGTATGCCGTTGGCGAGCTTAACCCATGTTATTAGCTTGCCGCTTTGGTTGCCCTCAATCCAAGCAGGTATTATTGTGCCGTTTGCATAGAAATACTCAAAATTGGCGAAGTTGTTGTTGTATGTGATATAAGATGAGAAACTGCTCTCTGTTATGTTTATCATCTGCTGGAATGGTGCAGGCGTGGCTGTGGATTGAGTATTAGTTATAGTAATGGCAGTGTAGTTATATATCCCGCTTGGCACGGTTGATGATTTAGGATTGGTGGTCTGCTGCACAGCCCCAAAGCTGTAGCTTGGCATCACGCCGCTTGGCGGGTAGGCACGGGTGCGAAGCCAATAATAAATCTGCGTATCTGAAGCATCTACCCAAAATCCTACATAATTGCTCCCAGAAGCTGTGGAAGCGGTTGCTAGTAAATTATAGTTTGCATACCAATATCCTGTTGCTCCATTACTTGCAAGGGTTAAAACATACCAAGTATTTAAAGCTGGCGCAGGAGGTCCACTTGCAGAGAGTTGAAAGTTTGAATTAGAATGTAGCCCCTCCCACACAAAACTACTTGTTCCCCATACCCAAGGACCTCCAAGAGCTGCTGAATTACTATTAGCACAAATGTTAGACAAAGCAGTTGTATATGCAAGTCCAAGGTTAATTAATCCAGTAGTAGTTGTTGTTCCTTCTCCGTATCCTTCCCAAACAAAAGGTGTAGAAATTGATGCACCTTCCCACAACAAACCAACATTAGATTGTGAGGATGTTATTGTCAACTTATTGTTTACAGTAGCAGTTATTCCAGAGCCAGCAG
>JBMFUY010000267.1:0-2025 GCA_049966275.1 bacterium
TGGATCGCACGACCCATGCTCTGCATGGGTACCCCGAACGAATGAGCAAACTTTCCTATTGCATTTTTCGGGTTAAATCGGAAAGTTCCTTGATCTAAAAAATACAACAAGGAAATTTTTTATTCGCTTGAACATTCTACAACTTTTGTATTACAATCACGCAAACATGCGTCGTATACTGCTTATAAAAAGCAGGGATCAAAGGTATACAGAAAAATGTGTTTATGAAACAAGGTAATAGATATACCATTATAGTTTCTATCATATACTTTATTTGTGTTGTATTGCTGGTTTTGAAATATGACTGGTTCATAAACAGCAACGACTTTTTTGCAACAGAAGGACTTGCATTATTCCAGTTCACTTTAAATAAATACGCATTCACAAGCCCTTATTATCCGTTTGGCTATCCCTTACTCATGAATATTATCAGCCTGTTTACCCGCAATTATCTTTTAACAGTGAAGCTAATATGTGCATTCTCAGGTGCTGCGCTCCTATATATTGCATACCTGCTATCCTTCTCAATATTTAAAAATCATACTTATGCTTTGATTACATCAATGCTTTTAGCCCTGAATAACCTCATTCTGTTTGGGGCAATGGGTGAAGACCCTGATATGCTTTTGTCCGTTATAATGCTTTACGCTGTTTATGTTGCAATAAAGGCAAAGGATAATAATAAATACTGGTTTTATGCAGGTCTTTTAGTGGGCATTGCATCACTTATAAGACAGCATGGCATAGCATTAGCAGGGTTACTTTTGCCTGTTATCTTTATTGAGGAATGTAACCATGGCAAGAAAGGTGTGATTAAGGCTATTATATATCTTATAATAGGTAGTATTGCTGGTGCACTACCGCAGTTTTTGTTAAACACCATTGCACATACAAATCCATTATATAGCTACAGCACCCAGACTGGCACAGTGTTACTTGCCAAAGAAGGACTTGATATATTCAACCCGGCATTTCTTAAACAACTTAGAGGATCAATGATTATTACCTTCTTACACCATCCTATAAGGTTTATTTCAGCATGGGCAAAGGTATTATATGTGTATGCAACAAAAACAGGCTTAATGTATTTTATCATAGCCGCAATATTACTATTGATCAGTAATAAAGATAAAAGAAAAGACGTGCTATCTATTTCTATCATTGTTTTTGGTTTTTTAAGCCTTGTTTCGCTTACCTATTACACGGAAAAGGGCACATATCTTCCTGTCGCTTTAATCTATGTGATTATTATACCCGCGATCGGCTGGCTTATTAATGTGTCTAAAAATAGGCTCTTAAGAATATTTGTATTGGTACTCAGTATGTTTGTACTTGTTTTAATACCGTTAAAAAACAGCTCCAGTCTGGTAGAGCATCTAAACACATTAAGAATTGATAATATAAAGTTAAGCAAGGTGCTGACAGATAACGGCATGACATCACCTATGCAATGTCTTACAACATCAATGAATGTAACATTCTTTGATGCAATACATAATCCTATCCATCCTAAAGACTTTGTACTACCGCAACAGTTCATCATATCCAACAAGATACTATTTGAAGAGCTTAATATAGATAGATTAAAAATGCTTACAACAATTAAACTATTTAGCACAATGGGGTTTTATGCTCCATATATCGCACCAACAGGTGGTATATACCCGCTTGATTTAAAGTTCAGAGAATTGATACCAGAGATCTGGTTTACCAATATATTTAACCTTGAACAGGTAATGCGAAGATTTAATATAAAGTTTTTTATCCTTGATGCTCAATGGGCAAATGCATATCAGCCTCTTTTCCCGGATGTATCAAGATCACTTTCTCTGGGACCAGACTTCAAATTGCTTCTTGCCCTGCCACAGGAATACATTTATGTGTTCGAGCTAAAAGATAATCAGTGATCTAAGCAAAAATTATTTAATTTTTGATACCACTCTTGTCCGTTAACCCGAAAAATGCAATAGGGAAGTTTGCTCATTCGTTCAACCCCACGATCCACCTAAGATACAAAGACTTTTT
>JBMFUY010000268.1:0-2023 GCA_049966275.1 bacterium
CTAGTTACAGTAATATTTTTACAACGACGTTGGATTACAATACCTGTGAGTCATTATTTTACGGTAATCCATTTTCCGGTGGCATACTATTTATAAACAGCATTGTAGACGCAAACAATGGTGGATACGGTTATGATGTAATAGGTTTATCAGACATGTTAAACCATACCATCACCTATGTGATAAATCAAGCTAGTCAATATCCAGGTTTTACTGAAGGTGCTATATTTAATCAATAGGAGGTGTTTTATGTTTATATTTGTAGGTCAACCATTAAGTGTCACATCTAAAGTAGAACAAAAAGTGATAATGAACAAACCAGTACAAGTAATACAAGGACAGCATTTTACCTACTATGTCAGAACTAAAAGCGGCATAGTATCATCTGTCACAGCTAAATCACCAAAACAGCTAGCCCCAGCTTCTTACTTCATCCAAGATGCTAGCCAGTGTACGAAAAAGCTTGTTATGAGAATACCACTGAGATTAGCACAGTGGCAGTATGATTGTCCAAGCGGGAAATATAACTATACCACTTTTGGGATACCAGGGAATTTGAATACGATAGTGAAGATGGTGAGGTAGGGCTTTTTATTTTAAGTGTTTTGTTTTTTAAAATTTAGGATAAGCAAAAATGGTTAAGTGGTTAGCATGTCTCATATCATAGTGATTTAGATAGATAAATAATTTGTATCATTGCAAATCTTTAAGTAATACTTAAAATATTAATATGGCAAGTGCAAAGAAGTATATGCTTAAATGCAAAATAGAAACTTATCTCCGTAAAGCAAAAGCTTATCAAGGTAAGAAGGCACTATACAAAAAAGGTAAAAAAGCTCTCACATTAGCCAAACTTGCCCTTGAAGAATACTTGCCGTATGCAACGAAACAGATTATCTTCTTCTAAAAAGTATTGAAGAAGATATCAAAACTTTGGAGGTATACCATGAAGAGCACTAAGATCTCAAAAGGGCTTTTGTTTGTAGGACTAGCATCTGTAATGCTAGCTAGTTGTGGAGGTGGCGGAGGTGGTGGTGGTGGTAGCACTACCCCTGGTGGTGGTTCAGGTGGCACGGCATCGGGTGGAGGTACTACATCTGGAGGAAGTACGCCGTCTGGCGGTGGAAGCACTACACCAACAGGCGGTGGCACTGGACAAACTACACCAACATGTCCTTCAGGGCAAATTTGGAATGGAACCCAATGTATAGCTCAATTATCTAACCCATTTGGAACATCTATTTACGATACTAGATGGAATACGCCATACGTTGTTGTTTACATAAACAATCAACCAGTGAAATTAATACTAGATACAGGGGCTTCTGGTATCATGGTAGAGCAAGCCGCTGTCAAAGTGCCTTCATCAGCTTATACAAGCTATACATTTTCTGGTCAATTCGGTGATGGCTCAAGCTATTCTGGTACTATTGCAAGTGCTACGGTATGCATCAATCCAAGCATTACGCAGTCTTGCGTAGTAATGCCAATAGGAATACAAACTGGAGGCTCGTCAACCAAGGCTTGGTCTTCTCTTTCTGTTTACGGAGATTTTGGAGCTGGTAACGAATTAAATATTCTGCCGTGTGGAACTAATTCTTCTGGTAGTTATTTATGCGGATTTTCTTACCCATACTATCTATATCAAAACTACAGCAACGCTAACTCATATACCGTATCTTTTTACCCAATGTCATCATCAGATCAATCAGTTTCATATGCACCCATAGGTGAATTAGATTTTGGCTCTTATAACAGCAGTACAAACAATCTAATACCCATTGACTATACAGATTTTACTTCAATGGTATTTCCATCTTACACAGCTTCAATTCCATCTTACACAGCACAAGTAGCATTTGACACTGGCACTCCTGCAGATATATTTGATTCCACGGCACTATCTACTGAGATACCTAATTTTTCTGTAGCTGCCGATATAGATAATTGCCCTTACTACGGCAGCTTAACTTCAAATATACCATTCTCTTATATAGCAGGAAATTATACTTACAGCCTCACG
>JBMFUY010000269.1:0-1979 GCA_049966275.1 bacterium
CCGCCCACCGTCGCTACCATCAATCCAACTTGTGCACCGCTTTCTCCCAATTGTGTAAGAAATTGAGAGGAGAAAGGACCGTATGCCCGCTCCGCTATAGCTGGATTGGAAACTATGCCTCCTAAGCTACTTAACATGCCTACTCCAAAGTTTTCGGCTGCTGGCAGTGCAATTTGTTCATTTGCGTTTTCGATTGCTTCTGTGCTTGCCATTACATTCTTAACAGTTGTGATTGCAGACAAGCCTGGAAAGGTTTTTTGCAGGTTTGCAGGTATTGAACTTGCATCAAAATTATTAAGCCCACTTAATAAATTCGAATAGTAATTTTTAGCCCCATTTTCTTCTGCTAATTCACTTTGGAGGATCCATACATCTAATTGTGCTTGCCAGGGAACTGTTATTTCCTGAATGTATTTTCCTTCTTCAATGTCTTTTTGTTCAGCAGCAGTTATACCAGTTAGCTTTTTAGGAGTCTTCAGACCTTCAACTATTTGACCATTTGGGAGAACCTCAAGTAGTCCATTAACTGTGAATGCTCCAGCAGGAGTAATGACATAGTTTTTTGCTGTTAGCTCTGTATTGAGATAGTTTTTTGGTGTTTTTACGTTTTCTATAGCTTTTCCTATGTTTTCTACTGCGTTTTCTATATTTTGTATTATGTTGTTGTTTTGAGTTGTTGATTTAGTAGAAGTAGAAGTGCTTGTTTGAGTTGTTGATGCGCCTTTTTGGCTTTCTTCCTTATTTATTAATGTGTTTTCTATGTTTTGTATTGTATTAGCATTTTGATTTTGAGCTGTTGCTTTAGTGGAAGTAGGGATGTTTGTTTGAAATGAAGGACTTATGGAAATAGCAGGAAAAGGGATTTGTGAAGTTGATGGTTGAGCTGGATTGATAGAAAGTTGAGGGAAATTAGCTTTTCTTGACATTATATTTGTTAAGTCAGCTTGTGTGGGTCCTTGTTGTCCAAAAGCTCCAAAAAAAGAAAGATTTTGTATTAGGTTATTATACGTATTTACCATTTTGTTATTTAAATTTACATAAGAGTTTATTGCATTTATTTCATTGTTTATTGTATTATATAATTGTGTTGCCTGATTTGCTGTAGAAAGAATTTGATTGAATTGATTTGGATGGAATCCGTATGTAACTCCAAAAATCTTCATGCCTGGAAGAAGTGATGAACCTGCAGATGGTACACCAGGCAATTCAACTTCTGGACTTGAAGAAATAGGGGTTGATACTGGCTTATAGCCCAAACTTCCTAAGAAGATACCAGGAGCTTCACCGCCTCCTGGAATTTTTACAAAGATACTACCAGCCCAACTAAATAATGTAGCTGATCCAATTTGTGTATTTGCAGTGGTCAATTCATTTATATAATTTTGTTCAAGTGACGTGAGTTGGCTTTCTTCCTGTTTTAAAAGTTCATTTTGTGTGCTAAATCTTTCTTCTTGTACTGGGCCAATATCAGTGTGAAACATGTTGTTCAGTTCATTTTTTATGTTGCCTAAAGACAAATTCATCATCTCGAGTTTATTGAATTCTTTTTGAATCAAAAGAAATTCAGCAAAATTATGGCTTTGAAGATAACTTAATGCACTTAATAGCGTCTGATCACTGAGAATCTTCTGCCAATCAGAATAATAATCCCCGTACCATCCATACGGCCCCCTTATCTGCATTTCTCTCCTTTTTGCATAGTATTCATTCATTGAATTTGCAGAGTTAGATATGACTTTTCTTGCAGGTTCGATATGGCCCTCACGTGCTAATTTTCTTGCAGGTTCGATATTTGCTCGCAGGAGATCATTTTGTGGTGTTGGCCTTCTTTCTTCTTTCTGTGCAGGCTGTGGATTGGGAATTGGCTTTACAGAACTAGATGCGACTTTTCCTGTAGATTCAATATTTGCTCGCAGGAGATCATTTTGTGGTGTTGGCCTTCTTTCTTCTTTCTGTGCAGGCTGTGGATTGGGAATTGG
>JBMFUY010000270.1:0-1967 GCA_049966275.1 bacterium
TGAGTGAGCTGTTTTTTTATCCAGTCAATGTGACCATACCCGCGCACCACCAGCACGTTCATGCCTTCACCCGTCAGCTCCACTACCCTGTCGATAAGCAACTTATCCCTGCTCTTGTGCGTAACATATATGAATTCTATAATTATTATGCAAATAAGAATGATAGAAAGAATCAACGTACATGAAAAAAGTTTGTATAATAACGTGTATGCGACCACATAATACAATACAAAAGTAGGAATTACATCCCACTTATGAGTATTAAATATATCTTTCATTGTAGGGTCAGCAATTTCATATCTGATGTTCATGGATTTCAGTAATTTTTCAGTCGATTTTTCATCGGTTTGTATGTGGCTGTATATAAATATCAGGGCATAGTAAATAAAAAGTATTGGCGCATGTAGCAACCAGTCGGCAACTGAAATATGTCCTCTATCAACACCCTCCAGCAGTGCCACATCGACGGGGACGTTGAGCCTGTTTTTGTTGACCGGTCTTATATGGATTGTACCGGCAATATAACAGCGACCTTTTTGCTGAATCAATTTCTCACCGCTTGATATAATTAATTATGTAAACTATTAATCCTATGACCAGAACTATTGTTATAACATCAAGCATAAACCTGCCGGCTGAATTAAAGTAGTTTGAAAGCCAAATTAAGATAAAGATAGCCAATAAATAACCAACAATCGCAGATACTTTATTTTTCATTTTTACCACCGCTATATATTATTTTGGCTGGTATATTTCTATCCCTGCGAGAAACTAATCTTCTTCCTGCTTTCTCACAATGAGATATATAAGGTACTTTTCATATTTTCTCTCCAGGTATAAAGAAAAGATGGTTATAAGCAGGAGGGCAATAATAAAATCAACCAGCGTAACGTACATTTTCAAAATGAGTTCTGAAGCGATCCAATCAACTAAAAGTAATGAGATCATCAACAGCATAACAGAGAGGTAATATTTGGCAAACAGAAAGGGCAAAATCACCCGTTTTCCTTTTCCTGTGATTTTTATATGTCCATCTTTTTCTTCAAGGCATTTTTCATCGATAAGTTCGTGCACTTTAGTGTTCACTTTTCCGCTTTTGTACTTCATGTCCTTGGTAAGCTGGCTTATGTTATCGCGCACGCCTCCTTTCAGGTAAACGTATAGCAGTATTTTATGCTTTATCTCCAACGAAATCGGCGCTTCTTCATTTTTTGCACCTGCTTCATTGCTCACAGGCATTATTATTGAACGCCATTATTAAGCCCTTTCTTGCGGGCTCATATTTTAACCGCGTACTGTATGACATACTGGATGTGATCTATGGTAAAAGGCGGTCTTTTCATTATCAGCGCTGGGTTCTGGAGCGGATCCCTGACCACATACAGGTAAAACTTTGAGCTGAAAATCTGCGACGCTTTGTATTCGTTAGCCGTCAGGACCACAGTTTCGCCGGAGCTTATGCCCTTAATTTCAATGAATTTTTCCTCGTTGCCCTTACGGCTGATTATATCGTATCCCAGATTATTTTCGTGAACGTCTTCGACCTGATATCCCATCGACTGTTCATACCTTATAACGTAATCCATGGCGGCAAGCTCAACCTGGCGTTTTTTCGCCTCAAGCTCGACGCTGTATTTCTCATCACCAAGCTCTTTGTACGCCGTTGAGCTGGTCACATATCTCACGTATCCGAGTATTTTCCCTGCTCTGACTGAAACCCTACCCTTCGCAATTTTTCTGAGCCTTGTGATCTCGCTCCCGATTTCTTCCTTTCTGGCTTTTAAAATGATCGGATCCGTGCTTTTCACCGTAGTGAGCGCGTTCTTCATGATTTCAGCCTGCCTGAGCGCCTTTTCCCTGACCATGCTGGACAGTTCGTCGATCCTTGCCTTCAGCCTGTCCTGCAGGTCTGCCGGTATCTCTGCCTTTACCTCCCCGGCTTCCATGTTTACCGGCTCCAGCAACCT
>JBMFUY010000271.1:0-1923 GCA_049966275.1 bacterium
CTGGGGTACTTCGGTAGCATCTCCAGTGGAAGCTGGAATAATTGCTGAGATTGATGCCGTATTATCCCTTAACAATCAAACTCCCTTAGGATACCTAAATCCCCTGTTGTATGAACTGGGAAACGAACAGATGAAATCTCTAATATACACAAATTCCACAGGATATGGTCTCACAGGCTCATACAATTCATCACTGCCCACATTGCCATTTTACAATGTCAATCAGGGAAGGAACCATGTGTATAAAGCAAATTATGGATACAACCTTGTCGCAGGATGGGGATCCATAGATGCATACAACCTAACAATGTATGTTCTGAATGTTAATTACAAGGGAATTTATGGTGCCCTTCAGGGTGTTGAGAATATATTCAATTTGACTGGTCTCAATGTTACATCATATTATATAAACGGAACTGTAGATAGGAATTATAACGCTTCTATACAGCAGAATTTCTTTGTAGCCAACAGCTTGGGCGCACCTATTTACTGGATACAGAATGTAATTTACATAAATGGATCACAAAGAACCGGATGGTTTATGAGTTATACGGGATGGGTTGTATACCCTTTCTATGGCCTTTATCCAAACGAAGCAATTTATGAATATAACTTTCCTACAGGAAAAATTGTTACCCTTCCACACACATTTGTCATTAAATCCTGGTTATCAAATCTCAATGCAACGATGGACCAGAAAATGAATTTTGAGGTAAATGATCATATACTTCAGTTACCAGTCCCTGGGGCATCCTTCATCATAGGATCCTACAACTATTCATATATGTGGCAGGGGAAGGTTTATAAAAATGGCCCCTATCCAGGCAATGCAAATCCTGGAGGTTTATCGCCACAGTTCGGTCTAGTTGGTGGTCCATCTGGTGGTATAGGCAATTTCACGTATCCCACAGGCGGTTCTATGAAATCATATGTTTTACCCGTGGGCTTAAATCAGTACATTATTCCAGATACATACACCTTTACAAATTCAAATGATCAGACAGGTGAATCTTCAGATAACCTGAACTGGGTAAATCAGAACGGAACGTGGCACCTCTCAATAATTCCAAGAAGTAACATACAGGGGGTAATATCAGTGGAACCCAACTCATATCTATACAATATTACATTTATTGAAAGCGGTCTCCCATCTGGAACTTTATGGTATGTCAATCTATCGAATGGACAGTCTTTCTCCTCCAGTGTTCCATCATTGACATTCCAAGAACCCAATGGAACTTACTCATACACCATAGGTTCCATATCAGGATATTCGTCATCACCTTCATCTGGGTCCATAACAGTCAATGGCAAGAACATCACTCAGTCAATAACATTCACTCCATTAAAAACAACAGTCACAAAATATTCAGTAACATTCACGGAATCAGGATTGCCATCAGGAACATCTTGGTCTGTTACACTCAACGGAACAACATTATCCTCATCAAACAGCACAATATCATTCTATGAACCCAATGGAACTTACTCATACACCATAGGTTCCATATCAGGATATTCGTCATCACCTTCATCTGGATTAGTGACAATTAGTGGCTTATCTCAAACAATTGCTATAAGATTTTTACAAGTTAAATACAATGTAACTTTTACGGAAGCAGGCTTATCTAAAGGGTCCACATGGTATGTCAATCTGAGCAATGGTCAGTCATTTTTAGTAACGGGAACATCAGTAACATTCTCAGAGCCAAATGGAACTTATTCCTATACAATAGCAACAAATAACAAAGATTATGCTCCTAGTAAATACTTTGGAACGTTTATCGTTAACGGAACTCCTGTATCAGAGTTTATAAACTTCGTACTTGTAACTTACAAAATTACTTTCACGGAATCAGGATTGCCATCAGGAACATCTTGGTCTGTTACACTCAACGGAACAACATTATCCTCATCAAACAG
>JBMFUY010000272.1:0-1923 GCA_049966275.1 bacterium
TGTTTATCTTAGCATTTATCTTAGCGTAATAGTAATCAAATATAGATGTGTTTTTCTTTACATCAAATTCCAATTCTATGAAATCACATTCTATTTTTCAATAAAGGTTTAAAAGGTTTCTTAGTATTTCATAAATTTATTGACCTCTATATAAGAAACCTGACAAATTAAAAATCTTTTTATCGCCGTTAAATATATTCCCTATAGCAGGGGCCCTTTTTCTCTTTTGATGGTAAGCCCCATGCAGAGAGTAGGGAAAAGGTAATAACATGAATATGTCGACCTTAAATGTAGAGTAACATAATTTATGTCCGTTTTGTCAACAGTGTTTTTGTCCGTTTTTTACATGTAATATATTGTGCATTCTTGTTAAAATACTTTGGTTTTTGTAAACCGAATCAGGTGTCTTCCATTCAAGTATCTCCTGTTTCCTCCAAGTGTTATACCACCTATCGAATTTCCAGAGTTCCTTCTTGAATTCTGAAAAATAACTTGAATTCCTTTGTGCATATCAGCTCCCTGTAGAGGGTCTTGTGGTATCTATCTTGCCCCTTCCCTGCGGGTGGTACGGATGCCCGAAGATTAGTTTTTCTTGTACCCCCCATCTCCTCCTTGAATACCTTTGCGACGAACTGCTTACCGTTGTCCAAGTATATCTGTCGCGGTAGCCTTCCTTTCCGCAAGACCCATTGCAGTGAGTTTATCGCGGATTTGGCGCTCTTATCAAGATACACCTTTGATACTAACCTGTGCCCGGAACAATCATCAGTAAACCCTGTAATATAGACCTTTCCGACGTCTTTTATCCTGAACTAGAAGGTATCCCCCTGCCACATAGAATCTACGTGCTTCCTCTGGAATCGTTTGTATAGTTGCGGTTTTGCCTTTATTCTGATCAACAACCTGTTTCTCTTGAAGAGTCTATGTACTGTTATTTGAGAGACGGGCAGGTCAAACTGGTGTGTTATCCTTCTTGATCCCCAAGTAGGATACTTCTGTTTTAAGCGCAATATCCTCTGCTCCAAAAGTTTTGAAATGTATTTGCCTTTTATTGGCCCTGTCTTCTTTGGTATAAGTCCTGGAACTCCAGTACTTTCATAGGTATTTTTCCATCTCCGTATGGTCCTTTCGTCAACATCATACATTTTGCCTACTCTTTGGAAGTGTACCTCCCCGATTTCCATGACGCCATCGCGTTTATTCTTGCATCCATTGTCGCTTTCACCACACTGATCACCATTATGGTGCTCTGTTACGCTTTTAGGACAAAAATAGTGTTACTCTACAAATAGATTCTATTGTTATGTACCTTTATACCATTTTTGAGCTTGGAGCAATGATTCTATATTTTGATTGTGTTTATGGTCATCATCTTAGCGGTATAAAAACACTAAAGCAGATAATAATTTGCTTGCAAAGGCCAAAGATAATCTAACATTGTAATGAAACTCTTACAATATCAGATTTAATCTTCTTCTATTTTTGGCTTTCCTTTACATTAAACAAATATATGCTGTGTTAAATAATTATTTAACCCTTTCGTCGCAAGGATTATTCTTGCCTTGAAAAGTCACCATATATCATGGTGACCACATGGTAAAACGACCCAAAACCTACAAGAAAAAAAAGTATAAGGACAATAGAAATTGACCTGAATACAATGAGCAACTCGTTGTTCGTGGAACATTCTTTCTGGATTTCAGTTTCATCGGAAACTGGGATAAAGAACCGGAGAAAACGAATGACGGAAAAGTCGGTGCTCCTTATCAATTTCCCAACTTCTTTATAAAATGGGAGGCGATATGGCATCAATGGCTGGATTATAGAAGTCTTTAGGGTATTGCAATGAAGTTCTCTGAAATAGAGTTGACAAAGTCGTATAATGATTACAACGCAATCTGACATAGAGTTCATGACTTCGAA
>JBMFUY010000273.1:0-1893 GCA_049966275.1 bacterium
CTCGAAATACATTCAATGACAGATGATGAGATAAGGCAGATGATAGACTGGAAGGAAACACAGATGGACGACGAACTCAGGAAAGCACTCCGTATTAAAACTTTTTCTCTGCCCAACTCAAATAACTCGAACATTTAAATATATATAATTCTATATTCTATTTTGGTGAAAAACCATGGCTGGAAAGAGAGTAGTTGAGTTATTCGGAACGAAATTTATCATTTCTAGGGGGCCGGCATGGACATACAAGAAACCAAGGTTTCCAATACTGAAGAGGTACAACCTACCTAAACCATATGGCCCGGGACCACTTGGCGCACAGCAGGCAAAAATGGCAGAGGCTGCTAGATCTGTTAGAGGAAAGTTCAATCTACCAAAAGTAATAATCAACGGAGTAGCAATGCCCGGACACATCGATCAAATGATACCCATGCTCAAGGGTTCCACTGGCGGAATGTCTAAAGATGAAAGAAGGCAGATAAGATACAGGATGGCAGACGAGAGATTACAGAGATATTACGAAAAAGGAAGAAAATCACCAATAAGTACACGTAAAGAATATGAATATTCCCAAGGTGCATCTTACTATAGGACATATGAGTAAAGGGGTGTAACATATGCAGTCATACATACTTCCGGCGACACTGGGTTCCGCAGTTGGACCTATACAGACATTTCTTTTGAGAGAATTTGTGGACACCCCAATGGCAAATAATTTCCTATCTGGCCAGTCTACCATGAGTCCTGTGCTCATCAAACCACTGAAAGGGTTCAGCACACCGTCTGCACTGGCTGGAATAGCATCTGGGATAATTGGGCTGGGTCTTGGATTATATGCTGCAAAGACAGGGAAAATATTCAGGACGTTCAATGAACAGTTAGGAGTTCTGACATACGGTGCATCTTCATTGGCAAGCGGAGTAATGTCAGGCATATACCCAACAACATCAGTACAGAACGCAATAGCGAAAGATCCTGACAATCCGATATACACACAGGCATCCGGCGGGTCTGTCAGCATACAGCCTGCTGGAGCTATGAGATTAGTTCCTGCAAAAACATCAACCAGCGTAACACCAAACCAGTCCGTTATTAACAATTTCGCATAAACTCATAAAACATTTTTAATTTCTTTCGTTCTTTACCTGCGTTAGATAGAAATACGTAAAGGAGATGATAGTATGGATAAAACAACAAAATGGTTAATTGGTGGTGGTGCGGCAATAACTGCAATTGCAGGTATAGCGTTTCTTGCCTCAAAATCAAAAGCTTCTACCACATCGGGTGGATCTTCTACCACATCGGGTGGATCTTCTACCACATCGAGCACAAACGTTGCAAATTTACTGTTGTATGGGCCAATAACCGATAATGTGAACACTCCAACAAACTACACTGTTGTTGCAACGGACAATAACAACAATCATGTTTCAGGGGTGACGATAACACTGACCGATCTGACAACAGGAACATCATCGACCGCAACAACTGACAACACGGGAACGGCGACATTTACGATAACGTTCAACAACCCGGGCACATACGTTCTTCAGGCATCCTGTTGCTGAAACTTTATCCATTATTTAGAGGATGGTGTCGTGTCTGGGCAAGTGATTACGTATGGATAAAATAGAGGAGAGGCTGGCAAAAATCGAAACGGATATCGAATGGATTAAATTGATGATTCAGGACATGAAAATGAATCAGGCCACAAACAAGAAAATGTGGATAACCATTATTGCGGCTTTGATATCAAGTTTCTCATCTCTCGTGATAGTACTATTTAGAATTTGAGGTGTGTGAAATGATAATATATAGTAATAAATTGAATGTGAATGTGAATGCGAATTCACAGATGGCAGCAACTGTCCGTATAAATGTTGCCAATGCGAG
>JBMFUY010000274.1:0-1874 GCA_049966275.1 bacterium
TCCCTATCGGAGCGTAAGCGACGCTGACATTCTTTCTTATCTCCAATCACATCTGTCCAAACCAATAATTCTAAAACAAGCTCATGTCAAACAAGTGCAGAAGTCCATAATATATGGGATTAAACGGATTGTTTAATGCAGTTCATTAGACGTACTCAAATATGCTATAAAGAAGAAAGGAGTCTATAGAAAGGCACTACAAAAATTCTTAGCTATTTAAATCTATAAGAACCCTGTATGAAAAGACCAGCTTTACTACACACGGGAATTGTTTAAACTAGACATTATCACGATTTATAAAAAAAATCTCTCAAAAATATCTTTCGTGGGGCTTCGCCCCACACCCCATAAAAATCCGGCTCTTCAGGCTTTTTAAGCGGAAACCTACCAGAGAATTCACTGTATCTCTTTTACGCCTGATGCATTCCTTCGTTTGGTCTTGTTACCCATATCCATTTGCTATTTTTACCTCTTCCATTACACGCAAGAGCACCCTGCTTTCTTAAATTCATAAGAACCCTTTTGATGGTTGACAACGCAACATCCGGAAAAAGCTCTTTTATCATTGCAATATTAAACTCCTGTGGTGTCTCATCAATGATCCTTTTCTTTATATCAAAGTAAATACCGCCATTAATCTCTTTTGGTTGTCCATATTCTGCCATTACCTCTGCAACCTTGAAATGCGGTACATCCTGTTCATGGGATTGTATCGAACTGAAATATCTAAGCACCCATTCATTGGCAAGCTTTCTATTGCCTGCAAAAACTATATTCACCCTCGGATGCATTGCATATATCTCTGCAATAGCCTTTGCAAGAAATGCAACAGGATAATATGTCTGCTTCTTCGGATTGAGAAAATCAGAGTAATTCGCCTCTATCACTATTGCACTATGCTTATACGCCTCTATCTCTCCTATCTTTTGATGTATGGTATGCATCTGCATAAAGTCATGGAGCATGTTCTCAAAGCTTTTCCTCTCCACTACTGAAACAATCCTTCCGCCATCTATAAGAGCATAATCACCAGCAGGTAAGGACTGTCTTTCAACTGTGCATCCATGAAAGTTCCATGGATATTTCTCATTTATGTCAATAATGATATGTAGTGATGGATTTCCATTGGCTGTTAGTATAACCTTCGGTCTTCTTTGTTTTAGCCCCTGTTGGGTACGCCAGAATATCTGCTCATACTCACCCTCCTGGGTTTTATACCGCTTTGTTAAAAACAAAAAATCACATCGTTTGTTTGTAGCCCTATCCAGAACAACTGCAAGCCTCTTGCCGTATCGGTTCAATGATACTACAGGAACCCTTTCTATCTCTTCAATGACATCAGGCCATTGTCTCAGCTCTTCACGCATACAGAATATATGACCACGTGCACCAGGCCATTTATCCTGAACCCTGAGTTGTAGAAGTACATCCTCTCCCTTTTTAATACTCAGGCGATAGGGGAATTTTGCTTCACCGGTTCTTTCAAGTATCCATACTATATCAGACATTTATAAACCTTTTATACTTAATACAGATTATCACCACTGTCTGCTGAAAATCAACTGAGTATTCTTATACCGAGTGCTTTTGATTTCGAGGGGAAAACAGATCAACGACGATCAACCTGGAAAGACCTTTTTTTCTCTCTTCAATCTTATATCCGAGAGCTTGAATAATTCTTCTCCTGGTATCCATCCTACATTCCATACCTTGCTCTATGCGTGTGATTGTAAGAACAGATACTTGAGCCTTCCTTGCAAGCTCTGCCTTGTTCATCATAGCTTTGGCTCTTATCTGTTTAACCCGAAAAATGCAATAGGGAAGTTTGCTCATTCGTTCGGGGTACCCATGCAGAGCATGGGTCGCACGATCCA
>JBMFUY010000275.1:0-1869 GCA_049966275.1 bacterium
ATACCTATATTTGACGCGGGGTTATCACTCATTACACAAACTTCCCTATTTCGCAAATGCATTTTTCGGGTTAACAAGATAGGCATTATTTATTCCCTCATAACCTCCACCAGGAAACGGTTCAAAGCCCTTCAGGCGTTTTTGCATGGCAGTTATATCCTTCATATACCAGAGACTAATATATGGAAGATCCTGTGCAACTATGCTCTGAACTCTTCTATAAAGAGGTAAAGCCTGTTTAATATTAAGTGTCTGTCTTGCCTGCTCAATCAATTGATCCACCTCCGGGTTTATATAGTATCCTCTATTCGCTCCATACGGAGGGAATGAATGTGAATCAAAGGCATAATACAGAATATCAGGATCCATAACCCCAACCCACCTCAGTGTATAGACTTGAAAATTACCGTGTCGGATATCACTGTAGAATGTTGCCCATTCATACGATCTTAAATGGACCTTTATACCTATTTGTTCAAGTT
The DNA here is from genome assembly GCA_049966275.1 of bacterium. Taxonomy (GTDB): domain Bacteria; phylum JAMCPX01; class JAMCPX01; order JAMCPX01; family JAMCPX01; genus JBMFUY01. The sequence continues at coordinate 483 of JBMFUY010000275.1, forward strand.
GATATGCTATAGCCTGAGCTACCCTTATTGAGAGGGGGTTATTTGATGTTTTAAAATCTAAACTAAACCTATACCCATTCTTCAATGCAAAGCCTGCATGATCCAGCAAATATCGTGCCTTAACTGGATCATAGTTGTACTGTTTAACATCAGGATTGTATGCATAATTCCAGGGTGGTAATATACTGTTTGCAGGTTCTGCCTGATCAAACAAAACATACTTTATGATCGCTTGTCTGTTTATCGCATACGCTATTGCCTCTCTTACAGACTTTATCTTTAGAATGGGATCCCTCATATTGAAACCAAGATATTCATAATCGTTACCACTGCCTGTTATAATCCGGATATGTTCATTCTTTTTTAGAGTGTTCACTGCATCAGGTGGTACTGCATTGACGAGCAGATCAATACTACCCTTTTCAAGTTCAAGTATGCGTGTAAGATCATCTGGAATGATCCTGAAGATAATCCGTTTAATATGTGGGCTACCACGCCAGTAGTGTTGATATGCTTTTAGTTCTATGTAGCGCGATTGACTGTATTTTTCCAATCTGTATGGTCCTGTGCCGATTAGTTCTTCAATAGATAGATGCTTTTCGCCTGCAAGTTTGTGGGGGAGTATACCTATTGTTAATGCAGAAAATATAGGCTCATAGGGTTTTTTTAAACGAATGAGTAATCTGTAAGGACCCTGAATAACCACTTTTTCTATATGGGATAGGGCTTCAGTGTATGGTGAATATGTATCAGAATTTATTATCCTGTACAGGGTTGCGTAAACATCCTCTGATGTAAATGGCTCACCGTTCTGGAAGGTGATACCCTTTTTTAAAATAAACTCTATAGTTTTATTATCCTTTATATAAAACCTTTCTGCGAGTTGTGGCACCGTGTCTCCATTCCTGTCAAAACGTATCAACCCTTCAAAACACAACCTTAAAATTTGTGTGGAATATGCATCTGTGGCATACCCTGGATCAAGATTTGTTGGATTACCCTCGATCCCTATATTCAGTGTTGAGTTGTTAAGGGAACTCTGGGAGCATGAGGTTGCAAATGAAAAAGACAACAGAATGATAAAAAGGAACAATTTTCTCATTGTAGTCTTTTATATTAGGGCCAGAATTATGTCAACATGGCGCAGATGTACTTTTGCCATGCTTGTTTGTTCATTTTGACAAATCTATCGTGTTATCATGAGTGTAACGAAGGATCTGCATCATACGTGCCCTCTGGAGCAGAGCTAAAACGAAGAATCTACACCATGCGTGTCATTCTGATCCTCCTTACCTGACCCGAAAAATGCGTTTGCGAAATAGGGAAGTTTGTGTAATGAGTGATGGGGTACCCGCCCGAAGGGAAGGGTCACGCGTCAAATATAGGT
>JBMFUY010000276.1:0-1851 GCA_049966275.1 bacterium
ATACCTATATTTGACGCGGGGTTATCACTCATTACACAAACTTCCCTATTTCGCAAATGCATTTTTCGGGTTAAAGTTGATACAAACTTTGTCAACCTATTAGATTGATCCACTTTATACAAATATTATAAAATTGGAATCCAATAAACATACCGGAGGTAATATGACAGACAATTCAAAGGCTGTATGGTTGGTTGATGCCGTCAGAACACCTATTGGTAAACATGGAGGGATTTTATCCTCTATCAGACCGGATGATCTTGGTGCTATAGTATTAAAGGAGCTTATCAGGAGACAAAATCTACCCATTAACGATATTGAGGATATATATTTTGGGTGTGCGAATCAGGCAGGAGAGGATAACAGAAACGTTGCCCGTATGAGTTTACTGTTAGCAGACTTCCCTGTAGAAATTGCTGGTTGCACTGTAAATAGATTGTGTGGTTCAGGACTTGAAGCTATAGCAGAAGCATCAAGGTGTATAATGCTTGGAGAAGGAGATGTTTATATAGGTGGTGGAGTAGAGTCTATGAGTAGAGCTCCATGGGTAATACCAAAATCAGAACAGGCATTTCCTAAAGGAAATATAACCGCATACGATACCACACTTGGCTGGAGACTTATAAATCCAAAGATGGAGGCTCTTGGTCACACTGATTCTCTTGGTATGACAGCAGAAAACCTCGCAGATATGTATAAAATATCAAGAGAAGAACAGGATAAATTTTCTTTGCTGAGTCATCAAAAGGCTATAAGTGCTATAAAAAATGGCTTATTTAGAAATCAAATAGTTCCGGTGGAGACAAAAAGTGGTATTGTGGATACAGACGAAGGACCAAGAAGCGATACCACCCTTGAAAAACTATCCAAACTTAAACCTGTATTTAAAAAGGATGGCACTGTAACAGCAGGTAACTCAAGCCAGATAAACGATGGTGCTTCTGCTGTGTTGCTTGTTTCTGAAACGTATGGAAAAGCACATGGCTTGAAACCAATAGCAAAGGTAAGGAGCATAGCAGTGGCTGGCGTACCTCCAAGGATAATGGGAATAGGACCTGTACCTGCTACAAAAAAGGCTTTAATCAGGGCAGGGTTAACACTTAATGATATACAGTTGATCGAACTTAACGAAGCTTTCGCAGCCCAATCCTTAGCTGTATTGAATGAATGGAAAATGGACTATAACGATCCAAGGTTGAATCCCAATGGAGGCGCTATAGCCCTGGGACATCCACTCGGTGCAACAGGAGCTATTCTCATAACTAAAATGTTGCATGAAATGAAAAGAAGAGGAGACATTCAATTTGGACTTGTAAGCATGTGTATAGGTGTTGGACAGGGAATATCCATGATCATTGAAAAAGTTTGATCCATATATTCAACCTAAAAACACTATTATGTTTGAGGAGGAACAATGGAAAAGAAGATTGATAGACTAACAATGGGCATTGTAGGTGCAGGTACCATGGGTAAAGGTGTTGCTCAGGTAGCTGCTCTTTCTGGTATACATGTATTACTCTTTGACACAGATCAAAATGCTACACTCAATGCTCTGGATTTTATAAAAAACATGCTCAAAAAAAGTGTAGAAAAAGGTAAGCTCGCTGATACAGAGGCTGACAAAGCCCTTTCATTAACCCAAAAAATGCAATTGGATTGAAATAACTCATAGCAAAAAGTCCTCACTTAGAGTAGAATCAATAAATTACAAAGCAAACCAATCCTAAACTAAGGAGGACAAAAAAATGCAACAAAATAATAGCACAAATCTTGAGGTTAACCCGAAAAATGCAATAGGAAAGTTTGCTCATTCGTTCGGGGTACCCATGCAGAGCATGGGTCGCACGATCC
>JBMFUY010000277.1:0-1822 GCA_049966275.1 bacterium
CCTTAACTCCCAAAATTTTAGGGATTAATTGAATAAAATTGTTAATTATTTTATTATTTTTATTAGTTCTGGCGTATGTGTTAAAAACCATCGAAATGTTTATATACTATTATTCCCTATGGGGTGTATTGGGGACAATTTTTATGGATGAGTGGGTTATAAAATGGCTTGAAGAACAACGCAAGAAAGGAATTAAAAGACTCGAAATCAAACAGGAACATAATGCATATTATGTATATGATTCTACAACGTACTGGGATAAAAAAGAGAAAAAGAGAAAAAAACACTCTGAATACATAGGTAAATTGGATAGAGAGCTTGGATTAATAGAAAGCAAGAGACCCATAAAATCGAAAATATTTCCAAGAAACATATGGAGATACGGGGATGCCTTGTTGATCAATAAAGTACTGGAAGATATTGTACCAGTACTTAAAGAATCTTTTGAGGATATGTGGGAAGAGATGTATGCAATGGCAGTGGTGAGGATAATGGGTTATGTTCCACTCAAGAGAATCAAATCGAGGTGGGAGAAGCTATACAACGAACTAAAAATAAATCCTAGAATGGATCCAGAGTATCTATCAGAGATACTGAGATATGTAGGGGTGAATAAGGAAGGGCAAAACAAGGTATTTAAGGGATTGATAAAAGGAGAGCAGTATGCATATGATTTAAGCGCACTATTTACCAGGTCAACAATGAACATAGCAAATTACGGATACAACAAATGGATGGAACATATCAAGCAACTGAATTTGGTACTGATGGTATCGATAGAAGAACATTTGCCAAGTATGGTAAGGGTTGTTCCAGGATCAGTAAGGGATGTAAGCACATTAAAGACGACAATATCAGACCAAGAGATAAGCAAAATAAAGATGGTGCTGGATAGAGGATTTTATTCAGAAGATAACATCGAAGAGATGATAAAAAGCGGGATAAGGTTTATACAGCCAGCGAAGAGGAACAGCAGATACTATAAAGATGCAACAGAACCATTAAGCAATCATTTTTTTTACAGAGGTAGATTGATTAAGAGCATCAAGAAAAGAGTAGATGGCAAGATGTTGTATGTGTACGAAGATACTAAACTAAGAGAAGAGGAGGAGAATACACTGTACAGGGAACTTGATGATGGTAAAATAAGTAGAGATGAATTGGAGAGCGAGATAAAAAAGGCAGGTAAGATATTGATAGTATCCAATATAGACAGTGAAGAGAAAGAGATCTATGATATGTACAAGGATAGGGAGGAAATAGAACAGCAATTTGATACATACAAGAATACACTACATGCGGATATAATGTATCTGCAGGATGATGAGTCAGTATTTGGGCATGTGTTCATATCGTTTTTAACATTGTATGGGTATAGCAGGATACAGAACATGTTAAGGGAGGCTAAATTGCTGAACAAGATATCCCCACTGGACGTGTTGGAAGAATTTTCGAGTGTGTATGCAATAAGTGATGGGGAGAAAGAGATAATAACAGAGGTACCAAAAAAAGCAAGAATGTTGGATGAAAAACTTAAAACTAACTTATTCCCTAAAAACCGGAGTTAAGGTTAAATATTCCGAAAAATATAGTCATATATGGCAGTTACAAAGGAAAGGAGAAGGGAAATCAGGATCTTCCTTTCCTCAACCTTCAGGGATTTGAATGATGAGAGGAGCTACCTCATGGATATAGTTTTTCCAGAGCTTACAAGGATTTGCAGGGAAAGAGACCTTTTTCTAACTGTCGTTGACCTCAGATGGGGAGTGACCAATTCTGATCCGGACAGTATAATCTCTCATGTGATGGAAGTATGCTTCAG
>JBMFUY010000278.1:0-1789 GCA_049966275.1 bacterium
ATACCAAGAACAGAAGCAACCAATGAGCCTATCTCTTCAACACTGAATTTTGCAGCCATCGTACCAACATCTATAGGAACCACTTGGTATCCAAGGACATTGCTTACACCTCCTGATTCACCAACAAAATTGAATATTGCCAAGTATTGACCCCCAGCAGTTCCACTAGGAGGCTTAATTGAAAAGTAAACTGTTTCAGATTGACCAGGTGCCAGCTCTTCTGGTAAATTTATAGCTGCTACCTGATCTGCTGAATTAAACGAAACTGACGCACCGGTTCCATTAACACTTAAATCCCAATCCTGAAGGTTAACTAAACATGATGTTGAATTCACTTCGCCACCACATACTTGAACCGCACCAGTCCCTCCATTTGCACCCAAATAACCACTTACACCGGGCTCTTCCTGATAAGAAGCACTTGGACCTGCGATTCTAATCGTTCCATGTCCATAAAATGGCACAGCACCTGTATTCTGGATCGTCATTTCCCAATTATATGTATACCCATTAATTAGAACTGGATCCACGGATGCTAAAAGCAACCCCTGATTTGGATTGGAGGAGTGAATTGTAAAACTCATGCCATTCGATGAACTTGAAGAAACGGATAGTGTTGTCAAGCCAAGGTATGTTACCATGAAGTTTACCGTCCCTATCAAGAACAGTATAACCCCTATATATTCAAGTATTCGCTTATCTTTTGTATTCATAGTGCCCACCCCTTTTTCTGTAGATATTCTTGGATGTCATCAAAGAAAATGTATATTATCGTTCCCAAGATTATCCATGCACCGGCTTCAAGAGGGGCAAATGTCTCACCAATGGAAACTACCAAAATCATTAGCAATCCGGCAGCGTACTTCACAATCAATTTAATCTGTATTTTGTTTCTGGACAATGAATTAAGTAGTGCTTTTGAAATTGGGACCAACAGGATCAAGAACACTGCACTCAATAGGAAATCTGCTACAAAACCAAGAGGTGCAAGAAAGACTACCACGAAGGAAAGTATCAAACCAGAAACCACTTCACCAAAAAGGTTTTTCTGTGCCATTTATCCTCTCATCCTCCTCTATTAAGCCTACTTTTTTTCTATATTTAAACCTTTCTTCACTTCACTATACAATCAAAATTGGCAGGAAGCTTGAACTATAAAATGTCTTGGCTGGGGACTAAGGTGATGCTTCTGTGATACCTGTGTTAACTATATTTGAGATTATCTGATTGTTTGAGTTTGTAAGGTAAGCTCGGAATATGCAGTTGTCTCCTTCAGGTATGTTAGGAACAGTTACATTAACGATTTTCGAATAAGGGAATGTAAATGATGGAAATACTGAAGCTACGGATCCAGAGGAAACCAACGTGTAATTTCCACTAGCTCCGGGCGAGCAATAAGCCTTAACAACAGTATAAACCGTATTTCCATTGAATAAAGAAAAGGTTAATGGAAAGGATCCAATTACCGTGTTCGGAGTATATCCATCAAGTGTTACGTGACCAATCGAATAGCCACCATTAAATCCAAGAACAGTAAGAGGAACATTTACGCTGACTGACAGCTTGGCAGAAACAGAGCTAGCAAAAAACAAGGCAAAAAAAATCAAAACAGCGATGGTTATTGCATCAGCAACAGCGATAAAATCAAAGACTTTTTTCTTCTTCTCTATTGCCTCATAAAGTATTATTGGAAGGGAAGCAAGAAGAGCCATCAGTATAATCATCCATATCATCGAAAGTGCCATTTATCCTCTCATCCTCCTCTATTAAGCCTACCTTTTTTCTATAT
>JBMFUY010000279.1:0-1772 GCA_049966275.1 bacterium
GGATCGTGCGACCCATGCTCTGCATGGGTACCCCGAACGAATGAGCAAACTTTCCTATTGCATTTTTCGGGTTAATAAAGGGGTGGACTGCCAAAGGCAGGACCGGGTATTCAATTCTGCCATTGCGCGGGGGGACCCATCCGAAGGATTGGTCAGCGAAGCAATCCCTCTGTACGTTGATAGATTGCTTAGTCGCTCTTGCTCCTCGCAATGACATTGTCAGAAAGCTTTCATGGAAAAGGGTATATAAAGGGAATCCATTTGCATCTCTCTTACCGACAATAATTAAATTGCCAAAATTATGATTGCGGTATAATAAAGTAAAATGAATAATATCTTAATCAGGGAGGTTAATATGCCTGCAAAAAACAAACAAAAGGTAATAGGTATTATTGGTGGAAGTGGACTTTACTCCTTGGAAGGTTTAAAGAATATAAAAGAAAAAAGGATCAAAACACCATTTGGCTCACCCTCGGATGCCTATGTGATAGGAGAGATTGGGGATACAAAGGTGGTGTTTTTACCCAGACATGGTAAGGGCCATCGTATCCCTCCATCAGAAATAAACTTCAGGGCAAACATCTATGGAATGAAGATGCTGGGTGTTACAAGGTTGATCTCTGTAAGTGCTGTTGGCAGTATGAAGGAACATATAGAGCCTGGAAACATTGTTATTCCCAATCAATTTATAGACCTGACCAGAAGGCGTGTATCAAGCTTTTTTACCACAGGACTTGTAGCCCATGTTTCAATGGCTGATCCTGTATGCCCTGTTCTATCTGAAACACTCTATAATGCTGGCAAAGAACTGGGTATTACAATGCACAGAGGTGGCACATACCTGTGCATAGAAGGACCACAATTCTCTTCAAGGGCAGAATCCAACCTTTACAGGCAATGGGGGGTTGATATTATCGGCATGACCAATATGCCTGAGGCAAAACTTGCACGTGAGGCAGAGATCTGTTACGCAACGCTGGCACTTGCCACTGATTATGATTGCTGGTATCAGGGAAGAAAGGATGTTGATGCAACTGACGTGGTAAAGATCATGAACGAGAATATTGTTAATGCCAAAAAGATCATAAATGCAGCTATTCCTCTGATTGAAGATGAAAGAACCTGTCTGTGCGCACACGCGCTTAAAGATAGTTTTCTTACATCTTCAAAGGTAATCCCACAGAGAATTAAAACAGAGCTAAAATTTATAATAGGAGGTTATATAAAGTGAAACGTAATAAACATCTAATGTCTGTCACATTTATTATTCTATTGTTTGCGTCCTGTGCTGTACAGAATAATAGCATCTCCAATGAATCAAGTCTCAAAGAACGATACGCAAATATAAAACAGGAAGAACGTATATTCACAGTAAACATAATCCCTCCTGATGGAGGCAGATCCCTGTTTGAAGGCAGACAGCTTGAAGACCCCTACAGTGTAAGGGTAGCCCCTGGCAATACCTATCAAATAGACATGTATACAAAAGACGGCACAGGGTATAGAGGAACCATTCAGGTTCTGGGAGAAGGTGGGGCAGTAGGACGATACAGTGGATATGACATAAGGTTGTATGACTATGTGATAGATATGTTAAAACACGACAAGCAGGTGTCTTTTTATATAAACTCACCTGATGGAAGACAGGTATTACTTGTTACCTTCTATGCACCTTGATGCCGTTAAAAAGCTATCAACCCGAAAAATGCGTTTGCGAAATAGGGAAGTTTGTGTAATGAGTGATGGGGTACCCACCCGAAGGGAAGGGTCAC
>JBMFUY010000280.1:0-1763 GCA_049966275.1 bacterium
AACAAAAAGTCTTTGTATCTTAGGTGGATCGCAGGGTTGAACGAATGAGCAAACTTTCCTATTGCATTTTTCGGGTTGAAGATTGTAGAAGTCATCTGTATTTGTGAGCATCGATCCCATACTGTTTTAGTTTGGAGTACAAAGTGGATTTAGATATATTTAATTTTTGCGCAGCATTTTTGATATTCCCGTGTTCTGCTTTTAACGTATTTTCTATCCTTGTTTTTTCCTCAACTTCTGGCAGAACATTTTGGGGGTACATCATAGCATCTTTGTCTATTGCTTCTTTAATAGCTTCCGCACTGATCTCAGTATGAGGAGAGCAACTTAATCCTGCCTGTTCTAATACCCTTGAGAGACTTCTGAAGTTGCCAGGCCAGTTATACTTCAAAAGCAAAGATACTGCATCTTTATGAATAGTCTTGTTTCTCTGTTTTAAGAAAACTTCTAAAAATTGTTTAAGATCCTCAGGTCTTTCCCTTAATGGTGGAATAGTGTAATTAAATGTAAACCTCTCATAGAAGTCTCTCCTTAAACTATTAGGTTCCCTGTTGGTAGCAGCAATAACCCGCACATTATTGAGAATTTCTGTTTTGTTAGCACCCAATGGTCTATATTCTCCAGACTGAATAAATCTTAGCAATTTCGCCTGTACCTCAGGCATGAGCTCTCCAATCTCATCAAGAAATAAATCCCCATCCTGAGCTTCTTCAACGATGCCAGGCTTATCAGTTATAGCTCCAGTAAAAGCACCTTTCTTATAACCAAACAATTCACTATCAGCCAGTTGAGATGTAACTCCTGCACAATTAAGATTTATAAGTTTCCTCTTCTTACCGGGTGTATGATTATTGATAAACTTAACGAGATATTCCTTACCCACACCGGTTTCGCCGAATATAAGAATATGTGCAAATGGCTGTTCTGTAATCTGTTTCAATAATTTCTCCTTAAGTTCTAACATCTTTTTACTCTTGAAATCTATCCATTCGTTGTTAGACGGAAATACTTCATCAATAACCCTGGGCATAAGTCCTGAAATCAGCTGTGGAAGATCTTGAATTTTCTCCAAAACTTTGTCTGTATCATTTAAATCTAATTTGTAGATATTACACAATTGAAGCACTGTTGGGAATAAATCTATAAAACTAAGTTTAACTAAACTATACTTATCAGACGCCGGGAAAAAATCCTTTGAGTTTTCTATATCTGAAGAGGCCAATACATGAGTTATATTCTTAGCTCCAACTAATTGTGCAACCCAGTAAAGTAATGCAGACATGGTCTTCCTGCCCCCTGCAATACTTATGTGTAGCTCCTGACTATCTATACGCCTTTTCCATAGCTCTGCAAATACTACTCTTGTAAATTGATTGTTTTGTTCAAGTTCGTTTACTTCATCGAATCCTAAAGAAATAGATGTAATTTTAACCTGTCTGTTTGAAAACTGTTGCTTTAACTCATCAACACTTTTTATTACATCTTTATCTGTTGTATGAAATGTTACAATTTCATTTATGATAATCCCGTCTTCCTGTAATTTCTGCCATGTTTCTGTGACTACCTGAGGTGATTTGCCAACAACTGTTATCAGTACATTCATATTATTCACCAGAATAATAATAATAAAATTTTATCAAATTGTCTACGAAAACCTTTAACTATTAGCCCGAAAAATGCGTTTGTGAAATAGGGAAGTTTGTGTAATGAGTGATGGGGTACCCACCCGAAGGGAAGGGTCACGCGTCAAATATAGGTATTCT
>JBMFUY010000281.1:0-1762 GCA_049966275.1 bacterium
CCTCTTTGAAGAGATTTTCAAGAATTATCATTAGTTTATCTAGTGAACCATTCTGCTGTAGATCTATTACTTTCTTTATTAACCTAACAAGCTCATCCCTCTTTACAAGATCCATTAGTTCTAATAGAGAGTGAGAATTTTTATTTGCAACATCAGTTTTTTTTGGCATTTTTATCACCTCATATCTCCGCCCTTGCGGACATTGTCCAGTACATTTCATTGTATGCTAGCTTCAACCATTTTGCATACTTTGACGGTAATGATATTGTTGGAGGCTTTGTATATGTCATGTATAAATATCCAGCTTTATCCATACTGTGCATTATGAAGCAGTATGCCGCTCCATCATACCTGTAATAGTTGTTAGTTTTATTTATGTCAGATATTATGTTTTTAGCTACTATTGCTGCCTGATATTCTGCTACAGATCCTGCCTTTGCTACATTTGGTATGTCTGTTGTATCTCCCAATACGTACATATTCTTATATGACTTAGATTTCAAAGTGTATGGATCTGTGGGTATCCACATTGCAGCAAGACCTGAATTCCTTATCACATCTGCACTCTTGTGCGGTGCTATTGATATGAATAGATCATATTTTACTTCTATACCCTCTTTAGAATATATTATCCTATTTTCAGGATCTACCTTTGTCAATGTAAATGGCGATGTGATCTTTATTCCCTTCTCCTTCATCCACGCCTCGCCCACAGGACTTACCATAGGATGCTGATGCGTTCCCTTTATTGGGAATAAATATTCAAATTCGGCCTTTATACCTTCCTTCTTGAATCTGTCATGCAATGCAAAAAGAATTTCATACTGTGCTACAGGGCATTTATAAGGAAGAGATGTTACACTAACTACTACTTTTCCACCTTTGAAATTGTTTATTGCATCCCTGAGCTTTATTGAATCTTCAAGGGTGTAGAAGAAATATGCTCCTTCCTTGTATCCAGGTATTCCATTCGGGTCTGGATATGATCCCAGGGCAACAACAACATAATCATAATCCCATACCTTACCGTCCTTTGTTTGGACCTTGTTCTCATTTGCCATGATCTTTATTACTTCGCCCTGATCACCATAATAGAATTTTACCCTCTCATCAAGGAGCTCCTTCTCTTTCCTTACAAAGTGCTCAGGCTCTTCTTCTCCCAATGCAACAAAGAGGTATCCTGGCTGATAGTAATGGTATTCACTTTTATCTAAAACCACCACTTCAGCCTCTCCCCTGTCTATCTTATCTGAAAGTGCACGTGCTAATTTGTTTGCTACTATTGTACCAGCTGCACCACCACCAACTACAAGAATCCTCATCTATGATCACCTATTAAAATAGATTAAAAAATGTATATTAAACTATCTTATTTGTTGTTTGTATTTTATAAAATTTTAAGTGTATTGATTTCTTAATTATTATATTTATTATTTTTTAAGATTTTTTCAATAAAAAATTTTTATTATTTTATTTCAATTGTGATTATTGCACTTTTGAAAATAATCTTTTTAGAACCATCTTTTTTTGTGATTTCTATTTCATATTTTGATAATGCAGATATCTTGCCCAATTCCATTTGATTGTTCACAAGAAATATAAGAGCATCCCTACCAATCACAGATTCATTTATTAAAGTATTTTCCATCTTTTGCTCGACTTTTTGTTCTTTTCCTTTTACCTCTGTACCCTTTTCCATGATTTATTGAATTGCACATCAATATTTTAAAGTTTTCTGAATGCAATTCAGTAGAAATTCTCA
>JBMFUY010000282.1:0-1741 GCA_049966275.1 bacterium
ACAAAAAGTCTTTGTATCTTAGGTGGATCGTGGGGTTGAACGAATGAGCAAACTTTCCTATTGCATTTTTCGGGTAATAATAAGAGCAACCAGGTGCAATTATTTGTTGATTAATTTTTAGAATTATTATAACAAATGGTTTAAAGGAGGCTATCATGGAGTTGAAATGTTGTATATTCAATAACATGAACTCTGGTCAAAACAAGCGGTACAAATACAATAAAGATAAGTTTGTTTCTTTTGTACCAGGTAATTATACATTGATTGATGTGTATTCTTTATCCGATCTGCCGGGTGCTGTTCACATGATAAAGGAGGAAGGTATAAATTTAATCATGGTCAATGGCGGAGACGGCACATTACAGAGCCTTATTACCATGCTTATTAATGAGATTCCAGAGGAAAGGTTGCCTATAATATTACCCCTACGCGGCGGAACAACAAATGTGGTGGCGAGTAATATGGGTGTAAGGAAGAATCCACTTGATACTGTAAGAATTATCGTTGATTATCTTCAAGCTTATAATCGTGGCGAGGCAGATATATCAACTTTACCTCTCAGGCCATTAAAATTAACGGATAAAGAGCGTGGGGTTAAGTATGGTTTTGTTTTCACGAATGGTTTGATTTACAAGGTTCAGCAGCTGTTTTATAAACAGTCAAATCCCACCTTCAGCACAGTGGTAAATCTCGTTACAACCACGATCGGTGGTTATACAATCGGAAGTCAGAGTGTGAAAAAGAGATACAGCAAGATTTCAGCAGACATCATTATAGATGGTAAACGGTATCCTGAAGAGAAATACCTTCTCACAATTGCCTCAGTATTTCAAAAGCTTTTATTATGGTTTACTCCTTTTTATAAAGCAGAGGCAAAAGGTATTGATAAATTCTACTTTGTGGCAACATCAGCCAATCCGTGGTTACTTATAAGGAATTTGCATATCTTTTCTACAGGAAAAGAAATCCCTCCAAAGACATTTAATGATGCAGTCTCTGAAGTTATAATCAGGGCAGATAGTGGCTATGCATTTGATGGAGAGATGGCAGAAGATAAGCACACTGAATTGAAGATAGAACAGGGACCATTGCTTAAGTTTTTTGTTGTACCTGAAGAGATCAGGACATCCTATGGTATAACATATAAAGCATACTTTAATGAATCACACGTTCATACAATCTCAAACCAGGTAATTTTACACAAGAAACATATCTGAAGTTACAGCTATCCAGAATAATTATTCTATAATTATTTTTGGACAGCATTCTGGAAATCTCCCAGCCCCCGTGCAAAAAGGCTGTCCAACGATTGTTATTGCGAGTAGCAAAAGCAACGAAGTAATCTGCTGGTATACAGAGGGATTGCTTCACTTTGTTCACAATGACAGGAATAGAATACCCCGTCCTGCCTTCGGCAGTCCACCCCTTTTGCTCTTTGTCAAAGAGGGATGACGCTGATGTCAAATGCCCCTCTTTATTCAAAACGAAGGGTTAGGGGAGTTCAAAGATCCGCTCTGCTTTGCTTTATGTCATTCTGAAGGAGCGAGAGCGACTGAAGAATCTCACAGAAGTAGATTCTTTGGCAAAGCATCTATTAGAAGTCAGAATGACAGGATGGTGTAGATTCTTCGCATTGCTCAGAGTAAATTGCTCAGAGTAACACGTATTAACCCGAAAAATGCGTTTGCGAAATAGGGAAGTTTGTGTAATGAGTGATAACCCCGCGTCAAATATAGGTATT
>JBMFUY010000283.1:0-1732 GCA_049966275.1 bacterium
CTTGCACCAGTAGACACCTCTTGGATTTCACCTTCATCTATTAGAGCCATAAAGGTTTTAAACAAAGACGGATGAGCTTTTTCCATTTCATCAAAGAGTATTACAGCTCTTGGGTTTCTCATCAAAGGTCTTGTCAAAGCACCGCCTTCTTCTGAACCAATATAACCTTTTGGAGAGCCCACCAAAGTAGATGCAGTATGATAATCAGAAAAGTTTCCCATGTCAAAGCGCAAGAACTGATAGCCCATACTTGCAAAGTAATCAGCAATAGCTTTAGCAGTTTCAGTTTTGCCTACACCAGTTGGGCCTACAAAGAAAAACGTGCCGAGTATAGGACTTCTTGTTCGTAACGCTTGTTGCTTTCTCAATAGCTTAACAATTTCTTCTTCAATCTCTTTTTTAGCATGCTCTTGTCCTACTACTACATTGTCTAGAAATATACGTAAACTTCTATTATCTAAATATAGACTTAAATCACTGGGAGATAATAGTTTTTTAGAAACATCTGAATTACCTGAAGTGCTATAAACTTGTTCATCATGCTCTTGGTCTTCTGCTATATTATCTAAACTTAAATCGCTTGTGAATGAAGGTATCTTGGTAAAATCAGAGCTTCTTCTTGAAGATGATGGTGTCTTAGTAAAATCATAATTTCTTAAAACGTTATCAGTTTGTAGTCTTATTGGTTCACCAATTGTGTATGCACCGTACAAAGACAATACCAATATAGCGTGGACTATAGGATAGTAAGTTATCAAGGCATCGTTCATGGATAACACTACACCAAAAAGCCACAGCAAAGTAAACATCCAGATAATGGCTATTGGAATATAAGTAACAATTTCCTTTACACTAGGCGTTGATTTGATATTGTTGATGGCTTTAAAAGTAAAGTAGGCATCTAATATAGGCACAAAGGCTGCAAGGAAAGGTAGCCTGTATACAGCATAAAGGCTAAGTCCTAAGATGATAGCACCTAACATGTCCCATTTGAGAAACTTTCCAGCAGCTATTGGTAAAGCAATTGTCAAGAAAACAAGCATCCACAACATAAAACTCCTCCTACTTACAAACGTTTGTTTGTATTACCTCTTTCAACGTCCCATCTTTTCTATATTCGTAAATTGCGACGTTGCATCCTACAACAACTGGTGGCGGTGCTTTCTTTGTCAACTTCTTAAGCTCAC
Organism: bacterium; assembly: GCA_049966275.1. Lineage (GTDB taxonomy): Bacteria > JAMCPX01 > JAMCPX01 > JAMCPX01 > JAMCPX01 > JBMFUY01. The sequence continues at coordinate 1,188 of JBMFUY010000283.1, forward strand.
TAGTAATACTATCTAGCTTTTTATCTAACTCTTTAAGGTGTGCTTCTGTTAATTGCAAATCTTTCTGTGCTTGCTGTTTTTGTTCTTGTAGAAGCTCCAAAGTATGCTTAATAATTTGCATTTGTAATTGCTTTTCCTGTTGAGTTTGCTGTGGTGTAATCGCATAAGCACTTATACAGAGCAGAAACGTAATAAAGATACCTCTTAACATGAATATTAATATATGTCTATCTGCAAAATTTACAATGATATAGATTACATTAATGCTTTTTTCCTTTTAATCTCTCCCTGAATTCTCTATCCTTTACCTTTTTATGCCACTCCTTGAGTAGGTTGTTAACCTTTTCGTTTATTTGCTTACCAAATGCTTTTCCCTCTTCATCTGTGGCAAGTGCCATGAATTCTGACAAAAGCTTTGCATCTACTCCCACTGTTACGCTGTTTTTCACTTTTTCTTGATAATACCTTGCTAAAAACTCTGTAATCATCCATTCTACTGGGTCTTCGTCACCACTGTTTTCTTTTTGTGCTAGCACTTTGCCTAT
>JBMFUY010000284.1:0-1728 GCA_049966275.1 bacterium
GCTATTGGTTATAGTTATAGGTATACAATACAATACAGGACTGCCTCCAACTTCTGCAAATCTGGATCCGCTATAAACTATCTTTTGGCTTATAAATGGTTTTATGTTATAGGTTTCAGCTTCACTATAACCTATGTTTTGGTTTATTAATGGTTTTGTACTATATGTTTCTGCTTCGCTATAACCTATTTTTTGGTTTATAAATGGCTTTATGCTATAGGTTTCACCTTCACTACTATATGTTATTTTTATTGTGTTTTGTGTTACTGAGCCAAGCGATGTTGATGGCATTGTGCCGCTTGGTGGGTAGGCACGGATACGCATATATTGAATTGATAATGTATTGTAGCCGCCCCAATTAAGTTCTATTGTTGGATAAGCACTACTCATTAAAGAACTTGCACTTTCAGTAGGAACATTCTGAGAAGTATAATTAAAAAGAGGAATGGCTGTATTACCGGAAGTATACTCAAGAGATACTAAAACTGGTGTAAATTGATTATTACCCGAAGATTGAGTACTACCGTTGTATATTTCGAAAGTATTATGCATTCCAACTGCTATAAAGGGAGTAGGAGGCCAACCAGTAGTTGTTGGGAATGAAGTAGAAGAAGCGTAATCAATTGTTTCATCGTGTCCTGAACCATTACTTGTTGCATTTGTAAAATATGCTTCTAAGACAGTGTTTTGCGGGTTTATAGCTGTGTTATACCATACATAAGAAACATTATCAGAGCCTGCTGTAGTCATTGTTATTCCATTATTTATTGTTATGGTATTTCCATTCGCTTGCTGTTGCCAACCGCTTGGCAGATTTGTTCCAGCAAAGTTCCAATAGTTGTTGAACACATTCGCTCCATCGTCGTATTGAGCATAAGTAGATGTTAATTGTGGGGCTTCGCCTGTGTTTGTTGTGTTGAAGCAATTTACACTTGTTGCATAAATGCAATAGTAAATGGTTATAGAAGAGTTTGCACCAATACCATTAGGTAGGCTAACCCAATATATTGTCGATGTTGATGTGTTGCTATTGCCACTTTCTAGCCAAGAGTTTAATATACTGCCATTACCATCTTGAAAGTTTACATTTTGCAGATTACTTGCAAGGTAAGAGGAATAATTGCTTGAGTTTATTTTTATTTGCTGTTGGAATGGTGATGGTGTTGCTGAGGATTGGCTGTTGGTTATAGTTATGGCTACATAAGCTAATACTGAATTGCCTCCAACACTCGCAAATGTGGGCATTTATACCAACTACAACTTTTCTTAAAAAAAACCTTGACTAATAACCATTCTTAGGAAGAAGGATTAACCGAAGAAAACCTCTTTCTTAATAAATGTTCTTTCCTAAAGAAAATTTCAAAGTCAAGCAGCAGGAATTGTCGGCTGTCCGCTTAAGGCTCTTTGATATACAAAATAGTAAAGAACAATTGTTGCTATTGCCGACAATGTGCCAAGGTAGTATTTGTCCTTTAGAAGAAAGTCCATTATTAAGCCAAAGACCAAGCTTGAACCAGCTGCTTCCCAGAAATAGGCCATAACCTTGTCTGCTTGGTCTTTATATATTGTTTCAACTGTCAAAGGAGAAGAAAGATAAGTAGAGAAAAAGTGCTCTGAAACCATCACCGACACGCCGACTGCCAGAGCATTTTTTATGGAAAACAGAGAAAGCTGTTCCTTAGTCTTGCCATTGATAAGAGTAACATCTCTTGTTTCAGTCGTTATTTC
>JBMFUY010000285.1:0-1721 GCA_049966275.1 bacterium
TGGATCGTGCGACCCATGCTCTGCATGGGTACCCCGAACGAATGAGCAAACTTTCCTATTGCATTTTTCGGGTTAACTGAATAAATGAGGATTACAGAAGGTTATGCCTTCAATCCATCTTTATCAAATTGCTCTATAAAGTTTGTCAATTTCACATGGTGATGTGGTGCTACATCTTCAAATTTGATACCTAAAGCTACATTTGACGCGCTCCCTTTTTGTGTACCATTCAGGTTTGTCCAGATAACCTTTCCCTTTAATATAAGTGGTTCTTTTTCGTTGGGGAGCTGAATAAATATCTCCACTGTTGTTCCTTCTCTGAGCATCGCGGATGTTTCTATGCCTATCCCTCCAGGTCCGATGTCCCTTGTAAAATCAGAAAAGAAAACACCTTCGCTTTTGCAATTAACTCGCAACTTTGCTTTTATACGTTTGCCCTTCCTTTGTTCAGTATAACTATGCATATACTTATATTACACCCTTTTTAAACATTTGCAAGCTATTTTTAACCAGTGACCAAAGCTTTGATTTTTATTGACATCCTATCAATAAATTTTTATTGATTATTTTATCAAAAACAAAGGAGGTATGTGTATGGGACTTCTGGATGGCAAAGTGGCAATAATTACTGGCTCAGGCTCTGGTATTGGTAGACAGCATGCAATTGCAATGGCAAAAGAAGGTGCAAAGATTGTCGTTAATGACCTTGGTAGTTCACGTGATGGCTCTGGTGCTTCAACAAAGGCTGCTGATGTGGTTGTTGATGAGATTAAAAAGATGGGAGGAAGTGCAGTTGCTAATTATGATTCTGTTGCTACGATGCAGGGAGCTGCAAACATAGTAAAAACAGCTTTAGATGCCTTTGGAAGACTTGATATTCTTGTGAACAACGCCGGTATTCTCAGAGACAAAACGCTACTAAAAATGACAGAGGAAGAATTCGACATTGTGATCGCTGTGCATCTTAAGGGGACATTTGCCATGAGCCAGGCAGCAGCAAGGGTTATGAAAGAACAGGGACAGGGTGGAAGGATTATCAATACAACATCCATCGCTGGTTTAATGGGCAACTTTGGACAAACCAATTACAGCGCTGCAAAGGGTGGCATATACTCTATGACAAAAACAGATGCCATGGAACTTGAGAAGGCTGGTATTACAGTAAATGCGATTGCTCCAATAGCATATACAAGGATGACCGAGGATCTACCAATGTTTCAGGGTCAAGAGAAGGAACTGGCACCTGAGCATATCTCTCCGGTTGTAGTATTCCTTGCCTCTGATCTTTCAAAAGGGATAACCGGTAAAATATTCGGCGTACAGGGAAGAAGGATATACCAGTTTTACATGAAGATGACAGATGGAGTTACAAAGCCAGAAGGTATGTGGACCCCGCAGGAAATATTTGAAAATATCAACAAGATACTTGCAGAGTAACTGGATATAGAAGCTGGCTATCAGCATATAAGCTGTATACACGTTTGTAATGTTGATATAAGAAGCATAGATCAGATCTGTTCTGATCTATGCTTTCTTTTTCCTACAGATGTGAGGTTGCATTATTATTATCTTTGTTTTATAACCATGAAATGGTTAACGTGTCTTAACCCAAAAAATGCGTTTGCGAAATAGGGAAGTTTGTGCAATGAGTGATGGGGTACCCACCCGAAGGGAAGGGTCACGCGTCAAATATAGGTATTCTTCGAATATTAGAAAAAAAG
>JBMFUY010000286.1:0-1721 GCA_049966275.1 bacterium
GTGCCCTATCGTACCTACATTCAGGTGCGGCTTCGTCCTCTCAAATTTTGCCTTTCCCATTTTTAATTCTACCTCCTTATTATTGCTAACATTCTATCTTGTAAACAAATCTTTTAGCCCACGACCGGGATTGAACCGGTGACCTCTTCCTTACCAAGGAAGTGCTCTACCAACTGAGCTACATGGGCACAAGCGGGAAACGGGATTCGAACCCGCGACCACCAACTTGGAAGGCTGGAGCTCTACCAACTGAGCTATTCCCGCTCAATTTATACTTTCTTATACTTTTTCTATATAATATCAACTATAATTTTAAAAAATCAACTATTTCAATGGTGAGGGAAGGATTCGAACCTTCGTAGGCGCTACGGCCGGCAGTTTTACAGACTGCTCCCTTTAGCCACTCGGGCACCTCACCTAAATATAAAAAATACAAAGCTAGCGAGGGGACTCGAACCCTTAACCTGCTGATTACAAATCAGCTGCTCTACCAATTGAGCTACGCTAGCAATTGTAAACTTTAACTATATAACATATTAAAAATGAATGTCAAATAATTTTTTAATTCTTGTCATTGCAATACAACCAGCCTGTCTGTTAAACCTTTTCAATCCCTGCTTTTACTATTTCAGCTGCTTTCTTTCCTGAAAGTAACATTCCGCTGAAAGTAGGTCCCATACGTGGTAATCCATACGTAGTTGAAACTGCCATTCCTGTTACGATTAGGCCTGGGAATACCTCTGAAGTTAAATTAACAACCGCATCTTCTGACTCCTGTACATACATCAATCCCATACCCTTTGTTTTCAGCATACCTCGCTCTTCTAATTTTTTTGTAGCCACTGCATCATGACCCGTTGCATCTATTACGATTTTTGATTCAATGGCAACTGGATCCACACAGGTTATTTGTCTTGGCATAGCCGAGACAGGAGCATAGTTAATCACCACTCCTGTTACCCTCTTGTTCTTTACAATAAGGTCATCAAGTTGTGTTAGATTAAGGAACTTCACACCTGTTTCGCATGCATGTGCTATCAACTTTGAAGTTGCATAAGGACCATCAGCAACATAGAGTCCCTCACCAGCTTCTTCGTAAGGCACATTAAGTTCTTTAAGTATTTCCTGACCTGGCTCCCTTAGCGTGACCTTATTCATAAGGTAACCACCAATCCAGAAACCACCACCAAGGTAATTGTTGCGTTCCACAATCAATGTTTTGAGCCCTAAACGAGAAAGCTCTGCACCTGCCATCAAGCCACTTGGCCCTGCACCTACAATCACAACATCGCACTGTGCGTACTCCTCAAGCTGTTTAAGATATGATCTTGCTATTGCCTTTGTTATATCCGCCTCTGTAACATTGGCGAACAACCCTTGCCTTTTTTCCATAAAAACCTCCTGAATTTTTATTTCCATGGAGGCTGCTGTTTGCTGAGAGTGCGCTGGGTTGTTGACATAAGAATTGTTGATAAGATCAACATCCATTCCCTGCGCTGGTATTATCCAGATCAGGTTCAAAGGGTTTATCCTTTAAGGATTCTCAGCCTTTTACAGCTCCCCTTGGATGTTTATTTGTATATATAAAGAATAATAGGATGTCAAGTTTTTGTAGAAGCATAATATATTGGGCTGAGCAAATTGATTAACCCGAAAAATGCATTTGCGAAATAGGGAAGTTTGTGTAATGAGTGATAACCCCGCGTCAAATATAGGTATTC
>JBMFUY010000287.1:0-1683 GCA_049966275.1 bacterium
GGAGAACAAAAAGGATATGCCAAGATGGTAATAGAAAGCAGAGAACAAGCTATGCAAATGATGATAGAAAAAGCCCAAGCTCTTGGGGCTGATGCTGTTATTGGAGTGAGATTTGACAGCACAGAGTTTGATGCAGGGCAAGGACAGTCGATGAATGAAGTTATTGCATATGGGACTGCAGTAAAGCTCAGCCCGAAATCTTCTTAGTACCAATTTAAAACTAATTTGCCATCCTTATCCTTAAAGCGTCCAGTGATTATACATAAGACATCAAATAGCGCAATGCCCATGTTGATTAAAACAATAGGAGGCAATATTGTTGCTGATATGAAGACAACCAAATAGGTTATCAATATAGCAATGCCAGAGGTGTATCTTCCTACATACATTCTTTGAACGCCAAACAAACCTAATAGAAGAGCTAATACAAGTGCTATTGTCCTATTCTTAGGAGATACTTCTTTATACATGTTTCACCTCAAATATTTCTTGGATTGTATTGATAAGCAGAGCTTCTGACCCATTGCACAACACTACAAGCTTATTGTTTATCCGTTCTTTCTGGACAAGCTGTTTAGTAGCCCTAGGACACCAGACAATGATGACGTTTGAGCCAGTAAAGTTCAACTGTCTTAAAAGATTGTCTTGATGCAATAGCTTTTGTGATTTGTCTTTTATCTTGACAATATCTTTGTATTGATTAAACATATAGCCGTTAGAAGATTTGATGTCTATGACACATTTAAATGGATAGGTGATTAATATGTCTATATCGGTTCTCCATTCTGGACGGAATAGATTGAACTTATATTTCCAATGCTTCGGTGCTCTGAAACTAAAAAGATCTTGTGCCATTTTTTCCATATCTTTTCCAAAGTCAAGCTTTTCTTGTAAATGGTTTCGATTATTTTGCTTTTGTTGCTGCGGATATGGATATGATTTTGGATTAGAAGGAGGAGGGGGAGTATCGTTGAAAAGCTTGCTGAAAAAACGTATGATTTTCTTGAAGATGTTTTCCATTAGATATTCTCTATTCCTTCTAATAAGTCGTGTTTTAACTCTATTTCACTGTTCATGATACCTTTGATGACCTTGCAAAGCGTATCGTAAACTATAGTCTTAATGCCGTTTATTCTTATAAAGTAATCCAATATCTCAAGTTTATCCATAGGGTTTAACTGAGAATAATCTTTGTCAAATGCTATTTGTAAATCTTTAGCTACTTTGTTAAAGTTTTGCTGCAGGTATTCAAATACTCTACCCCATACGTAATTGTATAGCGCTTCATCTGGAATATAGTATCCTACGTCTTCAGTCATGCCTTGCAGAAAGTAGCTGTATGCTACCACACCTTCTGGTTTTACCACATCAATGGCATCATCTACAGACTCGATGATGATGTCCTTAAAATAGTCTAAGATTTCTACAGTGTTTACTGCCAATGACCTCATTAGCATTTCCTTTTCCGCTATTTTTTTCATGTGAATACCTCCATATTTAATGTACAATATGCTATATTATTTGCAATGGTATGTATCATGAATATTATTAAAAGATTGATAGAAAAGGCTTTAAAGCATTATTAAACAATGATATTTTTCATTTTACACATTGCTATTATATGATATATACCTCGAGTGAGAAATTAAACACATAACTCTACCTCAATAGACATAAAAAAGC
>JBMFUY010000288.1:0-1673 GCA_049966275.1 bacterium
CTTAGAGCCGCTGTTGAGATAAAGAGAAAATATGGAGATAAACTTGATGTAGGTGTTGTAAGTAAAATTCATTTAATGAGAAGCCATAGTGTTTCTGCTGAAGGAGGAACATCTGCTGTTTTATATCCAGAAGAAGGAGATAGTTTAGCACTACATGCATGGGATACAATAAAAGGTAGTGATTTTCTAGCAGATCAAGATGCTGTATGGATGTTCGTTAAACTAATGCCTGAAGAAATACTACTTTTAGATCATTGGGGTATGCCATGGAGCAGAAGAGAAGATGGAAGAATAGCACAAAGACCTTTTGGGGGCCATTCATATCCTAGGGCAACAATGTCTACAGACAAAGTAGGCCATAATGAGATGAGGACTTTATACAATAAATTATTACAATATGATAAGTGGGAAAGATATGATGAATGGTTTGTAACTAATTTTGTTGTTGAAAATGGTATATATAAAGGATTATATGCAATAAATATGAAAGATGGGAAGCTCTATTTGTTTAAGAGTAAGGCTGCTATTATAGCAACAGGCGGTGTTGGGAGGCTTTACTCGTTTACAACGTATTCTCATACAGCTACTGGAGATGGTCTAGCAATGGCATTTAGAGCAGGAGTCCCTGTTAAAGATCCTGAATTTGTACAATTCCATCCAACTGGGATAGTGCCTCAAGGTATCTTAATTACAGAAGGTGCGAGAGGGGAAGGAGGGGTTCTATTAAACAATAAAGGAGAAAGGTTTATGCTTAGAAGTGATTGCGCTCCAAAGATGAAAGAGCTTGCACCAAGAGATGTTGTTAGCAGGTGTATGGTTAAGGAATTCTTGGAAGGGAGGGCATTTATTGATGAATCTACAAATATGCCTTACTTACTTTTAGACTTAACACATTTAGGTGAAGAGAAAATAAATGATAAATTACCATCAATTAGAGAAATAGCGATAAGATATGATGGTATAGATCCTGTAGAACAGCCTTTACCAGTCTTCCCATCTATGCACTATCATATGGGAGGTATTAATGCTGATCCATATTATAGGGTTTTAGATGAAAATGGTATGTGGATTAAAGGATTGTTTACTGCAGGTGAGGCAAGCGCCGCATCAATACATGGAGCTAATAGGTTGGGAAGTAATAGTACTGCTGAGTGCTTAACAAGCGGTAGAATTACTGGAGAGCTTGCTGCTCAATATGCTTTAAGCTCTGATTTCCCCGATGGACCAGAACCTAAGAGGACTAAAGCTGAAGAGGATTGGGTTTGGGGATTGCTTAAAAGAGAAAGCGGAGAGCCTTCATATAAAATTAAACATGAAATACAGGAAACCATGTCAAAGAATTTCTACGTTTTTAGGGATAGTAAAGGCATGTCTGAAGGATTATCAAAAATATTGGAATTAAGAAAAATGTTTATAAATAATTCATATATTGAAGATAAAGGATATGTTTATAACACAGACTTAGTTGCTGCGCTTGAAACCATGAATTTATTAGATAATGCATTCATGGTAGCTAAGGCAGCACTTAATAGAACTGAGAGCAGGGGTGCACACTTTAGGACCGACTATCCTAAGAGAGACGATGAAAATTGGTTAAAGCATACCATAGTAATAAGAAATGGAACTGATGATCTTAGATTCATGTATTGGCATGTAACAATTAATACGTGGAA
>JBMFUY010000289.1:0-1666 GCA_049966275.1 bacterium
ATAAGTAAATAAATAAAATAGATTTAATATAATTAATAAATATAAAATAATTAAATATAAATAAAAAATTTAAAAAATAAAGTGAATGCTATGAATTCTGAGGATTTGTTTGCGCTAGCCAAGAAAAGAGGATTCTTTGCACCTGCCGCTGAAATTTATGGTGGAATTTCAGGAATTTATGATTATGGGCATGTTGGTGCACTTATAAAAAGAAAATTTGAGGATCTTTGGATCTCATATTTTACACTTCCAGACAACTTCCACTTCCTTGACTGCTCAACAATACTACCTGAAAAGCCGCTTGTTGCTTCAGGCCATGCCTCGCTGTTCAATGATATATTAGTAGGATGCCAGAAATGCGGCACTTATTATAGGGCTGATGTCCTGCTCAATGATCTCGGCATAAAGGTATCTGAAGGCGCAAATGCAGATGAAATAAACAAAATAATAAAAGATAAGAAGATAAAATGCCCGAAATGCAAAAGCTACCTTTCTGATGCAAAGGCATTCAACATGATGTTTGATCTTTATTTAGGCCCAGAGCATCTTGAAAAAGGCTATTTGAGGCCGGAAACTGCTCAATCAATATATCTCAATTTCTATAGAGAGTTCAATATACTCAGAAAGAAGCTTCCGCTCGGGCTTGCAACAATAGGCAAGGCTTACAGGAATGAGATATCGCCAAGGCAGGGCTTGTACAGAATGAGGGAGCTTGTGCAGGCAGAGTTGCAGATATTCTTCAATCCAGATGCATGGAAGGTGAACTTAGGAACATTCAAAGACAGGATTGTTAATGTTGTAATGTATGATAATGGAGAGCAGGAGCGCATCACTATAAATGATATGATAAAGAGATATAATATACCAGAATTCTATGCCTACCATGTTGCATTTGTTGACTACTTTTATGAAAATATTATAGGAGTCCCTTCTGAAAAGATCAGATTCTTTGAAAAGGGAGGAGACAGCAAGGCATTCTACAATAAGATACATATGGATGTTGAGGTTGATGTTGAAAGCTGGGGCGGATTTAAAGAGATAGGAGGCATACACTATAGAGGCGATTATGACCTAAATGCACATACAAAAGGCTCAAAGCAGGATCTATCTATAGAATCTGATGGAAAGAGGATAATGCCAAATGTGCTTGAACTTTCTTTTGGAGTTGACAGGAATATATGGATGCTTATTGATATTTTCTTCAAAAAGAGTGAGGATAGGACATTCCTCCAATTGAAGCCTTACATTGCTCCGTATGTTGCAGCAGTGCTTCCGTTGCAGAATGATGAATCAATTGAGAAAAAAGCCACTTCAATCTACAATTCATTGAAAACAAAGTTCAATATTGAAACTGATTCATCAGGATCTATTGGAAGAAGATATGCAAGGATGGATGAAATTGGCATTCCTTTCTGTATAACAGTTGATTATGAAACAATCAACAAAGACTCAAATAATTATGATACTGTTACAGTAAGATTCAGAGATGACAAGAAGCAGATTAGACTGCCTGTTGCTGAACTCAATAGGTTTATATCAGCACAGCTTGAGCCTAACCTATCACCAATATAATTTATTTTTTTTTCTTTAATTTTTATTGAATAATATATTCGTTATCCATCTAACACAAAAGAAAAAAGGGAAAATATATTTAAAGCTTTCTAGC
>JBMFUY010000290.1:0-1657 GCA_049966275.1 bacterium
GAATACCTATATTTGACGCGGGGTTATCACTCATTACACAAACTTCCCTATTTCGCAAATGCATTTTTCGGGTTAACGAGAATATAGACGCAATTATCTCGTTGTTATTCTATCCTGAACATTTAATTTGACATATTAAAAATACAGGCTATATTAGCAGTATGTTTAAACCAAGAACACTTGCCAAAACAATTTTGAGGGCTGCTGAAACATTTCCAGCGATTGTTGTGACAGGTCCAAGGCAATCTGGGAAAACTACTCTTCTCAAAACAATGTTTTTAAAGACGCACAGGTTCGTTTCTCTTGAGAATCCGGATGTACGAATGAGAGCAAGGGAGGATCCCGTGAGTTTTATTGAGCGATATCCACCTCCAGTAATTATTGATGAAATTCAATATGTGCCAGAACTCCTTTCTTACATTAAAACTAAAATAGATGAAAAAAGAAAACCCGGGAGCTGGCTGCTTACAGGTTCACAAAATTTTATCCTAATGCATGGGATAAGTCAGTCCCTTGCAGGAAGGACTGCTGTTCTCTCTCTGATGCCATTCTCCATTGCTGAGAGGTTAAACAATGGGAATAAAACAATTGAGCCATCGGCATGGATAAAGAAAGCTACAAGTTTGAAGGCTTCCAAAAGCAACACTTCTATTACAGACATTATCCTGAGAGGTAGTTATCCAGAGATTGCAACCCGACGCAGAATTGACAGACAGATATGGTGTAGCTCTTATATTTCAACTTATATTGAAAGGGATGTGAGAAATCTTTCTAATGTAGGAGACTTGAACCAGTTTGAGAAGTTCCTTCGGCTCTGTGCTACAAGAACAGGACAGATACTTAATCTTTCTGAAATGGCAAGGGATATAGGGATTAGTGTTCCCACTGCTAAAAGATGGTTGTCAATGTTAGAGACGGGGTACCAGGTATACCTGATGTATCCCTATTACCGTAATATCGGAAAACGTCTTATAAAAAGTCCTAAACTTTACTTCACTGATACTGCACTCGCATCATACCTGCTTGGTATCCATGATCGTGAAACACTTCTAAATAGTCCGAATTTTGGTAACTTGTTCGAAACCCTTGTTGTAACCGATGTACTGAAGCGGTTTCTCCATTTCGGACAAATGCCGGCTATGTATTATCTACGAACAATGGATGGGCTTGAAGTTGACCTTGTTCTTGAGCTTGGACAAAAATTGCATCTCTTTGAGATCAAAGGTTCTATGACAATTTTACCCAAACATGCAACATCCCTTATAAGGTTATCTCACGATCTCGGTACCATGGTCTCATCAGCGTCTATAATTTCTCTTTCCAGAGAAGATTTTCCTCTCGTGAACAAAATATTTTGCTACGGTTGGCGCAATATTTTGGGGGTATAGCAGTAAAATGAAAGATTTGATCCACTCTACCCTTCAGATACCTATAGTCTCCTTGTAAAATCTTTAAAACCAAAAATGTAGCGGTTTTAAGCCAGAGGCTTCAGCCGGAGGACTGATCAGCCTCTGGCTGACATCTGCCCAAGTCTGGGGTTTATCAACCCAAAAAATGCAATAGAAAAGTTTGCTCATTCGTTCGGGGTACCCATGCAGAGCATGGGTCGTGCGATCCACCTGTACCCCCTACCCCCTTTAGCAAAGACTATATGTTT
>JBMFUY010000291.1:0-1623 GCA_049966275.1 bacterium
ACACATAATATAATCATATTAACCATGAGCCTTAAACTGCCAAAAATGTCCTTTGGCACAGCTACTGTCATTCTAGCGTTTGCTCTGCTTATCGTTTTAAACTTTTATGTAAGGATAATGCCAGCTAATTACGGCTTTTACCTTAATGAATTTGACCCATTTTATCATTATTACGTTACAAACGTTGTTTACCAAGATCTAACAAAATATGGTTTGTCTGGAATAAGCAAGTACTTTCACACGATAGATTATAGCTTCTGGTATCCTTGGGGCAGGGATCTTGCAAAAACCTCACCTTCTGGGCTTTACTTTCTTGTAGCCATTCTTTATATAATATTAAAGGCCTTGGGCTTAAAGATATCTCTTTATGACTTTGTTGCGATACTGCCTATATTTATTGGTGTTCTTATCTCAATACCAACTTATTTTATTTCGCTTAAGATAACAAAAGACAAGTACGTTGGGCTTATAGGTGTTCTTTTGCTTTCTTCTGCGCCAGGCCTAATAATAAGGACAGATTTTGGCTGGTATAAGGGAACGCCTTTCGCATTCCTCTTTATGCCCTTAGCGTTAATGTTTTTAGTTTTTTCTTTTGAAAATGTATCATCGAGAGAAAAGATAAATTTAGTGCCGGCTGTTTACTCGCTTATAGCAGGATTGCTAATCGGCTATGCACAGACTATGTGGGGCGGTGTAGAGAACGTTAACGGCGTAGTTGGTTTAGCTTTTCTTTTTGCTCCTGTTTATCTGAAGCCTGGAGTTTCTGGCAATTATATAAACGAGCAGGTGCTGTTAAATGAGCTCCTTTATACGATTGGAGCCCTTGTTGCTATTGTGTATCCTGTGCCGGGCATGTCGTGGATCTACAGCCCGACAATGCTCTTGCTCTATCTAGCTTTCATCGTAAATTTACTTTATTATACAAATGAAAGAATAAAAATAGTAAGCAGGAAGAACTTCTTTGTTGTACTTATTGCTGTCATAGTGATTGGTCTGGTAGGGATAGCTTATGTTTTGCCTCATCTTGTTAACCTGAGATATTTATCAGCACTGAACCCTCTGTTAAGGACAAAACCGTCTGTGGTAAGCACTGTAGCAGAACAGCTACCGATCTCAGGGCTAGAAACTTTATTTACATATGGTTTGGGCTCGCTTCTATTAGTAATAGCAGGCTATTTTCTTATAAAGCGCAGGACTATATCCTCTGTAATCCTTGCGATCTTTCTTTTATGGAGTTTTTATGTAGGTACTTCGTATGGGGAGCTCATGGACTTTTTGGGCTTAGCTCTCGTAATAGGCGTCCCCATCGGGATATACTATGCTGTAACTCAAATAGGCGCTCAGGTTCAGGAGAAAAAAGGTAAGAAAAAGGTTCAGAACGTCGGCTTTAAATACGAAAAGATAGCAGCGGCAGCGGTGCTTGTAGGGCTGACAGCTTTTCCAGTTTACCTATGGATTCCTCAAAACAACGTTCCTGTGAGCATAGTTAATTCTGCCACTATAATAAACGCCCCAGTCCCTGCATGGATAGACGCGCTGAAATGGATGTCAAACTCTTCTAACATGCCTCCTCATTCAGTTGTAGTTGCATGGTGGGATTACGGTTACTGGATAACTGTGATG
>JBMFUY010000292.1:0-1589 GCA_049966275.1 bacterium
TCTCTGAGCCACGTCCCTTTCTATAATATCTTTGTACAGCTCTGCAAGAAACAGGCTCCCATTCTTGATAGCAAGCGGAAAGCCACCTATATGCAGGTATTCATCTAGCATAGAGATTATTCTGGATTTTTCAGTAGTAGAGGGGTTTGTTTCTATTCTTGTGCCTTTGTATGAAAGAAATTCCTTGAAGCTGAATGGGAGTAGCACATAATCAATATGCCTGCCTGTAAGATATGTCGCAAGTTCTTTGCTCATCATCCTTGCATTGCTGCCGGTTATGAGTATCTTTTTTGAATCGACGAGCCGCGATATAAATCGCTCCCAGCCTTGCACTTCCTGTATCTCGTCAAACACCAAAAGATCTGTGTTTCCTTTCAGCCTGTAGATAGCCTCAAGCACTTTGTTAAGCTCGCTAGCGTCTATATTTATCCTTTCGTCGTTGAAGTTTATGTAGCCGCGGTTCTCGCCACTTGTAAGTTGAAAAGCAAATACTGATTTTCCAGATCTTCTAGGCCCCGTTATTATGTGCGCAACGCCCATTTTCAATGAATTTCTGGGAATCACCAACTCCCGCTTGATGATGTCTCCGGCATGCAGTATTGCATTCATCTTTTCTTCCTGGTCTTTTATTACCATTATTAAATCTTCAACGTTTGCCATAATCTCTTGTTATGCTTAACATATTTAAATCTTACCTTTGTAAGAAGTAAGTTTTGTTTAATCTTACCTTTACGAATTTCCAGTCATGGCAGCGTGTAGCCAGACCACCAGTTACTCACAAAAACAACATTGGTTGGCACGCCGTTGTTGCCGTTGCCACTGTAGTCGTTGGCGTTGCCGTCTAAGGGCCACCAACCAACAAGATGCTGCAGGTCAATCGGCGCGCCACCTATGCCCTCAAGATAAAGTGCGTTTATTTCTGACTTGGATAAACTGATATTATAAACTTGTATATTTGCAAGTGTACCATTAAATATATCAAATCCTGATGCTGCCTGCCAAGCATCGTTTCCTATAACATAAGGCTTTGCGACTATAGGCAAGTTCGAACTAATAGTATTGCTTACTATTAATATATTATCTAAGTAAAGTTTTACTGCTCCAGTAGTAGAATTATACTCTCCAATTAAATTATGCCAAACATGAGTAGCTGGTATTGGTATAGCGGTTGTATAAATCCAATTGCCATCAATTATTAGTACTGGATAATAGTCATAATAGTTTTCTGCAAGTTGAAAGCCAGGCCCGGAACCACTCCCAGGGATGCTTCCTTCGTTACCAAATATCCCTTGCATATGTGTTTGTTCCCAACCTCTGCTCTTGAACCAGGCAGAAATAGTAAAACTATTAGTTAAAGTAGTTTCCAAATTTTGAAAGTTAGTTATGTTTATATAACCTGGAGGCTGATTTGTTGTATCTGGAAAACGAGCTACATACTCCGGCAGCTCGCCCTGGCACTCGCCCTCTAGGTTTATGAATGAGGTTGTGCCAGGCCCGTTGGGCCTGAAGACCTGGCACGCGCCAGGCGGCGCCTTCGGAGCAAAGTTGTTGCTGTTGAAAACGCCAAGCTGGAACAGCGCAGCGAGCAC
>JBMFUY010000293.1:0-1505 GCA_049966275.1 bacterium
TTCTAAAAGGTATGTTGGCAATCTGCCTTATGGGATTGAAACTCCCTCTGGAGTTCCTTATCCGCTTCTTTGTTAATGTTGGTAATCTGCCTTATGGGATTGAAACTTGTCCACGACCAGTCGGTTTCCGAATCATTTCCAGTGTTGGTAATCTGCCTTATGGGATTGAAACAATGACTTGTGGGTCAAAAGCAACAAGTTCTTCAAGTTGGTAATCTGCCTTATGGGATTGAAACATTCCATTTTGTACTTCAAGTCTTCTTTATAATCGTTGGTAATCTGCCTTATGGGATTGAAACCTTTATAAGGGGGGCACGATGCCCTGTTAAGACACGTTGGTAATCTGCCTTATGGGATTGAAACCATAGCTTCAAGGGCTGCCGCTACTTGTCCAAGATGTTGGTAATCTGCCTTATGGGATTGAAACCTGCCTCCTTTAAAAGTTTTGCCAAATCAAACTCGTTGGTAATCTGCCTTATGGGATTGAAACAACTATACACCTATCTACTTTGTGATTTATGAACTAGTTGGTAATCTGCCTTATGGGATTGAAACGAAATACGAATGGCTCTAATGAATGAGCCATCTTGTTGGTAATCTGCCTTATGGGATTGAAACGTTATCCCCCAAAATTCTACCCCGCATTGGTAATATACCTACCTAAAAATGATAAAAGTCATTGTATTTTTAATATTAACTTTTATCCTTTAAAAAAATCTTAAAAAGGTTATCAGATGGACAAACTTTTAGACAGAATGATTGACTACCTTTACGGTAGAAAGCTTAGCAACGATTTTACAAACCATCATTTGAAAGAACCGTGGGAAAGAGAAGCTTTTCCATCAGTATGGGCTAACAGCAAAGGAGACATGCTTCTTTTCGTGCCAGACTTAACCAATCTCTTCAGCATTCAGAGAATATTTTTGATTACTCACGCCAATGCACCTGCACATATCTGTGACTCATGGTCAGACCCAGGCATGCAAGCTTGGTGGAGAGATGTATTTAGAATGCTGTCTATATTGAATTTTGGATTTGATTATATTATGATAAATCATCTCATTAAAACTGCAAAAACTAAAGAAGATTATGAGGAAATAGAACAAAGATTTTTTGGATATGAAGATAAGAATATAACAGCAAAAGACGTACGGGTTCGTGACTATTATGATAACAATGGAAACAGAATTGCAAAAATGTTCTTTTCTCCTTTTGCTATGAAATCTCATAAGATTACTGTTAATAGCGATTTGTTAGATAAATATAATCCTATAGATAGAACAGATAAAACACAAGTAGGTCTCCTACCCTTATTTATGGTAGAGTTTGAAGGAGATAATATGAAAAGCGTGTTTGATATACAAATTGGAGATATGTTATATAAATATTATAAAGAATGGGAAGATATATATTTTGGAAGAGTACCATATAGGCCAACAGACGATATAGGAACTTCTATACTTTTGGATGCCAAAGCCAATAAGACATTTTTTAATCCTTATGCA
>JBMFUY010000294.1:0-1498 GCA_049966275.1 bacterium
GTCTATATCCAGCATTAGTATACCCATGGTTTCACCTTTTCTCTTGGCGTTGTTTAATATAGGCTCTATGGCTTCTTCTATGTATCTTCTATTGTAGAAGCCTGTCAACTGGTCTTTTATAGATTGTTCTTTTAACTTTTCCATTAAAAGCTTAGATTCCATAACAGGGATAGCTTCATCTAAATATCCTTTTATATAAGGTATTATAATTTGCACAAAATCTTTCATATAGTGTTCGTATACAATCTGTAGCACGTTGTGCACGTGCCCGTTTAGATATATGGGAATACAGTAATATTCTAAAGAATCTTCTTGTTTTTGAAATTCGTTATACTCTTTTATAAAACATTTGCATACGTTTGGAAACTCGTCGCTATCGACATCTGCACCAGTCCTATAGGCTCTGCAACAGCTGTTGTCCTTTAAAATATCATCTTTGCACCAGAGTTTGTCGGTACCATTTGCAAATATTAGCTTCATTTTATCGTAGTTTACTTCGTATAGGCTAAATTTATCCAAAGACATGTAGTTTTCTAGTATTAGGCGTAGCCTTTCGTATATATCTTCTTTAGATCTATCCTTTTCTATGGTTTTTTTGAATTTATATATATTCGCTAGCTCTGTTACTATTTTATCGGTATCTTTTATGGTATTGCCAGAGCTCATAACATCGTAGCCTATAAGTATGAAAGCTTTTTGATGTATGCTGTTTAAAGCATTATGCAATATATCTACCATTTTGTTAAAAAATATTACTACCTTACCAGCTTCATCTATTAGTTCATCGTTCTCTAACATACCAACATCTCTTATCTTAGCTTCTTCAAATCGCCCTTCTTGTAATAGCCCGAAGCTTTTTATGAGCTTATTAAACATATTTATGTAAGGTTTTGAGAATCTGAAAATGAAATAAGATATTGCTCCAAAAAGCCCAACAAATATCAGCAATGTTGTTAACATTACTAAAAACGCTTTATATCTTATGTCTGTAGCGTCAAGTGTTATATCTATAGCGCCTAGTACTTGGCCGTTTTGAACTTCATGACACTGAAGACAGTTTACTATGCCTTTGTTTGAAGCTTTGTATGGGATTATATCTCTAACTAAGACCTTTGATTGGTTTTCGTATATTTTGTAAATGGGCTTTCCCGTTAAAAGCACAAGTTTTTCTAAGTTATCTCTTGGCTGTTCCGTTGGAAGCCCAGGACCAAATTGTTTATCTACTGCTTCCCCTCTTACTATATGTATATTTGTTATACCTTTTGCTCGTCCTAATCTTTTGATGTAGGATTCTCTATCTTTGATAACACCCATTACCATTAAAGATGTCAACCCATCTCTCACAATGCCAGCGACGGTATTTGCTTTTGATAAGGCGTATCTTATGCCTTGCTCTCTGAAGGATATGGCAAATATACCCTCCATTATGATAACAGTTGATATCATAAGTACGAGCAGTCTAAATACAAGCTTACGAGTTATTGATGTTGCTATAAAC
>JBMFUY010000295.1:0-1468 GCA_049966275.1 bacterium
GGTGAAGGTAGCAAGGCGAGGATATGTTTGTTAGCCGATGCTTTACCTATAGGTGATTATATTGATAAATGAAAAAGAGTTTGAGATATATTTTGATAACATAAGAAAAAATGCCAAAATTGCAACAGAGCAGACTTATAGAACAGCAATAGAGAATCTGCTAGATGCAATCAAACCAGACAAGACCTTCCGTATACTTCAGGAACCAAAGAAATCTGAAGGAGATGAAGGAAAACCCGACTTTCAGGTTTTCAAGAATGGGCTTTTAATAGGATATATCGAAATGAAGCCAGTAGGAACAGATTTGGAAAAGATTATAGAAAGGGACAACCCAAGCCGAGAAACCAAACAGCTCCAAAGATATCTAAAAGTGAGCCCTACGCTCATTCTTTCTAATTACACCGATTTTGTACTGTTCCAAAATGGGGTTAAAGTCAAAACTGTAACCTTGTTTGATATAAAAGATAAGTCGCTTAGCGCAGATAAAATAGCGAAGACCATTGAACTATTTGATTCTTTCTTCTTATCCAAACCACAAGAAGTAACAAGCCCTGAAAAGCTAGCAGTGTTATTAGCTGAGCGTACAAAAATCTTCAAGGACTTAATAAAAGAAGTTGTAGACAGTAGTGAAACTAGTCAATTTAAGGAGCGTTTAGTTGGTGCAAACGGGCTTTATTCATTGCTTAAAGAAACACTGATAGATGATCTTACATTGGAAGAATTTGCCGATGCTTACGCTCAAACAATAACTTATGGGCTACTTTTATCACGATTGAACTCAAGCACTGCGATAGATGAAAGAAATGCATTTAACTTTATACCAAAGTCTGTAGGGGCATTAAGAGAGCTTTTTAAGACCATAGAGATAGAGGAGATCCCCAAAAATATACGTTGGATTATAGATGCGATAATAATTATACTTAACAGTGTAGATAAATCCAAGTTCGATAATATTTTATCATTCAAAAAAACATATAATTATGAAGATCCATATGTTTATTTCTATGAGAAATTCTTAGCAGAATATGATAAGGCAAAAAGAAAAGCAAAAGGAGTTTACTATACACCAATACCGATTGTTCGATTTATAGTAAATAGCATAGACAAACTATTAAAGGATAATTTTAGAGTAGACGGGCTAAAAGATTCTGAGGTAACTGTCTTAGACTTTGCGACAGGAACAGGCACATTTCTTTTAGAATCATTTAAGAAAGCAATAGAAGATACTGATATTGGATCAAGACCGAGTTTGATAAAAGAACACTTATTAAAAAACTTTTATGGATTTGAGTATCTTATTGCTCCATATGCAATAGCGCATCTTAAGCTTTCTCAGTTTATACAAGATAATGGATATATGTTAAGTGATGAAGAGCGGATAAATGTCTATTTAACTGACACTCTTGACAACGATATTCATAAAAGATATGCATTGTTCCCTAAAATATCTGGAGAAGGAGTAGAAGTG
>JBMFUY010000296.1:0-1451 GCA_049966275.1 bacterium
GTATTGTATTTTTCTGTGTCTAACACTCTTATGTTTTCTAAATCAAGATGTTTGGCTAGTGTTGGTTCGTAGGCTTGTAGGAATGTTTTTATGTTATCGGGATTTTTCATGATTAGCTTAAAAAGAGCATCTGAAGATTGAATGTTTCTTAGTTCTTCAATGTCTTTTAAATGTTCTGGCAGGTTTTCTTTTTCTTTCATAGGAAGATTATAGCAGAGCCTAAGCTTTAAACGAGAAAATAATATAAAAACTTACAAAATCTTCTACTTTTCAATCCCATAAGGCAGATTACCAACAAGTTTTGGACGTCGCAAGGTTGTTAGACGATTAGTTTCAATCCCATAAGGCGGATTACCAACACATTCGAAGAGCCCGATTTCTACATAGAAATATGTTTCAATCCCATAAGGCAGATTACCAACGAAAATAAACAGTATTCTGCAAACCAATAGTGATTCGTTTCAATCCCATAAGGCAAATTACCAACAGATTGAGGGAAACCCCCTCGAGTTAGAAGTTAGAGTTTCAATCCCATAAGGCAGATTACCAACAGAGAAAGATTCGTTAATGAGACCTACCGTATAGAGTTTCAATCCCATAAGGCAGATTACCAACCGTTTCCTTTGAAGAGAACGTCTTTGAGGAAGAAGAGTTTCAATCCCATAAGGCAGATTACCAACGTTTACTTGAACAGTATAATAGCTTGGAATACTGGGGTTTCAATTCCATAAGGCAGATTACCAACCAGGATCTCAAGAGATATGACTTGTACTGGCGTCCAGTTTCAATCCCATAAGGCAGATTACCAACATGGGTCTTAAATGACCTAAAGGAAGCCCAAAAGCTGTTTCAATCCCATAAGGCAGATTACCAACCATAAAAAGTAAGGAGAAAGAAGAAAATGTTTTTGCTGTTTCAATCCCATAAGGCAGATTACCAACTACACCTTGCCTGTCTGGGTTGATTGGGTTCTAAGGGTTTCAATCCCATAAGGCAGATTACCAACCTCTAAATCTCTGGACATTTGAGTCTGAACTTACGTGCGTTTCAATCCCATAAGGCAGATTACCAACACAGTGCCTAAGGTAATTGTCAAACTGGCGTTGAGTTTCAATCCCATAAGGCAGATTACCAACTAGTATCGCAGGCTCCACTATTCGAACCATATCCAAGAAGTTTCAATCCCATAAGGCAGATTACCAACTTACTATGCAGTTGATTTTTTCATCAGTAGAGGAAGTGTTTCAATCCCATAAGGCAGATTACCAACTATAATGTTATCAGCTAATCACGATGTAGCTTAAGAGGTTTCAATCCCATAAGGCAGATTACCAACGCCGTAGAAGAAATGGAAGAAGACGATGGAGAATAATCGTTTCAATCCCATAAGGCAGATTACCAACCCGTCAGCCCACTTTCAATAATAAAATTATAAGCTTTTATAAGCACTT
>JBMFUY010000297.1:0-1442 GCA_049966275.1 bacterium
GGTCCCAGCTGCGGCTGAGCTTACGTAGTTGCCGGAGGTTGCGGTTGTGGCTATCAGTGCCTTGTTTAGGTAGAAATTGGCGCTTAGCTGGTTTAGGTATGTGCTTATCCCATAGCTTGCCTTTATCGGCGTGCCGTTGTAAGCAAATGAAGCGCTTGGCGTCGTTGTTAAAGTCAAAGACGGCGTACCTTTGTTTATCGTTATCGTTCCAGTCGTGTTTCCAGTATAGCCCACCACGTTGGCGCTTGCCGTGTAGCTTCCCGCTGCCAGCACGTTGCTTATGGTGTAGCTTGCCCAGCCTGTACCTGTGGCTACAACTGTGCCAACTGGGTATTCAATCTCGCAAGTTGCTGTGCTTGGGGTGCAACAGCTGCAAATACGATGTTGCCGTTTGGGTAGGTGCTTGTGCTCGGGCTGATGCTCAAGGTTGCGCCACTGATGCTGTAGCTTGGCATCACACCGTTTGGCGGGTAGGCACGGACACGAACCCACTGAACAAAAACATTTGCACCTCCTCCTGAAGAACCTGCACCATTTCTAAATCCTATATAATTTGTTGATGTCTGCATTGCGTAAATTGGCGATTGATAAGCATAATTTATAGCATAGTGTGCATTTGTGCCATCATTGTCTACGGTAAATACATAATTTGGAGAAGAACCAGCGGCAATATTAGAGTATGAAGTAGCTTGACCGCCAGAACTTGTTACATATCCATAACCATAATTAGATTGACCATAATAGGTAAACCAACTATTTCCTTGACTGTTACTATTAGAAGGAGAATACCAACCAAAATTAGTATAATAACCACTACCACCTGTAGGAACAGTAGCATAACCATACCAGTCTAAACTACTTGTTCCAAATGTTCCAGCAGTATATTCTATTTGGCTCCCACTACTTGAACCAGATATAGACATTCCATTATTTATTGTTACTGTTCCACTAACAGTCCAACCACTTGGTGTGCTCGTTCCTGCAAAATTGGTATAATAATTGAACACGCTCGCCCCATCGTCGTATTCGGCATAAGTTGGACTTAATTGAGGAGCTTCTCCAATTCCTACAGTTCCACTACTGCTCAAGAAGTTCTTGCTCGTGTTAAATCCAATATAGATAACATTAGCAGCAGGGTTAAGTGAAGAAGGTGAGTAAATCGTGTTGCTCAACTTTGCCCAAATTATTAAGTTTCCACTCTGGTTGCTTTCTATCCAAGCAGGTATTATTGTTCCATTGGGATAAAACAGTTCAAAATCAGCAAAAGCTCCGTTATAAGTCAGAAATCCTTGTTGACTGATATTAAGTTTTATCATCTGTTGGAATGGGTTAGGATAAGTTGCTGAGCCATTGTAATCAAGAGTTATTGATGCATAATTAACGACATTTGTAGGCAGGACAGGTTTGCTTGCGAGAACAAATGCTGCTGCCTTGCTTGCTGC
>JBMFUY010000298.1:0-1436 GCA_049966275.1 bacterium
ATATATTCTCTCTTTTTTTTAGAATACTCTCCATATAATATTGGATCATTCCTAATCTTATAATAATTTTTTAGGGATCTCTCCCTTGCTTTTGCTAAGTATTCCTCATATTTGTTTGGGTCCTGCTTCAATCTTTCACGATAATTTTTTGAATATTCATGTATTTTTTCCTTATATTTTCTGTTCAGCCATTCCCTTTTTTTCCTTAAAAATTCCTGATATTTTACAGGATCATTCTTAATCTTCCAATACCTCTCTTTGTAATACTCCCTTTTTTTCTCAAGATATTCCCTGTATTTTTCAGGGTCATTTTTCAATTCCCAGTACTTCCTTTTGTTGTATTCTTTCATATATTCTCTCTTTTTTTTAGAATACTCTCCATATAATATTGGATCATTCCTAATCTTATAATAATTTTTTAGGGATCTCTCCCTTGCTTTTGCTAAATATTCTTCGTATTTTTTGGGGTCTTGTTTCAATTTTTCGCGGTAATTCTTCGAATATTCACGGATCTTTTCTTTATATTTTCTGTTCAACCATTCTCTTTTTTTCCTTAAAAATTCCTGATATTTTACTGGATCACTCTTAATCTTCCAGTACCTCTCCTTATAATACTTCCTCTTTTTCTCAAGATATTCTTTGTATTTTTCAGGGTCGTTCTTCAGTTCCCAGTATCTTTTTTTGTTATATTCTCTATAGTATTTCCTTCTCTTTTCAAGGACTTCCCCGTATTTTTCAGGATCATTTTTAATTTCCATGTACCTCTTTCTATTATATTCTCTTATTTTTTCAGGATGCCTCTCCCTGTACCTTTTATGTAGCTCTTTTGAATGAGTTTTGTTATAATTTTTAATTTTTAAAACATCATTAAGCTCCTTTTCATTCTGGACTGAAAAATACCAGTCCAGGAAATCAGCATCGAAATCTGTAACCCGAAATAAATTATCCTTTTTCAATGCTTTTTTCACAAAAGAATAAAATTTATATTTGGGTAATAAATTTTTTCAGTACTCATGAGTTTCGTATATAAAAACATTATTTATCGCTATTTTTCAGAATCCTGTGTCTATTTTTAAAATTATTTACTAGAGTTTTGCGTTAATTTTATCTAACGGATTAAATGTAAATAAACCTAAATTTTTCAATATTTTTACTGTTGATTTGTAGGGATTTTCTATTGCTTTTACTATTGCTTCAACAGCATGTTTTCCAAATTCAATTATCTTTTGAGATGCATTTTCTATGATTTCAATGCCAGTCAATCTTTTGTGTATTTCTATTGCTCCTTCCAATTCTTTATGATCTTCCAGGGAGATGATTGTGGAAATTTCGAGATGCGTTCTTCCTATGGCATATAGGCAGAGGTCCATCTCCACCTTCTTGCCATTCCTCAAAAATAGGCGCTTTAACCCGTCTCCCTTCATCTCCCTGTGCAT
>JBMFUY010000299.1:0-1433 GCA_049966275.1 bacterium
CTTCTACTTTCTTCGGTATCTCACCATACATTATCCTCCCATCTCCATATTTTATCGCATATACCTTCGATAAATACAGTAAAAGCTCATTTACTGATATCTTGCTGTTCATTCCCACTTCCCTGATTCTATTCTGTACTGCATAATACAGATATAATGATATATACGATACAAAAAAATACCCTCTTACCGCATCATCATCTTGCAAATAACTCTTATCGTTCTCAAGTTCATTCTTCATTGCATCGAAGGCTTGCTCTATGTCCTCCCTCATCTTATACATATTATAGATTTCCTCCCCTTTTAAATCCAGATTCGTTATTATTGTGATTTTACCTAATCTGTTCTCTTCGATTTCATTCTCTTTACCTTCTATGCCCTTTTTTATTATATTTGATAGCTCTTCCCCTTTCAGCAGGGCATCTTCGTAAATATATTCTGTATACCCCTCTACTTTCTTTCTTCCGTACCTTATTCCCCTTTCCCTGTACACAAATGACCCTTCATATTTCGCTCCATAATCTATGTGTATGGAATTCCTTCTCATTGGCTGTATAAAGTACACACCTTCTTCTGCCATTTTATTCAATTCTTCTATCGAATAAAATCCCCTTTCCATTATCAGTATACAATCTTCCATAGGAAATTCATGAAGTATCTCTTTCAGTTCTTTTACATCTCTTATTGATCCATGTATCGCTTTCAACATAACAGGTATCCTTTTGCCTCTTGAATAAATCATACTGAAGTTTATCTGGTTAACATATAATGCCTCTTTATTATACCCCTTTTCTGCTATATTGATATTCACAGACCTTGAGAATATTGAGGATAGGTCAAAAAGATAATATTCACCCTTAACCATTAATGCCCTGTAAAATTCACTTACACTATACCAATCAGAACCTACGGACCTTAACCTATCTATTATTGTATTCGGTGACATAGAGGCATCGATCTCTTCGCTTACATACAATTTTTCCCATGCATCTTTAGCGTATTTAATGGGAGTATTCCGTATTGTTCTCACAATAGCAAGTGCAACGAGTTCTTTCCACGAATCAGGAAAATATTTTTTTAGATTTGGCAATATTTCTTCCAGCAGAGAGTAAAGTAATTTACCATTAGCATATTCAAATACAGATCTAGGTCTTCTTCTGGTTTCTTCCAATCCGTTTGGTGTTATAGCACCTATATAATCACCGGATATTTTTCTAGCCCTGCCTTTAGTTTTATCATATACGCTGCTTACTTTGTAGAGGTAATAATGGCCATTAATAAACTTTACTTCTACAGGGCCATAGATTTTTTTAGCTTCTTTAACTATTTTCTCAATCCAAGGTTCTTTTGACGTCATATAACCTATTAGGTAATACAAATATATAAATGTTGCCACTAAAAAGTAAACATATGTACAGAGAATAGAAAATAAT
>JBMFUY010000300.1:0-1420 GCA_049966275.1 bacterium
CTTTCGTTGGTAATCTGCCTTATGGGATTGAAACACGGCTTTTTCAAGTTTTTTAATCTCTGCCTTTCTTGTTGGTAATCTGCCTTATGGGATTGAAACTTTTGGGTGGCCTCTGCCACTGGTTGAGCCGTTTGGTTGGTAATCTGCCTTATGGGATTGAAACAAGTTTGGAGTTCCATAAGTACCGAATACTAGATGTTGGTAATCTGCCTTATGGGATTGAAACGTTTTTGCCTGAGCCTTTTTTTCTTGTTTTTCTTTTGTTGGTAATCTGCCTTATGGGATTGAAACTATAGCATTTTGTTTAAATTGAGAAATACTTGAAAGTTGGTAATCTGCCTTATGGGATTGAAACCATATCGGGTCTTTCTCTTATAATCTGCGATAAAAGTTGGTAATCTGCCTTATGGGATTGAAACAAGATGTTGGTAGAACCTTTTTCTACCTTGTCCAAGTTGGTAATCTGCCTTATGGGATTGAAACGACTTGAGGACTTCTGTCCAGTAGTCCCAATCCTGTTGGTAATCTGCCTTATGGGATTGAAACTGTTTAATCTATACCTATCATTGACAAAAGCCTCGTTGGTAATCTGCCTTATGGGATTGAAACACTACCCCAGATTTGATAAATCTTTCAAAAACTTGTTGGTAATCTGCCTTATGGGATTGAAACTCCACAGGTATATGGAGAAATCTATTCTCCATCGTGTTGGTAATCTGCCTTATGGGATTGAAACTATGCGAATGTGTACTCGCCCGCAATGTAGATGTAAGTTGGTAATCTGCCTTATGGGATTGAAACATGAGCAGATATGAGAACGTGTATTCTCCTGAGATGGTTGGTAATCTGCCTTATGGGATTGAAACGCCAATTAAATTTTTGTAATAATTTACTTCATTAATGTTGGTAATCTGCCTTATGGGATTGAAACCTCTTCGCTGATGTCATCAAAGAATAAGCATTTGAGTTGGTAATCTGCCTTATGGGATTGAAACCTTCATATCTGCTTCATCTTTAACTTTTACGCTAGCGTTGGTAATCTGCCTTATGGGATTGAAACTTGAAAAGCTCGTTCCATACTTCTGTCGTATTGATTGTTGGTAATCTGCCTTATGGGATTGAAACTTTACCAAGTATTCCATTTTAAGCCTCCTTTAACAGTTGGTAATCTGCCTTATGGAATTGAAACTGTAGCTATCGCAAGCTGAAGAGGATAATTGTTTTCTGTTGGTAATCTGCCTTATGGGATTGAAACTCCTTCAATACTTTATGGGCCTCTCTCAGGTCATTTAAGTTGGTAATCTGCCTTATGGGATTGAAAAGTAGAAGATTTTGTAAGTTTCTATATTATTTTCTCGTTTAAAGCTTAGGCTCTGCTATAATCTTCCTATGAAAGAAAAAGAAAACTTACCAGAGCATT
>JBMFUY010000301.1:0-1352 GCA_049966275.1 bacterium
ACGGGCATGTAGCAGCATGTGTAGGGACGATAAAGAAATTAGGATTGGATGAGATTATTTACAGTAAACGAACACGGGAGAGGGATTTAGTGATAGGGATGATAGTATCAAGGATCATTCAGCCGAGCAGTAAGCTTGCGACAGCAAGGGGGCTATCAGAGGATACGCTGTTGAGCTCACTTGGTGAGGTGTTAAACATAAAGGATGCAGATGAGAATGAATTATACAGTGCAATGGACTGGTTGGTTAATCAGAAGGAGAGGATAGAAAGAAGGCTTGCGAGCAAGCATATAAGGGAAGGTAGTTTAATATTTTACGATGTCAGTTCCAGCTATTTTGAAGGCAAGAGTTGTCCGCTGGCATTCTACGGACACAGCAAAGATGAGAGAAGGAACAATCTGCAAATAGTGTATGGGTTATTATGTAATGAGCAGGGATGTCCTGTAAGTATAGAAGTATTTAATGGTAACACTGCAGACCCAAAGACCTTTAGTAAACAAGTGGACAGGATAAGCAACAAGTTCAAGATAAACCGTGTGATAGTGGTAGGTGATAGAGGTATGATAACACAGGCACGGATAGAACAGGACTTAAGAGGGAAAGAAGGGTATGAATGGATCAGTGCGTTGCGGTCTGCGAACATAAAAAGACTTGTAGAAGACGGCACTATACAACCTGGATTATTTGATAGGAGGGATTTAGTAGAGATAAGCCATCCTGATTATCCTGGAGAGCGATTGATCGTATGTAAGAATCCATATTTAGCTGAAGAGCGAGGGTTGAAACGAGAAGCACTTTTGAAGGCAACAGAGAAGGAATTGGACAAGATAGTCAAAGCGACACAGAGGCAGGTGCGTAGATTAACAGGCAAGGCAAGGATAGGATTAAAGGTAGGCAAAGTGCTGAATAAATACAAGGTAGGGAAGCATTTTATATTGGAGATAGGTGAAGACAGTTTTAGCTATAAGAGGGATGAAGATAAGATAGCCCGGGAAGCAGTTTTGGATGGGATGTATGTAATACGGACGAGTGTACCAGTGGAAGTCTTAAATGAAGAGAAAGTAGTTGAGGCATACAAGAATTTATCGAAAGTAGAACGAGCATTTAGAAGTATCAAGGGGGTAGATTTAAAGATTCGGCCTATAAATCATCATTTAGCGGATAGGGTAAAGATGCATGTATTTATATGTATGCTTGCCTACTATGTAGAGTGGCATATGAGGCAAGCGCTTGGGTCTATGCTGTTTGATGATGAAGACAGGGAGAGTAGCAAACTATTAACCCGAAAAATGCAATAGGAAAGTTTGCTCATTCGTTCAACCCCACGATCCACCTAAGATACAAAGACTTTT
>JBMFUY010000302.1:0-1290 GCA_049966275.1 bacterium
ACAGCAAAAAGTCTTTGTATCTTAGGTGGATCGCAGGGTTGAACG
The DNA here is from genome assembly GCA_049966275.1 of bacterium. Lineage (GTDB taxonomy): Bacteria > JAMCPX01 > JAMCPX01 > JAMCPX01 > JAMCPX01 > JBMFUY01. The sequence continues at coordinate 46 of JBMFUY010000302.1, forward strand.
AATGAGCAAACTTTCCTATTGCATTTTTCGGGGAACGAATGAGCAAACTTTCCTATTGCATTTTTTGGGGGTATTGTACTTTTCAGATCAACATAAGGAGGGAATCATGACGTATCCAGCATGGCTGCTCTATGGTGCTAATGGCTACACTGCCCGGCTTATCATAAAAGAAGCCATCAAGCGTGGGCATAAACCTTTGCTTGCAGGTCGTTCAGAAACAAAAATTAAGCCTATTGCTCAAGAAACTGGACTGGATTATGTTGTACTGAATCTGGATGATCATGATGCACTAAAAAAGGTTTTCTCAAGTGTTAAGCTTGTTCTAAATGCTGCCGGTCCATTCATAAACACAAGTCTTCCAATACTCAGAGCATGTTTGGCATCCCGGGCACATTATACAGATATTACAGGTGAGATCCCTGTATTTCAAAATACATTCTCATTTGATCAGGAAGCTAAAAGCAAAAAGATAGCCCTTATCTCAGGGATTGGCTTTGACGTAATACCCACTGATTGTCTTGCAGTGTATGTGACCCAACAGATACCTGATGCCTCAGAACTTGAACTGGCGTTTACAGGCTTAAACAACATCAGTCCTGGAACAATGAAAACAATGATAGAGATGCTGCCCAATGGAGGGTTGATAAGAAAGAACGGACAGCTTGTTAAATATCCTCTGGCAAGTGGTGCAAAGAGGGTAGATTTCCCGGATGGCACACATACTGTTGTGCCTATTATATGGGGAGACTTAGAAACCGCGTACAGATCAACACGCGTACCAAACATCATTACATACATGGCTTATCCTGATGCCTTAATAGGGCTTTTACGGATCAGCATACCTGCATTGCAAAAACTCTTTACAAGCAAGTTAATACGTTCTGTGGCTAAAAGAATGGTTGAGTTGATGATAAAAGGACCGGACGACCATGCTCATATGCATGGCAAATCTTATGTCTGGGCAAGAGCGATCAATACAAAAGGCAATGAAAAACAGGCATGGCTTGAGCTCCCGGAAACATATCTATTCACAGCGATTGCCAGTATAAGAACAATTGAGAAAATCTTTGAATCAAGGCCAGCAGGTTCACTAACCCCTGCAATGGCTTTTGGGCCTGATTTTATACTTGAAATAAATGGTGTTAAACGCTTTGACACACTGCCATCGGGTTAACCCGAAAAATGCAATAGGAAAGTTTGCTCATTCGTTCAACCCCACGATCCACCTAAGATACAAAGACTTTT
>JBMFUY010000303.1:0-1271 GCA_049966275.1 bacterium
TTCGAAGAATACCTATATTTGACGCGGGGTTATCACTCATTACACAAACTTCCCTATTTCGCAAATGCATTTTTTGGATTAAAGCATTAAAAACCCATTCACAGTGCTGAAAAGCAGTAATGTAATATTGTTCATGACAGTTGTTTGTCATTCCCGCAAAAATCCTGGATCCAATTGAGGTTAAATGGCAGTAAGCCTGTAAAGACTTGATTCTATACTGTTTATGCTGTATAGAACTAAAGATGATTTCATTCATTGTCGTTAATTACAATACAAAAAACCTGCTTAAAAACCTTTTAAACTCCATAAAAAAATTCTTTGAAGGGGAAGAGGTCATTGTTGTTGATAATGCATCGTCAGATGGGAGCGCGGATATGGTAAGCCAGGCCTTTCCCTATATAAGACTTATTGCAAACAAGGATAATATTGGTTTTGCGCGTGCAAACAATCAGGCAATGGAGATTGCAAAGGGTGATGTGTTCGTGCTCATCAACAGCGATGCAGAGCTTATTGATGATAGCTTAGAACAGGCTGTATCTCTTGTCTCAGATAATAAAGAATACGGGCTTGTTGGTTGTAAACTCCTGAACAGTAATGGTAGCACACAGGTTTCCGTGGCAAGGTTTCCTGGTATTATGCAGGCATTCCTGTCAAACACTGGATTGGGATTGCTCCTGCCCTCCAGCTTAAGAGGAAGAATGCTCGCACGTAGGTACTTTGATTATACCAGACAGTCAGATGTGGACTGGGTAATGGGTGCATGCATGATCTTGAGAAGGGATGTTTATCTAAAGGTAGGTGGAATGAATACTCATTATTTCATGTTTGGAGAGGACATGGAATGGTGCTACAGAATAAAAAAAGCGGGATACAGGATCATCTATACCCCATCAGCAATAGTTGTGCACCATTTCAACAAAAGCAGTGCTTCCAATGTAGAGAAGAGGTATGAGCTTATGTATAAAAACTACTACTTGTTCTGTAATACCTACCTTGGCAGGACAAGATCAAACATTATACGTTTACTCAATATCCAGGGGCTTTTGCTAAGGTATGCCGTGTACAAATTGGGATTGATAAAAACCAATGATCCATTTCTGTCCTACTGGTTTTCTAATTTCAAACAAGCCTTAAAAGCACAATTCAGAAGTTGAAAGAAAATCCTGTTCATCTCTTTTTTAATAAACTTATACCTTAACCCGAAAAATGCAATAGGGAAGTTTGCTCATTCGTTCGGGGTACCCATGCAGAGCATGGGTCGCACGATCCAC
>JBMFUY010000304.1:0-1235 GCA_049966275.1 bacterium
TTAATCTTGTTGTTCATGCCTTCTACAGCCCCGTTAGAAATCCTTAACCTCGTCCAAGCCACAATCCCTTCTTCATGCCTCCGTAATAGATATGCAAAATCACGCAATGGCTTTAACCGTGAATGAGTTGCCCACCAAAACCATTGCTTAAGCCATCTTTTACACCAACCTGTAGATTGGTAATCCCAGAATTTCTGAAAGGCTTCTTTGAGCAGATAAGCTCGCACAATTGGAAGATTTGTCTTTAACAATCCTCTAAGAGATTGTCGCTCTTTGTCTGTGAGATTGAATGAATGCTTGAGCCACAGGTAACGAGTACCTTTTACAGTCCTGCGCTCATTAGCATACAACTGTCTGACCATTTGCTTACGCACTTCATCTACTGCTTCATTGAGGTGCTTTACAAGATGGAATCTGTCAAATACCTTTATAGCATGAGGAATATAACGCTCTACGGAGGCTCTATACGCTGCCCACATGTCCATACATACTGCCTTAATACTGTGGCAACGGCGTTTTCCGAGCCATGCAAAAAATAGGTCCAGAGCTTGTTCGCTCCGTCCCTCACTTACCCATACCAACTCTCCGCGTTCTAAATCATACAATATCGTAAGATAACTATACCCTTTCTTTCGGCTTACTTCATCTATCCCCAAGATATGGAGAGGCTTGAGTTTACGCACTCTTAACCCATAGGCAACTACCCACTGGATAATATGTGCTACTGTCTTCCAGTTGAGATTAAAATACTGGGCTACCTCCTTCCAGGATAGCTTCTTTGCTAATAGAGCTACAGCTTTAGCCAGAGCCGTTGTAACACGACTAAAACGGGGTGCCCAAGAAACCTGCTCTACTCTTATACCACAAAAGGGACATTCTATCCTATACATCCTATAACTGATCCATATTGGGGTATCTCTAAAATACAAGTCTCTCCATTGTCGTGCTTTACCTATACGCCCTCGGGTGGCTTTTACCTCCATCCCACACTTACTACACCTTAAACGTCTATTCCCAAGTCTCTCTACTTTTACTACCAGCCCCTGTTCTGTTTGTGTTATTTCTTTTACATAATGTGCTGTCATTCCAAGACTTTTTCTGATATATGTTTCCATACGCATCGGTCTGTGACCTCCTTTCTTTATAAATAATAAAAGGAGCTTTATCACAGTTACCGATGCTTTTCTTTCCTTTTTATCCCCTAAATGCTATGATCACTTTTGGGAGAAGAACCA
>JBMFUY010000305.1:0-1234 GCA_049966275.1 bacterium
TGCTCATTCGTTCGGGGTATCCATCACTCATTACACAAACTTCCCTATTTCGCAAACGCATTTTTGGGGTTGATGGCAAGCAATAATTTCCCGGTGGTTGCACGGCTTTCTAATCTTTGATGTGCTATGGTTACTTCTGCAAGTGGAAATATAGAATCAATTTTTATTTTCAGGCTACCTTCTAACATCCATTTAAACAGATCATTTGCCCGCCAGAGTAATTCTTCCCTGTTTGCAGTATACTGTATTAAAGAAGGACGCGTAATAAAAAGCCCGCCCTTGGTGTTTAAAATCTGGAGATCCACTGGTGGAACAGGTCCTGATGATTGTCCGAATAAAACCATGTAACCACGTGGCCTTAAGCAATTCAGGCTCTTCTCAAATGTTGCATTCCCCACGCCATCATACACCACATCTACACCTTTATCATTTGTTAAACGTTTAACCTCAGCTTCCCAATCTGTTTTTGTATATACTATCACTTCATCCGCACCGGCCTGTTTTGCAAGACTTGCTTTTTGATCCGTAGAAACTGTACCTATGATATAGGCTCCAAGATGTTTTGCAATCTGCGTTAAAAGGAGTCCAACGCCACCTGCTGCTGCATGTATGAGTACTTTATCCCCTGTTTTTACTGGATATGTGCTATAAGCAAGATAGTGTGCTGTCATCCCCTGTAGCATAACTGCAGATGCCTGCTGTGTATCAATACCATCTGGAAGTTTCACAAGCCTCCATGCAGGAACTATAGCATATTCAGCGTATGAACCCAGAGTCGAGGTGTAAGCTACCCGATCACCTATTTTTATTTCATTAACACCTGCTCCGATTTTATCAACTATGCCTGCTGCTTCCTGTCCCAGTGTGAATGGTAGTTTAACTGGATACAATCCTTTGCGTTGATAGATATCAACAAAGTTTATACCACTGAATTCTATTTTTACTCTTGCTTCTCCCTGTTTTGGCTCTGGTATTTCAATGTCTTCAAGGTTTAATACTTCAGGTCCATCATACCTATGTATACGGATCGCTTTCATATCTTCTATCCTTTCTATAGTTTTTTAAAAACTTGTTATAAAAAATAAAGCAGACAATACAATTATTCAATAAATCCAATTTACATGTGGCCAGGTCTTCAGGATAACGCCAGAACCACCATCAACCCGAAAAATGCATTTGCGAAATAGGGAAGTTTGTGTAATGAGTGATAACCCCGCGTCAAATATAGATATTC
>JBMFUY010000306.1:0-1225 GCA_049966275.1 bacterium
AAAAGTCTTTGTATCTTAGGTGGATCGTGGGGTTGAACGAATGAGCAAACTTTCCTATTGCATTTTTCGGGTTAAACAAACATTGGGCTTTAAAGATATCAGCGATGGGTTGGGCTGCAGATTTTTCCTCCTGAAAGAAAGAGTGGAGCCATGAATATTATATTTATGGGCAGTGCCAATTTTAGTGTTCCTGCACTTGAGGCAATTATAGATTCGCAACATAGATTGGTTGGAGTTATAACAAACCCGGAGAAACCTGCAGGCAGGGGGCTTAAAAACAAACTCACAAAGGTTGCTGAAATTGCGTTACAGCACAATATAGATACCATAACCCCTGGTACATTGAAAAACAACAATGAAGCAGTTGTATGGATCAAACAGCGTAAGCCTGATGCAATTGTTGTTGTAGCTTATGGTAAAATCATACCTGCTGAGATCCTCAGTATACCAGTGTATGGTTGTTTAAACATCCATCCATCACTTCTACCTAAATACAGAGGCGCTGCACCCATCCAGAGAGCCATAATGAATAATGAAACCAGAACAGGTGTTACTGTGATGTTGCTGGATGAAGGAATGGACAGTGGTCCTATTCTTATGCAGAGCGAGGTGCAAATATTGCTTGAAGATGATGCTGTTGTGCTTGGAGAGAGGCTTTCAAGGTTAGGGGCTGATATGCTTCTAAAAACACTTGACCTTATTGAAAAAAAAGCAATAGAGCCTACTCCACAACAACACGAGCTTGCAACCTTTGCCCCAAAGGTAGATAAACAGGAGGCTAAATTAGATTTTAGCAGATCATCCATTGAACTACACAATATTGTTCGTGCATTGATTGAATGGCCCACTGCATGGACCCACTTTAGAGGTGAGATGATCCATGTGTTAAAAACAGAGCCATTAATAAGAAGGGTGGACGAACAACCTGGTTCTATAATCAATATAGATAAGTATGGGATACATGTTGCTACAGGTGCAGGGGTATTGATTATAAAATCTGTAAGACCTGCCAGTGGAAAGGTTATGGATGCATTAAGCTATGCCAATGGAAGGCATATTAACGTTGGAGAATTGATGGGTTAGGTTAACTAAAAATGCTATAGATAGGGCAGCAACAGAGGGATTGCTTCGCTTCGCTGGCAATGACAGATTAACCCGAAAAATGCAATAGGAAAGTTTGCTCATTCGTTCGGGGTACCCATGCAGAGCATGGGTCGCACGATCC
>JBMFUY010000307.1:0-1225 GCA_049966275.1 bacterium
CGCTTTACGTGCCCATAACGATAACAAACAGCCAAAGCACAGCAACGCCAGCGCCATTCCAACAGATGATAACCTTCAATCCTTCTTCATATGTGCAGTATGAAAGTTCAAACCTTGGCAATATAAGGTTCTTCCAAGGTTCTACAGAGCTTTACAGCTGGTGCGAATCAGGCTGCTCAAGCACCTCTTCGCAAGCAGTCTTCTGGGTGAAGCTGCCGAGTGGCATCGGTGCAAACTCCGGTACAACAATAGAGATGGTATTTGAGCCTACATCAATCAATTACGATGGTGTGTATGCTGGCGAAGCCCCACAGTTAAGTTCCACTTATGCTCAATACGACGATGGGGCGAGCGTGTTCAACAACTACTGGAACTTCGCTGGAACGAGTTTGTCAAGTAGTTGGACCGCAATAAGTGGAACAGCAGGAACTGATTATAAAATTAATAATGGATTACAATTGCTTACAACAACTGCAAGACTTCAGGGATCTAACCTTTATCAAAACTTTATATTGGAAGGATATTTCCAATTCATTAGTGATGCTAGCAGTGGTGGGTGGGATTTTGGAGTGTTTTCTTCCACTTCTTCTGCTTATGGTTTGCATGCAGATGGTAATGGCGGTAGTGGTTGGGCTAGCACTTGGTATTATAATAATGGATATACAGAAATTTCAACTTCAGGTGCAACAATAGGAAGCGGTTATTATTTTTTGTGGCAATTAATAAATAATGCAGGAAGTATAACTACAAATTTTGACACGCCAGCATATTCTAAATTATTTACTGCTTCTTTTACTAATTCGCTAAGTGGCGCACCAATAACTGTTGGGGAAAGATTTGATAATACACATACTGGACAAGCAATGAATGTAATATTTTATTATATTCGCACTCGTGCCTACCCGCCAAACGGCGTGATGCCAAGCTACAGCTTTGGTGGGGCAAGCAGCTGATTGCCGCGCCATTCTTCAACTGATGCAAAATATGAAATTTGTATACCTGCTTGTCACTTGTTTTTTATATTTTGCGAACAAATTGTTAGGTAAAGCGTTTTGTGTTTGCAGGTGATTGAAATGGAAACCTTGAAGGATTATGAAAAAAGCTCTGAAAAACTCCGCGATGTGACGCTGTGCTATCTTGTCGACAGGGAGAAAGGCAAGGTGCTCATAGCAATGAAGAAGAGAGGCTTCGGGGTAGGCAAGCTCAACGGCGTAGGAGGCAAGGC
>JBMFUY010000308.1:0-1223 GCA_049966275.1 bacterium
GGTCAAATAATAGACGCATTAGACAAAAAGCAATATAACGTAATAATAAGCAAATTCCAAAAAGATGATAATAGCAAACCGCGTTACTATTTGAGAGTGAAGCAGTAAATGAGTGAAGATATTTTTAGAACTTTAAGAGCTTATAACGGCATGAAAGTAATAGTCAAAACTTCACATTATGGTTCATATCGTGGCGTTCTTGAAATTGAAGAAGGAATAGACGGAGAGCTTTACGTTTATGTCAGGTATGGTGATCGGAAAGAACAGAGAATAGCAATAAAACCTTATTCAATCGTGGTTATTCAACCTGTTGAAGAAGGGATCGAGCAATGAGCGATATAGATATCGAAGCTAAGTTAATGCGTGGATACTTAAAAAAACTTATGTATGCTAAAGAGAATGGGCTAAAAGTTGAAATACTGAGGTATGGCACATATAAAACAGTCAAGGGTTTCATTAAGGAAATAGAGGACGGAGGGTTAATAACTATTAAATATTTTGATTTTGAGGACACCTTTAGCATAGGCGATATAAGAAGCTTAAGAGTATACTACGAAGACAATAAGCACGAAGAAAAGATTCATAGAATACCTATAAGGGTTTGAAACAAGTTATGCTTTAAAGCGGTTTTAACGGCATATATTATTCATAGAATACCTATAAGGGTTTGAAACACTAAGGGAATACACGCTTTGCGTGAATATCCCTTATATTCATAGAATACCTATAAGGGTTTGAAACCTGAATTAATGAAAAACTAACGAACACGCCTATAAGAATTCATAGAATACCTATAAGGGTTTGAAACACGCAATAACAACTCCTGAAATTGCTACTGCTGTACTATTCATAGAATACCTATAAGGGTTTGAAACTAAGCTCTCAGGACTCTAAAAATATCATCGCTCATTTATTCATAGAATACCTATAAGGGTTTGAAACTAGCCGTGCAGGTCGTATAATTTCACGCTTTCAATAACATTCATAGAATACCTATAAGGGTTTGAAACTATCCTGATCTGGGTACTGCTCCTGACGATGCAGCATTCATAGAATACCTATAAGGGTTTGAAACTATGGAGGGCCGAAGGACGCAGAAGGGTGCTGATTTATTCATAGAATACCTATAAGGGTTTGAAACTCAAGCTCTTCATCGGTGATATATTTGAACAGGCTCAATTCATAGAATACCTATAAGGGTTTGAAACAACGTGCCGACATAG
>JBMFUY010000309.1:0-1213 GCA_049966275.1 bacterium
AATACCTATATTTGACGCGGGGTTATCACTCATTACACAAACTTCCCTATTTCGCAAATGCATTTTTCGGGTTAAACCTGCAATTGGCTATTTTTCTGTTAGTGCCAATATAGCATAGTTCTGCCAGTACGGATCAATGTCCTGCAACATATTTATAAGGTAATCTTTTGCTTGCTTATCACCAAGTAAGTAAAGATATTTCGCACCTTCTGCCTTGATATAAGGATCATTTGAAGCAAATAGCTTCTCAAAATATCCCCTTGCTCTCTGATCCCCTATCTCTGCGAGTGATTTTGCACAATATACCTGCACTGCTGAATCAAAATTATTAAGCCCCTCAGCAAGCGCGTCCGCTGCACGCTTATCACCGAGCCTTGCAAGCCCTGCTTCTGCTCCAAGCCTTATCCATCTATCAGGATTGTCCACTTCTTTGGCTAAAACCGCTCTTCCTTTATCCCCAAATAATCCCATCGCCTTTGCCGCATCTATCTTTGCTGACCATTCACCATCCTTTAACACCTTCTTTACTGTCTCAAACCCTGAATAATCACCTGCCTTCGCTAGTCCTGTTGCTGCATTTAGGCTGATCTGCCAGGTGGATACGGTAAGCTCATTCGCAAGCGCTTTTCTAATCCCTGGATAATCACCTATCATGATCAACCTTGACATTGCTTCTATTGATAAAAGTTTATCCTGTTTATTCATAGCAAGCTCTTTAAGTTTATCCTGTATTGCCTTAGACTGGATTATCGGAACCTTTGTGCCTTCCTCTATGTTTATAGGGGCTGTATACCTCCTCTGTACCTGGTTTGACTGCTGAGAACTGAACCTGAAAGAATTATTAAGATGCATCCTGCTCTCTATGTTCTGCCTTATTTGACTAAAATTAAGAGGCGAAGAATACATGTTAAACTTTTCTTTTAAAAAGAAAATCAAAACTGTGCTTATTACACCAAGCAAGAAAATTATACTACCTATTAATAACTTTTTGAATTTATCAGAAGGTTGCATAATAAAGATTTTAGTGGCGGGTTCATCCCGCCACTCTTTTTATTTAGTCGCAATCCTGTTCAGGATTATCCTGTACCATGCATCTCTGTATGGTGTCATAACCTATAAATACATTGCCATCAGATGTCCTGCCATATACAACAAATAGTCTGCCGTTCGGACCAAAATATTGGACTATATCAGAACGATTAAACTTGCATAT
>JBMFUY010000310.1:0-1186 GCA_049966275.1 bacterium
ATGGGATTGAAACTCTGCCTTTGGCTCTTGTCCTTCTTGTCCTTTTCCGTTGGTAATCTGCCTTATGGGATTGAAACAAAAACATCTACGTCTTCTTGGAAGAACTTCCTGGTTGGTAATCTGCCTTATGGGATTGAAACTAATCTACTTTTATTGTTTCTCCTCTGACTTTCAGGTTGGTAATCTGCCTTATGGGATTGAAACGTTACCCCTATGGTTGTAACTGTAAAAACGAACAATGTTGGTAATCTGCCTTATGGGATTGAAACGCCGTTTCCTCTGGAAAACAAAGTCTAAAGGCTTGTGTTGGTAATCTGCCTTATGGGATTGAAACAAAACCTTTCATTATGCAAATGCTATCAAGAGTATGTTGGTAATCTGCCTTATGGGATTGAAACTCTCTATAGTCATAATAACAGTCGCAGTAATCACAAAGCACGTTGGTAATCTGCCTTATGGGATTGAAACAATTTTGTATTACAGTAATTGCCAGAATTTCTGGCGTTGGTAATCTGCCTTATGGGATTGAAACTCTCTGTCTTAAACGTTAAAGACGCAGTAATAACTGTTGGTAATCTGCCTTATGGGATTGAAACTGATAAGGTCGGGTCTTTCTCCTTTATATAAGTAAGTTGGTAATCTACCTTATGGGATTGAAACTTTGTTGTTTTTTGCTTTTCTTTCTTGGGGGTCTTGTTGGTAATCTGCCTTATGGGATTGAAACTTTCCATTTCTTCCAACCACCATGAGAGGGCGCGTTGGTAATCTGCCTTATGGGATTGAAAACGTCAGAAAAAAGCGAAAGTTTGTATATAATTATTAGTATTCTTAAATACTCTTGGAGGTGTTTCATGAGAAAACAAGTGGCGTTAGCCTTGGGGCTGCTTTCCGGAATAGCAAGCTCATATGCCTTGAGCTTGTCTGGTTCGATAGGGTTCGTCAACGAATCTCCTAGCGGATACATCAATTATCACAGCGGTGGAACCTCAGACAATGTAGACGTGAAAAACAATCTCGGTTTTAGCTCAAAGACCAAACCTTGGGTAAGGTTAAAATTAAACACATCTGGTATACCAATAGTGCCGAATCTTGAATTTGATTACCTACCGATGAAGTTTGACGGAACTGCCTCAAATCAAAACTTTACATACGATGGATACACATTTAACGGCACAGTATCATCTAC
>JBMFUY010000311.1:0-1159 GCA_049966275.1 bacterium
GGATCGCACGACCCATGCTCTGCATGGGTACCCCGAACGAATGAGCAAACTTTCCTATTGCATTTTTCGGGTTAATCAACATCCCATGAGGTTCTGAAATTTAGCATACAATTGTGTTTTCTAAATCATGTAGTATTGGGGTGAGATTATCTGAGAATATCCTTTCTAAATTTTTTTAACAATTACTTGCTCAAGTCAAACAATAGATACTTTCTTGTTTTTCTACAACAGTTCATGCATTCTCTTTGCTTTTAAATCATTTTATGTTATCTGCATCCCATGAGGATCTTTAAATTTAGTACTGTCTTTATTTTAGCATCAATGATTTTAGCAAAAAGTGCGATCGCATCTGAACCTAATGCTAACAATATCCCTGAAAGGATCAACTATATACAGGATGTATTTAATAAAGGCACGGACTCTGCAAAACACTGGTGGTATGGGTGGGTTGGATTTTATTCCAGCGCTACAGCTGTTTCATTGGCTCTTGCATTAACTACAAACAATCCAACACTCCAGATAACCGGGGGTGTATCTGCCGGAGAATCGTTGATTGGGCTTTCAGGAATGCTCATATTCCCATTCAGGGCTAAAAACGCGGCAGAAGAGCTAAAGAATATGCCGGACACCACACCTGAAGAGAAAAAGAAAAAACTTGAAACAGCAGAGTTACTTTTGAAACAGTCATCGGATGAAGAATTAGCAGGTAGATCATGGGTTCAGCATATGCTTGGTGTACTTGTAAATGCTGCTGGTGCTGTTGTTGTCTGGCCTATCTATAACAATAGAATAAAACAGGCTGGAGGTACAGCATGGCAGCAGGCACTCGGATTGTTCATCGTTGGAACAGCTGTAAGCGAACTGCAAATATGGACAGAACCAACAACGGCAATACACGGTGAATCAAACTATTTAAGCACATACCACACTCATGTAGAATCAAACTTATTCTTTTTACCATTAGATAAAGGATTGAGCTTTGAGATTATTGTACGCTTTTGAAAGAATAGGGGTCCAGCACTTGACAGCCTGTTGAAAAAAAATAAGTGTTTTAGCTTCAATTTAATCCATCAAATCGCATTCTGTTAACCCGAAAAATGCAATAGGAAAGTTTGCTCATTCGTTCAACCCTGCGATCCACCTAAGATACAAAGACTTT
>JBMFUY010000312.1:0-1072 GCA_049966275.1 bacterium
ATTTTGATATGGCTGACACGTCACTAACATTGAGATTTGGAGATAGCTGGCATGGTGCAATAAATCCTGGTAGTACTCTATCAATATATTCGGACCTGCCGGAGCTTACAAATGGTGCATATCTGGAAGTATACTGCCCACGTGCAGGAGCTGAGGGGCTACCAAGTGCTGGTTATTATCGGGTAGATCAATACCCAGCTCAAACAGCAGCGCTTATCAGGGATTATTTTCTAAATATTCAGCCCATTACATCTGCCTACTATTTGAGGCAAATAACTGTATCGTGGAGTAACCTTGGCACAGAGTTTCCTATATACAACATAGTAATTCCTAACAATTTACCCGGCGGTAGTGGGACACTTTATCATATTCAAATATTGAGTAGTATGCAAACAGGTATGGTACCTATAATAACAGTGGATGGTTCAGGCAATATTATTCACCAAATGGATCCTGAAGGAAGGACATTAATAGTTAGGGAAGGAGATTTCTCATCCCAGCCTGCTATAATTAGTACAAATATGTCAAGCAGCTTGTATTACCCAATGCAGAATGTTACGACATCAGGTTTTCAACCTCAAATAACTGTAAATGCGCCGCTTGCTTATATATCTGCATTACTTGTTCCAACTACTACAACAGCTAAATGTTACAATGGTGAACCAATAAAGGGAAGGATTACAGCTACAGGGAATCCGCAATCTCTTACCTGGACATATACATTTTATCCGACAAGTCCTTTGTATCCCAACACATGTTATGTATTCATGGTTGGTATCACTGGGCCATTCTCAAAGTATGGTGGTCCAACTCAGATGCTTACGCAGGGAATGGGTGCAACTACAGTAACAGATAATACCGGTGCTTTACCAGAGGATATTTCAGATCTTAGCTGTGCCTCAACGCCGACAGGTGATATAGTATGGCCGTATTACTTTTGCACAGGCAATGACCCTGGTGTGAGTATACAATTAGGACAGCTATTTACACAACCCATAGTTCAGGAGATACCTGCAAGTGTAAAGATTGTGCCAAGGGTAATGATGCAAAATACAGGCACATTTACAGCATT
>JBMFUY010000313.1:0-1074 GCA_049966275.1 bacterium
AAGACATTATGACGTATTATAAAGGTAAAAAGCCTCTGATAATGAGTACAAAAAACAAAACAGGATATATTCCATATTTGTCAGCTGAATACTTACGTACAAACACGCCTCAAATTTTTGTATATCCCGATGAAAACAATATAATAATCAACGAGGGAGATCTAATTTTAATATGGGATGGATCAAATGCAGGAGAATTTTTCTATGCAAAAAAGGGCGTTCTTTCTTCAACCATGGCAAAATTGGAGCTTAAGAATAACAATGTTGATAAGAAGTTTTTATTTTATTTATTAAAAATAAACGAGTACCTAATTAAAAATCAGACTAAGGGGACAGGTATTCCTCACGTAGACAAAAATGTGTTAGAAAATATTTTAATTACTTTTCCCTCTTTAGAAGAGCAAATCGCTTCAATCCTTTCAACGATAGATGAAGCCATTCAGAAGACTGATGAGCTGATTGCAAAGACCGAGCGCCTGAAGAAGGGAATGATGAATGAGCTTCTGACAAAAGGCATAGGGCATAAGGAGTTCAAGGATACTGAAATTGGAAGAATACCGAAGGAATGGGAGATAAAGAAGATCAATGAACTATTTGAAGTTGTGACGGGAACAACTCCCTCCACCAAACTCAGTTATTATTGGGATAACGGAACAATCGTTTGGATAACGCCTGCCGATATGAGCAAATTAAATGGCAGGCTTTACATAAATGATAGTGAACGAAAAATAACGGAAAGAGCACTAAGAGAAGTTAACTTAACGTTAATGCCAGTAGGCTCAATTATTTTGTCTACAAGAGCACCAGTGGGATATGTAGCAATAACAGCTATTCCTGCAACCTTTAATCAAGGATGCAAGGGGTTAATACCTAAGAACAAGCAATTAGTACCTGAATTTTTCGCTTACTACTTGGCAAGAAAAAAACCTTTTTTAGAAAGCCTTAGCGGTGGAAGCACGTTTAAAGAGTTATCAAGGGATGCACTTGAATTGATTTTGGTTCCTCTTCCTCCCATTTCAGAGCAACAGCAAATCGCTTCAATCCTTTCAGCAGTTGATGATAAGCTTGAGCTCC
>JBMFUY010000314.1:0-1058 GCA_049966275.1 bacterium
GAAAGGATAAATATACACAGCACTCCAGTCCCAAATAGTATCTTTCCAACCTTCATTGCTCCTGTAAGCGGCTCAACATTGTTTTTTATTGCCTGTAACACAATAACAACCCAATCACTATCAGGAATTCCGGATTGCGCACAGTAGAACAAATTATTGTTTGGTCCTTTTATTTTTACCATTTTAGTACCTGTAATAGGTTTCTCAGGCGTAACAAAGGATTTCTCAGCTATCATACCTTCCCTTGTTGGTGGAATCTGATAAATACCATCTCCGTTTACAATGAAGGCTTGAACAGGGGCTTCAACCTCTGCAACACGCATCAATGCCTGTAATGCATCTATATTTATTGTGCTTCTTATGATAAATGTTTTGCCATTAAATGGCTTTTTTACAGCTATTATAAAATGAGGAAACCTTCTAAAACCAAGAAAAACATCGCTTTTGTAAACCCCTCTTACCATAGTCTCCTTAAACCATTTTTCATTAAAATAATCCATCCCACCCAGATTGTATGGACCAACGTAGCTAACTGCCTTACCATTTTGATCTACAATACTTATATCTACGTAATCCTTCCCTTCCTTTTGAAGGGATTCAAAGACTCTTTCAAGATTCTTCGTGTTACTTAGAAAATCATAGGTATACAAATTCCCTATTACAGATAATTGTTCCATCTTTTCTTTCAAAAACAACTCTATGGCATCCTTTCTATTTTCAGCAATGTTTACAAGCACACTCTCTATCTTATTTTTTATCGCCTTATTGTAATAAGACGAGCTCATTACATAGATAATGGTTAATGGCAGGATACTCACTATAAAAACTGTCAGGAATAGCTTGTACCTTAATAATCTGTAGTATCTCGGTTTTTTATTGCTCATGGGTTTCAACTGTTTTAAAATACGTCGTATTTTTGTTCTTTAAATGCATTATAATACCTTTCTACATCATTATCAGTAACCATGGCAATATCAAGCCTGTTAACCCGAAAAATGCAATAGGGAAGTTTGCTCATTCGTTCAACCCTGCGATCCACCTAAGATACAAAGACTTTT
>JBMFUY010000315.1:0-1021 GCA_049966275.1 bacterium
ATGTACAAAACTTTTGCACGCTTGACAAAAGAGGAATATGCTATTATAGAGCTGCAAAACTTGGCGAAATTAAGGCAAGTTATAGTTAGAATCCTCAACGCATAAGAAGGCAGCTTGGTCTTTAAAAAGAAACATTGTTGAAATCAGTGTAAGTTCTAAAGATAGGCAGATAATATTAAAGGTGCAGGAGCATGGCAATAAGCAATCTGAAATTTTATGACAGGGAGATACTGCGGTTGTTGCTAAAGAACGGCGGTAGTATGGCTGCCAATCAGATCGCAGAAGTTTTTAAAAAGTTAAATGAGTTAGGATTAGTGGAAAACTCTGCTGATGGAGAAAGATATATCTGGAAAGCATGGAGTGAAAAGAAGAAGTTGGTGGAAGTATGATACAAAAGTATATAAAGTTGTACTTTGATAATGTTATCACAAAAAGCGCATGGCAACGCTATACAAATGGCCAATTGCTTCTGGGTGAAGGTAGCAATGCAAGAACATGTTTGTTAGCTAAGGCTATGTGCAATAATTGGTGATAATTATGATTATAAAAGAGTTTAACAATAAAACAGGTCAGAATTGTCCTATTTCAGAAGTGCTAATGCCTGATAATAAGTTAATCCAGAGTGAATTAAAGAACAGATTTGATATAAAGGAGTGATAAAATGGAAGAAAAAACTATTTCTGAATACAAAATTTTAAGTATAGATAATATTGATAATTTAGCTAATGATATAGATATAATAAAATTAATTAATGATAAATTTAAAGGCAAAATGTTTTTAGAACAAGTAGATAATAAACTCATTATTCATTTAAAAGAATTAGATTTAACTGAATTTGAAAATTACCTTAAATCTATATTAGCAAGATATAATTATCCTGAGAATAACGTGTTTTATCAATCATTAGAAAAAATAAAATCAATAGGTAGCTATGGCATAAAGTCAGGAACAAGAATATATGTGAATTATAACAAAGAGAGGAAAGTTAAGCAAAGAAAAGAAAAAATCCAAAAGAGACAT
>JBMFUY010000316.1:0-1008 GCA_049966275.1 bacterium
CGCTGATGTCCACATAGCCCTAAACATATATCATTACCTCCAATTTTATAAATATATGCCTTGCCATAAACTTTTCAATGCTTTTAATATAAAGTCATAGCATTAAGCATAACCTGTTGCGGTCCATTGTTATAACAATTAACTGAATCAAATAATGTTGGAAATGCATTTGCTATTTGGCTTAGTATTGCATAGTTAAAGTTTATTGAGGCGTTGTCGCCTACACTAAAACTAACAAGGTTATTTGCATAAAGAGCTCCATTTATCTGGTTATTTTCTATTGTAAAATTGCCCAATAGCCAGGACATTATTAGGCCGTTGAATTGAGTTGTGCCTGACATAGGATTAGTTTCTGACATAGAAATGTTCATGCTTGCGTTTGTTCCCATGCCAGATATAGCTACTACTGGTTCTGTAGTTGTTCCCACGTCTCCATTGCCGTTTACCCCAGATATAGATAATCCACCATTCCCATACAATAGACCACCTTGTATTGGGCCGTATATGTTTAATATACCATTTGTAAAGACTATGCTGTCATTATTTGAATTACAATGACTATTACCGCATAAATCAGCAGTTATGTTTTGCCCGTTTGTACTGTTGAAGGTTATGCCACCAACACCGTTATACACCTTAGTTCCAGATAGCACTGTGCCGGGTTCAAATATCATAGCGCCTCCAGTTGTATATATATTAGAGTTGGTGGCATTTACTGTAGAATCGAAATATTGAATGCCGTCGGTCACAAAAGTGGAGTTTGTAAGATTTAACGGTCCAGTTATGTTTACGCCACCCGAAACATATAGATTTTTGTTCTTAAGAGTAAGTCCTTTGCCGTTGTCGGTAAATGTGCCAGTTATATAGTAAGAGGTACAAGAGTTAGTAGGTAACGTTTGGTTTGTACTGATGCAATATATAGTTTTACCGTCATTTGTATAAGCGTTGCCATTACATGAACAGCTGGAAGAAGGTGGAGTGGGTATATTTAAGCAAGAAGTTCCATCT
>JBMFUY010000317.1:0-985 GCA_049966275.1 bacterium
TTCATATAAAGTGCGCGGTCTAAAGCCATGCCCTTTCTAACGGGGTTTATAAAACTATCGTACCTCGCACTGTTTATAATAAGGGGAATGATATTATTCATGTTAAAGAACTCCAATCTCCTTGAAATATTCTTCTGCCTTTTTTACAAATATTTCTAAATCAGTAAGTATCTTTTCCGCAACCTCTTTTTTATAACACCAAATTTGTAATCAGAATCTTCCCTTTGCTTTCTCAAAAATTTATATATCTGTCCGCATTCCTTTGGAAAAATCCCTGTTTTTACAAAAAATTGGTTAAAGGCTGATTCAATCCCTGAATGTTTCACTCGTTCTATCTTTTTTGTGAGCAGAATTGCATTTGTGATGGCGAAAACAGCATAATATGCCCTGTTTGCTAATGCCCTGTATCTTTTAGTTTTAAAAAGTTCTTGTGTAGTTTCAATATCTTCCTTAGCTTTTTCCAAGCGTTTTTGTATAAGAATCTTTATATTTTCTTCCATAAATCAATCCCATATTTTTCTATTTGATTATAGAGAGGATCTTTATATCTTTTATACCAGTCATATTCGCTTTTATGCATTACCAAAGGTGAAATTACTACCAGATATTTTAATTCCGGTTCATACGATGACATAACAATATCATTTTTAAATTTCCAATTATTTTTTTTAACAAGAACCAAAATGTCCACGTCTGATTCATCGTCATAATTACCCTTTGCAACAGAACCAAAAAGTTTTACGTCTAAAATTTCCTTAGAATACTTTTTTTTTAATATTCTTATATACTCGGTTAATGCTTTTTTTATTCTTAAATTTATCTTTTTTTTCTTTATACTCATGTAGCCCACTGTTAAACAGTTTGTTATTTATTAGCAACTTTATAATGTCTTTTCACACACTGTCAACGCTATTTATTCCACTTTCCTTGTATGAAGGAGCAACAGCCATTTGTACCCCTATTTTTTTCTTGCCTTTACCCCGTT
>JBMFUY010000318.1:0-975 GCA_049966275.1 bacterium
GTTTCAATCCCATAAGGCAGATTACCAACGGAAAAGGACAAGAAGGACAAGAGCCAAAGGCAGAGTTTCAATCCCATAAGGCAGATTACCAACTATACGTTTTGCTATTTGTTAACCTTAAAACTCAGGTTTCAATCCCATAAGGCAGATTACCAACAAGACGTCCTTGAGGAAGAGTCAGAAACGGAAGAGTTTCAATCCCATAAGGCAGATTACCAACAAAAAACATCAGTGTTTAAGTTCGTCCAATGGAGGTTTCAATCCCATAAGGCAGATTACCAACTATATCTTGCCCGAGACTAAGCTCGATTTGCAGGACGTTTCAATCCCATAAGGCAGATTACCAACCGAAGAAGAAAGGAGGTAATGGCTATGGATAGAGAAGTTTCAATCCCATAAGGCAGATTACCAACGTTTTTGTACCCGCCACTCGTCTTGAGTGGATTGAGTTTCAATCCCATAAGGCAGATTACCAACGGAGACGACGGTTTCTCTCCCGAGTTAGTGATCGAGTTTCAATCCCATAAGGCAGATTACCAACGCTAGCAAAGGAGCTTGGCTTTCGGGTTGATAGCGTTTCAATCCCATAAGGCAGATTACCAACCTAACGTTGACCCAGAGGCAAGTACGGAAGAGGTGAAGTTTCAATCCCATAAGGCAGATTACCAACCAAACGCGGACATGGAGGAAGTTACAAAGCTACGCGTTTCAATCCCATAAGGCAGATTACCAACATCTACGGCTTTTACTGCTTCTTCTACTTCTTGATAGTTTCAATCCCATAAGGCAGATTACCAACAAATAAAATGGTTTTTATCTGTCTCTACTGACACGTTTCAATCCCATAAGGCAGATTACCAACGATTACTACTTTTCTGTTAAAGTTAGAGGAGAAAGAGTTTCAATCCCATAAGGCAGATTACCAACGGAAAAGGACAAGAAGGACAAGAGCCAAAGGCAGAGTTTCAATCCCAT
>JBMFUY010000319.1:0-964 GCA_049966275.1 bacterium
CTATGATATACAGAAGATAAGGATAAAGGCATTCAATAACATAGTGGCATGGGTAAAGGCAAACAAGGATAAGGTGGCAAAATGATTGCGAGCCAATGTTTAGATGAAAACCATTGGAAAAATGCGAGCCATTTGGAAAATGAAAACCAAGATGAGGTTGCGAGCCACGACGTATATGAAAACCAATTAAACTTTGCGAGCCAATTTATTTATGAAAACCATCTTGACATTGCGAGCCATTTGCGTTATGAAAGCCAAAGGAAAGTTGCGAGCCATTTTCCCTATGAAAACCAAATTGAAATTGCGAGTCAAAATCGCCATGGAAACCAACAAAGAAATGCGAGCCATTACGACTTTGAAAACCAAATTAGGAATGCGAGCCATTTAAATCTTGAAAACCAAAGTATAGATGCGAGCCACCTTCACCATGAAAACCATTGTGGAAATGCGAGCCAGAAAGATGATGGAAACCATATAAAAATTGCGAGCCATAAATTTTTTGAAAACCATTGGGTTAATGCGAGCCATTTCATTTATGGAAACCATATAAAAAATGCGGGCTATTATGTTCATTGTGTAAAAAGGGGGTGACTGAAAGATGAATTATACTGTTGTTTTTGAAACGAAGTACGGGGTAAAGATGTATATGGAGCTTGACATCAGCGAGGAGAACGTGCCACTTGCGAACGTGCTATTCAGGGAAATGAAGGTGCAGAACATAAAATTCATGAGCGATGACAAAGAATATTCCTTGGTGCTCATACCAAAGGTGGCGATGGAAGAGGCAGGGATAGAGCATGGAGAACACGTTATGCATATAGATAAGAAGAGAAAGAGGATAATATTGAAAGGAGGTGATAAGAATGGTAAAGGTGATTGACCTGATAAACACGACCCACAACTTCAACATCCTCGGCGGGGTAAGCAGTTTTGATGATTTTGTTTGGCTGATTAATATATACAA
>JBMFUY010000320.1:0-955 GCA_049966275.1 bacterium
CCAGTAATAGTGCCCAGGTCCGTCTGTATTGTTGCAGATGATCCAACAAGTGAGCTCACGGAGCTTGCAGTGCTCTTGACCGTGCCGTTAATGGCGCTCAGACTCGCCATAAATGAAACGTTCATTCCATTGAGTTTACCAGTAATCTTCATTGCATTGTTATTGATTGCATTTATTTCAAGGTTTGAGAAGCTCGTTAGATTATAATTAATGTTGCCAGCCATTGTCTGTATAGTCACTATACCGTTCATGATGCTCTTGATCTCGGGAACTAGACTGTTCAAAGTTGTGTTCACGTACCCTGCAGTTGTTTTTATCATGACCAGATTACCGTTCACTGATGCTATTGAGGCATTTATGTCCATGAGAGATGCATTAACGGTTCCTAGGGATGTTTTTATCGTTGCTATTCCATTGCTTATTGAATTCACTGTTGCATTTAATGCGCTGAGCGATGCTTCCATTGTACCGAAGGAAGTGCTTATGGTTGCACTCGTTCCTTCTATTGCTGTCACGGCTGCATTGAGCTCACTCAAAGGTATTTGCATTTCTGTTGTTAAGGTTGAGTTTATTGCTAGTTCCAGCTGTGCAACCTCAGAAGGTGTTATGCCCGTCAATAATGCACCGTTGCCTGAGACAAGACCTAGATACATGGCCGATTTACCAACGTATGTGACATAACCATTAACGTGCCCTGATGATTTGTTCACGTATTGTGACCAGCCGAATGACACTGCCCAGTATGAACCCGGCTGTGCATTCGGTGCAATGAACGATCCATTAAGCACAGATACACCTGAAACAGTTCCAGATATTGCAGGGAATGTTGTGTAAGGTGTATCGTTTAGGTATACTGTCACATAAACGGGTCCGTAATCAGGAGTACCAGAAGACAATGATGATGATGGCTGTACTGGTGCTGATGCTGGTGCCCAGGTGAACTGCACTATCTGGC
>JBMFUY010000321.1:0-945 GCA_049966275.1 bacterium
TTCCCTGATATCATCATCAAAGAATTTTGGCATTTCATATGGTAAATATAACAACAGGTTTAAATAGTTATGGGTTATTATACCCATAATGGAAGGAATAATTATAGTATTTAGATTGCCAAAAGGATCAAAATTAAATCAAATAAACCAGTTCTGCAAGAAGTTCTACGGCCAGGATTCTACATCCTGGAAAGGAAAATACCATTATCACAGGCATGGATTGCTTGATGATATTCCTCACAAAAAATTGATCAGAGGTGTAATAATAATAGATGAAAAATATCTTGAACCCGTAAAAAAATTCCTTGAAGAATACAATGCAACAGTATTTATAAGAAAAATAATCTTAACGGAGGAAGATGAAAAAGAATTAAAGAATCAGATTAAATAATTTTGTCCCACTTCCCATGGTCAAAATATGGAATAGTAAAATTATATTCTTGAGAAATTAAAAATATGAAATAAATAATTTTAAAAATAATTATAAGATTCTGAAAAATAGCGATAAATAATGTTTTTATATACGAAACTCTTAAAACAGGTATATGACTACCCAAATCGTAATCATGCAGGGAGGTGAGGACGTTAAACGCAGGACCAACGAAACCCTCTTCAAAGAAGTGAGGAAATCATCAAGTTCAGGTAAAATCCTTGTTATACCATGGACTTCGGAATCTCTTGAGAAGGAGGCTGAATATTCCGGGATTCTACGTGACTATTTTTCACACTGCGGCTTTGAAAAGGTATTGTTTCTGGCCCAAACCGATTCTGAAAATGAAATCCAACGAAAATTCTCTGAGGTAGACACCATTTATCTTCCAGGTGGAGACGCTGAGGTCCTATATCGCGAGTTAAAACAGAGGGCTTTACAGAACAGGTTACTTGAATTCTCGGGATAATAATCGGCAACTCTGCCGGGGCAATTGTACTTTCAAAGGGAGGGTG
>JBMFUY010000322.1:0-933 GCA_049966275.1 bacterium
TTATGGGATTGAAACGATTTGGCTCAGGTTTTATTTCCTGAGCTTCTACGTTGGTAATCTGCCTTATGGGATTGAAACTCATCTCTTGCCTCCTTTTCGTCTTCCTCGTCCTGGTTGGTAATCTGCCTTATGGGATTGAAACTGAGTGGTAGAGTAATTAGTGTTTTTTATTATCGGTTGGTAATCTGCCTTATGGGATTGAAACTGCTTTAAATAAAGCACAATGCTGTAGCACAAAGAAGTTGGTAATCTGCCTTATGGGATTGAAACATGTATAGTACTGAAATGTAGTAAAACATGACACTTGTTGGTAATCTGCCTTATGGGATTGAGACAATCTTCTTTGTGCTAAAAGGTTTAGTAAAACCTCGTTGGTAATCTGCCTTATGGGATTGAAACATTTCCCTCTCTTCCCGAGTTAACGGTCTTTTTTCGGTTGGTAATCTGCCTTATGGAATTGAAATATGGCGTCACAGAACCCTTCAACTATCGTTACCAGTTGGTAATCTGCCTTATGGAATTGAAACAAACTGAGCAGAACCGTTGGCAAACCAGAGGTGTTTTAAGAATAAGGTAGAAGTCGCGAAGATTACTGAGATGTTTACTGTTTGTGATATCATAAAGTTATGAGAATGAAAAGCTTAATCTTTCTATTCACACCTCTTGTTTGCTTTGCAAGCCCTATTTATACGCTTGAAGGCGTATATCAAGATTTTGTTTTTGCAAAGTATCCTGTTAAGTTCGTTCATGGTGTATCGTATATATGTAGGTCTCGTAAGCCCATCTATGGTGAAAAACCTATTTTCGAAAAAGATTATTGCGATGGTGATGTTTATCATTTTTATATTTATAATTCAAAAAGTGCATACGATAAATGTCCTAATACACCGCATAAAGCTCCTACAGGCCTTATATTTAGACGTACACATAAGA
>JBMFUY010000323.1:0-922 GCA_049966275.1 bacterium
TATGCAATAAATATAATATCTTTTTTTATCTTTTGTATGATTAAATTAGACACAATATATGATTTATCTTTGTTTCCCAAAGCTCCACCATCTTTTATGTTTAGCGTTTTCTATAACAACTTTCTGGTCTGTTAGAGTTTTTCTTCCAAGCTTCTAATGACGTTCTCTTTTTTATTACTATACCCTATAATTTAGAATGCTTCTCTAGCCTGTTCCTAACTTACAAAAATTTTTTGGGCTTTTAATATCTTAGGCTTCTAAATATAGGGATAGCTTTTTCTAATAAGTAAAAAATAAATAAAAATTTACAAAATTTCAGTCTGTTTCAATCCCATAAGGCAGATTACCAACTTACAATCTTGAAGAATTACCGTTTTTGTTAGATGGTTTCAATCCCATAAGGCAGATTACCAACTAATTCAGGTATGATAGATAGGTCATTAGAAGAAATGTTTCAATCCCATAAGGCAGATTACCAACAAGCTGACTTTTACGCTAGTGTAAAAGTCAGGGAAGAGTTTCAATCCCATAAGGCAGATTACCAACAAGAATCTCCCAACTTAGAAGGGAGAAAGCCTGGCCAGTTTCAATCCCATAAGGCAGATTACCAACACTTAAAAGTATCTAACTTCAACCTCTATGAAGTAAAAGGGTTTCAATCCCATAAGGCAGATTACCAACACTCATGTCATTGATATCAATAACGGTACTCATAGGTTTCAATTCCATAAGGCAGATTACCAACTAGTTTGCCTGTATTTGATTATTGGATGTATAATAGTTTCAATTCCATAAGGCAGATTACCAACACTTCCTCATGAAACTGTTTAGACGTCTTACTATGTTTCAATTCCATAAGGCAGATTACCAACTTCACATTAAAAGCAGGGAAGATGTAATAGACAAAGTTTCAATTCCATAA
>JBMFUY010000324.1:0-903 GCA_049966275.1 bacterium
GCGAGTTTTCATCAAATGCATTAAATGTGTAGCTTCCAGCACCGTTGCCGGGCAAGAGACTGTTGAAAGTATAAGTTATTGTGCCTGTTGCTGGGCCGCCGACCAAGTTGCCGTTCATGAAAAGCTCTATCGTGTCTGTATTAGGATTGCCTGAAGCAGTTACTGTTGAAGTGCTACCATAGATTATTGGATTTGGCGATACTGCCAAATTTGGTCTTCTAGCGCTTACAGGAGTGCTAAAGCTCACACTTGGCATCACGCCGCTTGGCGGGTAGGCACGGGTGCGAAGCCACTGCACAAAAGCACCATCTGATGTAGAATATGCCTGCGTACCTACATATTGTGCTGTGCTTGAAGCAAAGCTAGCATTATTATTTACAGCAGAACCATAGTTATAAGAAGCATAAGCATGAGTTGTGCTCGCCCACATACTCCATATTGAGCTTGATGTTTGACTGCCAGATGTGGTTATTGTTGTTCCTGAGACTGCTCCTCCATTAAAGGTTCCTAAAGCATAAGTATTTGCTGATGGTGTATATATAAAATATTGTGGGCCTCCTGCTGATGTTGAGCCATATAGTCCAAATTGAGACCATTCCTGAGCCGCGCCAATTAAATACCCATAAAAATCAGATATTGTTGTTTGTGGATTTATTGCAGAATTAGAAAATATCCCTTCATAACCACTACTACCTCCCGTAACCTTTAATCCATTATTAACAGAATAAGTTCCTCCTGTCTCACCTGCTACTAAGCCACTTGGCAAACTTGTCCCAGCAAAGTTCCAGTAGTTGTTGAACACGCTCGCCCCATCGTCATACTCGCCATAAGTCGGGCTTAGTTGAGGAGCTTCGCCTGTTGTTACAGTGTTGAATAAATTTGTACTTAAGTTTGCAAAGCCCA
>JBMFUY010000325.1:0-899 GCA_049966275.1 bacterium
GATGGATATAGAACAAATAATGAAAAGACTAGAAAAGATGCAGGACGGAATGAACGCCATAGAAAATTATCTTTTTATGGAAGAGTATACGGAAAGAGAAAAATTGCTTATGCTGAAGATTATCTACCAAATACATCTAAATGCAGACCCCGAGCCAGAGCTAGTTGAAAAAGAGATTCAAGAAATAGTGGATTCATTGAATCTTTCAGATATCGCAAGAATTACGAAGGTAGTTAAAAATGATGAATGAGAAAATAAACAGAAGAAGGACAAGAGGGGGTGAATCACGAATGAGAACAGAGGAGTATTGGAAAGATAAGGAAAAAGAGTTCGAATATCCTGACCCACAGAATCCTGAATATTCCATGGTGGAATGGGACTGCTATATTTTCCATGGCACTGGAAACCCTGTACCAGAAGAGCGCTTCAGGGAAACTGTGAGGAAAAATTTAAAGACAGGAAATTATGAAGTGTATAGACACCATTGGTTTCAGCCGGGGAGCTGGAAAGAAGACCCTTGGGATGAGGTCATCTTTACATCGAAAAGTTTGGAAGAGGCATGGAATTATGCTGAGCAGGACAGGGACAGAATGTTGCACGGTGAACAACCACAAAAAAAATTTTACGGTGTGGGATATTGTAAAAGATGTGGCAGGAAATTGACAGATCCAAAAAGCGTAATGAGGGGCTATGGGCCAAAGTGCTGGGAAAAAATGCAGGGCATAACGGGGGTGTGAAAAATGGACAGGAAAATACTACAAGCTGGAAATTTATATTTTTATGAGGATGATTTGACTGCCATACTAACTAGTACTTCGGAATCGAACTCATCTAGGGTTGTCATAGTATCTTCTCAAGCTTATCCCTTATGTCATGGTCTCTGACAGAATAGGCAATGA
>JBMFUY010000326.1:0-889 GCA_049966275.1 bacterium
AATGCTCTGGTAAGTTTTCTTTTTCTTTCATAGGAAGATTATAGCAGAGCCTAAGCTTTAAACTAGAAAATAATATAAAAACTTACAAAATCTTCTACTTTTCAATCCCATAAGGCAGATTATCAACTAAGATACGAGTTATATCCATGTTATAACGAGAAAGGTTTCAATCCCATAAGGCAGATTACCAACACAGGTTTCGTCTGTATCTTGCCCGAGGCTAAGCTGTTTCAATCCCATAAGGCAGATTACCAACATAGATGAAGCTCCGAAAAATGGGCTTCGTCTGTATCGTTTCAATTCCATAAGGCAGATTACCAACCCATTGACGAATGATGAATACATCTATGTGGGTTACAGGTTTCAATCCCATAAGGCAGATTACCAACTCGACCTAAAAAAACTACTTGCCGAGGCAGGTCTGTTTCAATTCCATAAGGCAGATTACCAACTAAATTTTAGAAATTCGTATAACGGTATAGGTTCATGTTTCAATTCCATAAGGCAGATTACCAACGTAGAAGCTTTAGAGAAGAAGATCGGAAAGACACTCGTTTCAATTCCATAAGGCAGATTACCAACATAGAAAAGTTGCTAGAGTATTATGGATTGACAGTTTCAATTCCATAAGGCAGATTACCAACTAACTCCATTGCTACCTCAAGGTACAAACTTAATGGGTTTCAATCCCATAAGGCAGATTACCAACTTTTTGAAGGAGGTAAGGTCGTATGAGAGAGTCAGTTTCAATCCCATAAGGCAGATTACCAACTTGTCATTTTTCTTTGGAGTACTAATAACTAGTGTCCTAGGTTTCAATCCCATAAGGCAGATTACCAACCCGTCAGCCCACTTTCAATAATAAAATTATAAGCTTTTATAAGCACTT
>JBMFUY010000327.1:0-869 GCA_049966275.1 bacterium
AACTGATCATGGCAAGACAGTTGAGGATAGCATTTCCAGGTGCAATATATCATGTGATGAGCAGGGGTAATGAGAAAGGTCATATCTTTAGAAAAGATGCAGACAGGGTTTTATTCATAGACACATTAAAGGGTAGCGCAGAGTTAGCCGGTATTGAGATTATCGCATATGTATTGATGGATAACCATTATCACATGATAATAGCCACGCCAAACAGCAACCTCAGCGATTTCATGAGGCATTTTGCACTAACCTATACAGTAAGATTTAACAGACGGTACAGCAGGTCAGGGCATCTCTTTCAAGGGAGATTTAAAGCAATACTTGTAGAACAAGACCCATATCTTGTTGAATTAAGCAGGTATATCCATTTAAACCCAATAAGGGTAAAGGCACATGAATTGGAAGTGATACAACAAAAATGGGAGTATCTAAAGACATATCCATGGAGCAGTCTTACCGGATATACCGACAAAAAGAAGCAAGTAGAATGGATACGATATGACAGGATATTGAGTTATTTTAAAGGGCAAGAAAGTGATTATAAGAAATATATAATAGAGGGATTAAAATCTGGTATAAATAATCCATTGGAAGAAGTGAGAAGCCAGATTATATTAGGGAGCGAAGGATTTATTGAGAAAGTAAAAAAGTATTTTGAAAAGAACCAACAAGAGAGGGAGGTTCCTGCCTTAAGGTCACTAAGAAAAGTGCTGACAGCGGAGGAAATATTCGGTGAGGTAGGTAAATATTTCCATATAAATAAAGAACAACTGATCAACAAATCTGGCAGGCAGCATAGGCAGATAGCGATTGATATGATGTATAGGTATACCAATCTGGATCAAAAAGAGATAGGGAAGATGTTC
>JBMFUY010000328.1:0-843 GCA_049966275.1 bacterium
ACTTATAGAATAACTTGAAGTAAATGTGATTGTGCCAACAACCTGTAATGTGTCATTTGTTACATTTGTTGTTACTAATGAGTTTGTTGAAGCAACTCTTGCAACTTCACTTACTAGTGCGGTTTGTGTTGCTGCTGGTGCTGTTGTTCCTGTTCCAACTGCTATTGCATTAAGAGCAGCCGGTGTGCTAACATTACCAAGCAAAGCTGCACGCAAAGCTAAGCCACTATTCACAACTAAATCTCTTTCCTTTGTTTCCTCTTTTATCAGATTGCCATCTTTGTCAAACATCTTGACTGTCAATATTACATGCTCTTTATCCACATCTTTTATTTCACTCATTATTCTCACCTATAACCTTTCTTAAAAAGAAAGCTTAACCAAAGAAAATCTTTCTTAATAGATTTTCTTTTCTAAAGAAAATCTTTTCTTAATAAATGTTCTTTCCTAAAGAAAATTTCCAAAGAAAATTTCAACCAAATTTAAACACTGCAAAAGGTGCAGGCACACTATTTAGATATGCACTATTGGCTGTAAATGAAAGGCTTGAACTGCTTGAAACTCCGAATGTGTTGGTTGTTGAATTGTATACTATTGGAAAGGTTGTGCTGTTGTATGTTATATTAAGTGGAGAGAAATACTCTATTGCAACCCAGTTCATAACTGCATTACTAGATATTACACTTGATGGAATTTGTTGAGTTGTTGAATCAACTGTTAACACATAAAGAGTAGGGTCTTCATTAGCTCCTAATGCGGCTACATCATAAGTCTCTGTGTATGTTGAAGTCCAGTTTACTGTAACATATCCTGCACTTGTTGATGAGGTGCCATAAAGCTGTG
>JBMFUY010000329.1:0-827 GCA_049966275.1 bacterium
GAACTGCATGAAACTATTAACAGGATTAAAGATGTGCTTGACAAATTGTCAAAATAAAAGATTTGACCCCCAATCTGACTTAGTATTAGGTAGGAAACTCCTAAGGGAGTGGATAGGTGTATCTTCCTGCGAGGTGGTGGGTGAGTGGGTGAGATGAAGAAATATATAATAGTAATAATGTCTCTTGTCCTGCTCGTTACAATAAATAACGACGGATGGGGTAGACCAAAAAAACGGCTATCTTACGATGTAGAGCAGGTGATAAAAGACAGAGATATGAAGATGGGGCAGACGCTCTATTTGCTCAGAGAAGCGACTGTAACCTTTTTCCCCATAAAGCTTACTTTTTCATTACCATGTGATGTTGATGTAGTAATGCTTGTGGAATATAGACAAAACAACGGGGAGACAAATTTTAAAGCTATCATGGGTAGCTACAAAAATACAACCAGTGCGATGGTCTGGGTGGGTCCCAGATATTTATTGCGGATCAAACCTTTAAAATCAGGGAGGCTCTTAATTATGGAAAAATATAGACAGGGGAATAACCACTGAAAAGCCGCAAACAATATATAGTATAAACTTTTAAAAGAAGGTGCCCCTGTATATACAATTAAATGATATCCATTCAGATATGCCATACTACTTTGCAGACAGCAGATGCGCATGGATAAAAGATTTGCGGGTAAAAAGGTAGAAAAAATGGAATAAAAAAACAGGGGGGTTTTGCATGCAACAATACCGATTACATTTATTAACCCGAAAAATGCATTTGCGAAATAGGGAAGTTTGTGTAATGAGTGATAACCCCGCGTCAAATATAGGTA
>JBMFUY010000330.1:0-811 GCA_049966275.1 bacterium
GATTGCAGTATAATGGAACTTTTGCCAACTTTGAATTCACATATACAAACGGAACAGTAATCCCTGCTTGGATTGAAGCCAACAACAGTGGTGTTTTAACTATATGGTTAAATATAACCAACACAACAACTCAGGTGGAATTGGATATATTCAACTCAACAACCAATACTTTATCAAGCTCAGGCACAACAGGGATTGGAGAGGCGCCACAACTAAGCTCAACCTATGCTCAATACGACGATGGGGCGAGCGTGTTTAATTTCTATGATAACTTTGCTGGAACTAGTCTAAATACGAGCAAATGGACTGTTGGAACTGTTACAGCAAGCGTAAATAATGGGCTTACAATAACAGGTAGCAATAGTAATCCAGCACATTTAATGACAGTAGCTACATTCCCACAAAATCAATATTCTGAAGAATGGTATGGAACTTATGCGACACAAACATCTGGTTCCTGGTCTGCATCAGGTTTTGGATTTAATATAACAGGCAATTTAGGATCATTTCCTTATTATTCCTTAGGTGTTGGCTATGGTTCAGGAAGTCCTCCATCTTTTCAAGGATATACAGGATTATGGAGTTTATATGAAACTGCAACAAGCGGAAGTTATGGCTATTTCTATTACAATTATACAACTTTAGAAAAAACAGTTACAGCATATTCTGGTTCTTATAGTTGGGGCTGGGGTCTCCAAAGTAGCGATAACCCTTATAGAGTTCAGTGGGCTCGTATGCGTGCCCTTCCGCCAAACGGCGTGATGCCAAGCTACAGCTTTGGGGCTGTGCAAAGCACTGGTGCAACCTTGAG
>JBMFUY010000331.1:0-810 GCA_049966275.1 bacterium
GCCCGAACGGTGCAGGCAAAACAACCACCATAAACATCATCATGGGCCTTCTTGATCCTACATCAGGTAGGGTGATAGTAGAAGGCATGAATACTTCAAGGGACATAGAGAGGATAAGGCAAATCATAGGGCTAGTAACACAGGAGACAATAGTTGAGCCTGAGCTTACCGTTATGGAAAACCTTCGCCTTTTTGGGAGGCTTTACCACGTTCCAGAAGATGAAATAGAGGAGCGTGGAAGGAACCTCCTCAAGATGGTTGGACTTGAGAATTTTTCAGATGCTTATGCGGGCGTTCTTTCTGGAGGAATGCAGAGGAGGCTTGCCGTTGCAAAAGCACTCATACACAATCCAAAAATACTAATACTTGATGAACCAACAACCGGGCTAGATGTGCAAAATAGGACGAATTTTTGGAACCTTCTTGAAAAGGTAAATAGGGAAAGAGGCATTACCATTCTTTTGACAACGCAGTACTTGGAAGAAGCAGATAGGCTCTGCCAAAGAATAGCAATAATAGACCACGGCAAAATTGTTGCGCTTGGCACGCCTTCAGAGCTAAAGAGAAGCATTAGCAGAGGTTCAATACTCGAGATCTCCGCAGAAAAGGGTGCTCTTGTCCAAGCCGCAGAGATAGCAAAGAAGCTTTTCAGGCAGGAGCCTAAGATACAAGGAGACAGGTTCAGCGTAGCCGTAGAAGGAGATAGCATAGAGGCGATGAACAAGTACATAAAGGAGCTTGAGGCTAAGAAGGTCACTATAATAAGCGTGAGCATGCACCAGCCAACGCTTGATGATGTTTTCTTAAAGC
>JBMFUY010000332.1:0-798 GCA_049966275.1 bacterium
AGCCTTATTAATTGGAATAGTCAGTGTTTCAAACCCTTATAGGTATTCTATGAATTCATACTTATCATACCCGTCATACCCGTTATACCCGTGTTTCAAACCCTTATAGGTATTCTATGAATGCTCATGGCAATATAGATATAACAAGCCTGATTTAGTTTCAAACCCTTATAGGTATTCTATGAATTATACGGGCTTATGAAGGCATTGAAATGGAGGACGGGTTTCAAACCCTTATAGGTATTCTATGAATTATATTGACGCAATAAAATATATTTTGCCATTCGAGTTTCAAACCCTTATAGGTATTCTATGAATACACGCAAGATATTACGGCATGTGAATTCATGTTTGAGTTTCAAACCCTTATAGGTATTCTATGAATCATTAAAATGCCTGTTGCTTTTATATTCGCCATAGGGGTTTCAAACCCTTATAGGTATTCTATGAATCTTTTATAGTGGTTTTTTCCAAAAAAACGTTATGAGGTTTCAAACCCTTATAGGTATTCTATGAATTGGAGGTATATAAGCATAAGCGTAGGCGCGGATATAAATCCGTTTCAAACCCTTATAGGTATTCTATGAATTTAATGACGTTACCGTTATGCAGGAGTGGATGTTTCTGTTTCAAACCCTTATAGGTATTCTATGAATGATGATGTCCAGCATGTCGTGGCTATACTTTACTCAAGGTTTCAAACCCTTATAGGTATTCTATGAATATTATTACCTCCTTATAGGACTGTTAATTGGACTAAGTTTCAAACCCTTATAGGTATTCTATGAATATACATAC
>JBMFUY010000333.1:0-798 GCA_049966275.1 bacterium
GAAACTCATTTCAACAGTGCCTGATAGATTAGGTACGGTGAATGTTGCCATCACATTTCCAAATGAGTTGGCTGTTGTGGTTGTTAGAAGTACTGAGCTGCCAGGATAGTTGAGGTATATGTTTACTGTTGCTCCTGAATCCCATCCTGAACCCAAGACAAGGGCCGTGCTACCCACGGTCAATGCATTATCTCCAACAGCTGGTATTTGTTGCATGTTATATACAGTTATTGATGCTGTCTGAGGAACGAACTGTGCACTTGATGATGGAAATGCCCATGATAGTGTGGCTAATTCAGCTGCAATCAGTGGCGGTGCTGCATTTGTTGCTAGGATGTAATACGTACCCGGTGTTATTGTTGGTGCTGATCCATAAATAGGTTTACCATTAATATTTATGCCAGTGATCACGTCACCATTCGGGAAGAATGTTACAGCTTGGTTGAGCGTTGTTGGTGATGTTGCAGTCAATACTGTGCTACCTATTGCATCATATGAAATAATACCAGAATAACTATCAGATGTACTTAGATAGAAATATATCGTTGCTCCTGAGGAGAATGTACCTCCACTTACAAAAGCTACTGTAGTTAGAGGAAGATTCGTAGAAGGATTTACACCGTACGTAGTCGGGTTGTATGTCACTGTCCCGTAAGCTGATGCGCTAACGGGCGAAGCTATGACTACAAAAGCTGACAGCACCATAACCATTACGACTAAGATGCTTATCAGCGCCTTTTTATTGGAGTACTTACTCATAATTTTTGCCTCCATGCAGAGATATACAATAAACATTAT
>JBMFUY010000334.1:0-793 GCA_049966275.1 bacterium
AATACGTTGTTAATCTGCCTTATGGGATTGAAACCTATACTTCCATCTTCTTTGGGCTTCTCTATAGTTGTTGTTAATCTGCCTTATGGGATTGAAACTCTTCCGCATTCCTTATCTTGGGGGTTCTTTATTATGTTGTTAATCTGCCTTATGGGATTGAAACTCTTACTATCGGGCCTAATGGCCCTGGGATGCACATGTTGGTAATCTGCCTTATGGGATTGAAACGTAGCTACTAAGTCCCCTTAGGCTGGCAACTGTTTCGTTGGTAATCTGCCTTATGGGATTGAAACTAGACTTTGCTTCGACAACCATAAGTTTTTTCATATCAGTTGGTAATCTGCCTTATGGGATTGAAACTCTTTCTCCTCTAACTTTAATAGAAAAGTAGTAATCGTTGGTAATCTGCCTTATGGGATTGAAACCTTTTCCTCAAAATTTGGTGTTCCGTATTGACTGAAGTTGGTAATCTGCCTTATGGGATTGAAACTTATCAAACTTCCTTTCTTCCATACTATCTCCTGGTTGGTAATCTGCCTTATGGGATTGAAACCCTTTTTGTTTTTAATCAAAACCACCCCCTCTTGGTATGTTGGTAATCTGCCTTATGGGATTGAAACCTTTTCAAAATTTTTCTCCTCAATCCAGTCTTCGGCAAGTTGGTAATCTGCCTTATGGGATTGAAACCATATAGTTCAAGAAATGCATCCTTGATGTCTTCTGTTGGTAATCTGCCTTATGGGATTGAAACAAAACTTAAGCTGGAACTTTTTCTGATAGTGCCTTTAGTTGG
>JBMFUY010000335.1:0-500 GCA_049966275.1 bacterium
GTTGAAGCCAGGGGCATTTGCTTTATGGCTTATGACACCGAGGCAGGATAGCCAGCTTGAGTTTCTGCTAAGGCTGAGGGAAGCGGGCTTTGTTATTGCTTTCAGCCATATTTATTGGGTTTATGCAAGCGGATTTCCAAAAGGAACAAACATAAGCAAGGCAGTTGATAAAAAGCTTGGTGCTGAAAGGATTCAAACTGGCTTAGACCAAAATTTCGGTAGAGCAGACTCTGGAATATACCAAATGCGTGTAAATGGTGAGAATAAGAAAAAGTTTGCGAGGTTTGATGAATCAGCCACGCCAGAAGCCAAAGCCCTTGACGGAAGCTATGGTGGCTTCCAACCCAAGCCTGCGATTGAGGTAATAATTGTATCAATGAAGCCTTTATCTGAAAAGAGTTATGTAGACCAAGCATTAAAGAATAGAAAAGGAATAACGTGGCTTGAGGATTGTAGGATTCCTTTTAAGCATGAGGATACACCGCAAGGAGGTTATGGTG
>JBMFUY010000335.1:510-790 GCA_049966275.1 bacterium
TGTAGACCAAGCATTAAAAAATGGGAAGGGTATAACTTGGCTTGATAATTGTAGAATACCATTTGAGCAAGATAGAGTAATAATTCATAATGCACCTGCTGGAACTTTTGCGGGGGGAGAACAAAATAGAGGTAGTTTTAAGGATTATAGAGAAAACATAAAAGGCAGATTCCCAGCTAACCTTTTGGTAAGTGATAATGTGCTTGATATAGGTATAAATAAAAAATCACAGCCTGGAGTAAGGAATAATAAGCAAGAAAAAGGGTTTTTGCAAGGACAT
>JBMFUY010000336.1:0-784 GCA_049966275.1 bacterium
CAAGAAGGAATTATAGTTCCATTTGAGAAGAAAAGTTCAAAATTGGCAAAATTACCATTATAAGTCAAATAATTTGAATAAGAACTTTCTGAAATATTAATCGCTTGCTGAAATGGGTTCGGATATGTCGCAGATTTGTTATATGTTATCATTATGCCTGAATAATTTAAAATTCCTGATGGCAAAGAATTTGGTTTTGGCAATATAGTTATCGTTCCAGTGGTGTTTCCAGCATAGCCCACCACGTTGGCGCTTGCCGTGTAGCTTCCCGCAGCCAGCACCTTGCTTATGGTGTAGCTTGCCGAACCAGTGCCTGTGGCTACAACTGTGCCAACTGGGAACTCAACCTCGCAGGTGGCTGTGCTTGGTTGGCATGAGGCTGTGAGCACGATGTTGCCGTTTGGGTAGGTGCTTGTGCTCGGGCTGATGCTCAAGGTTGTGCTGCCGCTGAAACTGTAGCTTGGCATCACGCCGTTTGGTGGGTAGGTACGAGTGCGAAGCCAGTAAATATAAATTGGTGAACTTGCACCACTTACGCTTATTTCAAACCAAGAAGGACTTCCTTTTTTAGCAGAAGTTGTAGAGTATATAGTAGTGTAATTTATAGCCATTGTCAAAGAAGTTGTGGAAGCCATTTCCATGGAATAAACTTTAGTGTCATTCATATCATTATATCCTGTAGATGCAAAAAACTCTTTTCCGCCATTCCCTAAATAGATGAGATTATCAGACTGTCCTTCACTGAATGAATAACCGTACCAATTGCCACCGTTTCCACTTCCTG
>JBMFUY010000337.1:0-779 GCA_049966275.1 bacterium
CAGGAAAAGCAGGACTATGATATAATCAAAACGCTAAGTGATATATCCCACGGGAGGATTATGCTGGAGGACCTTATCTCCTGATTCTGAAGAATGTCGGATTTTTTTAGGGGCATATCATTGGGTTCTTCCAATATACATTGGCAAGAAAGATAAGAAATTTAGGAAGAAGTGGATTTCATTTCCTCTTCCTCAGTACAGCCAATAAAGCCACGATTGCTGCCACCATTAAAGCAACAATGATGATTATTGAATAATTTAAAGGCTGTGAGGTTGGCCGGGATGACTGCTTTGCATTTATTGATAATGCCATTGAATGACCTGATACCGTTGTGCTACCTCTCTGGTTGTTTGTGGTGTAACCGGATGGGAGATGCAATGCATAGGAATAAGTTCCATTTGGCTCTGAGAATGTTATTGTGTTTGTTGTGGAAGACAATGTGACATTTATGTATTGACCGTTGAATGCTGTCCCAGTGAGTGTAACGGACCATTGAGTTCCATTTGGAATTCCATTCTCTGTTATTGTCATTGGATAGAGAACTAAAGCCCATGTAATGTTTTCATTTATTGAATTTCCATTTATGGATACTGTTCCTGAATAAGTGGTAGTTCTGTAACCCGATATGCCTTGAATGGTATAAGCATAAGATCCATTTGGCTCTGAGAATGTTATCGTTCCATTTGTTGAAGATCTTGTTATATTGTTAAGTGTTATAGACCAGGAAGTTCCTGATGGTAATCCAGATTCTGTAAACGCTATTTCATATGCTACCAGA
>JBMFUY010000338.1:0-770 GCA_049966275.1 bacterium
AACTTGGCCGATTTACTCAAAATGATTTCGTTTTTATAATTATTATCGAATATGTTATCCATTATCGGTCTCACAATCCAATTCCCGTTGTAATCGCATCTTACAAAAATGCTTCCTTTTTCATTCAGCCATTTTTTGGCAAGGCGTAATCGGTTTTCAAGTAATGTTGCCCAGTTGGCATCTTTGTAATTTGTGCGATATAAAAACTGATCGGAAGAATCCAAATTAAACGGCGGGTCAATATAAATCGTCTGCACTTTTTCTTTAAATTTCGGCAGTATTGTATTTAATGCCTGATAGTTTTCGCTTTTTATCAGCCAGCCATCCAATTGCTTATCCAAATTATCAAACAAGGATAAAATCTCAAGTTCTAAATCCTTGAAATACTTTGTATCAATTGGTAAATGCTTAAATTCCCCTTTTATTAAAAGGGGTGTCTGCGAAGCAGACGGGGTATTTTTTTCTATCCAACTCTTAATACTCTCTACTACATTATTAAGAGATTTCTTAATATCTAAATCATTGAAGTGCAGAACAGTTAAACCTAAAGATTGTAAAAATTTATCTCTTTCTACATCATAATCACCTTTATAGTTATGACTCTCTCCGTCAATTTCAATGACCAGATTTAATTTTGGACAATGAAAATCCACAATATAATTTCCTATGATTTGTTGACGAGTAAAATCAAATCCTAATTTTTTATTTTTTAATTCATTCCATAAAAGAACCTCTGATAAATTTCCTGCTTTCCTTAATTCTTTTGCTCG
>JBMFUY010000339.1:0-767 GCA_049966275.1 bacterium
ACAGTGTAAGAATTGCCTGCACCAAGAGTGAAAGATATTCCATTATTTATGGTAGTTGTTTGTGTTCCGCTAGTTTTAGTTGTTAATCCGCTCGGTAGGCTTGTTCCAGCAAAGTTCCAGTAGTTGTTGAACACGCTCGCCCCATCGTCGTATTGAGCATAGGTTGAGCTTAGCGTTGGTGCTTCTCCAATCCCTGTTGTGCCACTGCTTGATAAAGTATTAGTTGTTGAGTTGAATATATCAAATTCCACTTGGGTTGTTGTATTCGCTATGTTTAACCATATAGTCAATACACCGCTGTTGTTGGCTTCAATCCAAGCAGGGATTACTGTTCCGTTTGTATATGTGAATTCAAAGTTGGCAAAGTTGCCATTATACTGCAATCCTGCACTTGCATAGTTGCTTTCTGTTATATTTACCATTTGCTGGACATAAGAACTTGTTACACTGCTCCAAGAACCTATTGTAATGTTCTGGTAATAGACTGTTCCGCTTGGGAAAACTACTTGTGCATTAACGTTATTGCTAAACGCTACAAATAAAACAGCGAATGCAATTAAACCATATAATTTCAACTGCACATTTATCCCCTATATCCGCTTATCAAATCTTCAAACCCTATTTTTTCTTCATTCTTTTCCTCTTTCCGCTTTTCTTTGCTCTTTTCTATTTCTTCCTTAACATTTTTATATGTTTTGTAATCGACATTTTTTAATGTTTTTGTCTTGTCCATTTGTTCAAGCCTCTGTTTTGTCCTTCTCCAATTC
>JBMFUY010000340.1:0-756 GCA_049966275.1 bacterium
ATAAAAAATTACACCTTCAACATGATAGATGGCATGTATCCTGCTCTAGGCTTCAAGGAAAAGATGCTGAAGAAGGAAAAAATGGAGAAAATTGTTGAGGAAATAACCAATAACAACGAAAAAATAATTAATAAGTTGCCAAAGGAGGCGCTTGAGGAACTGAAATTCATCTATGGGAAGGGAGGTATTGTTAGATATTCAACACTAAAATTAAAGTATGGTGATGAAAGGAATATTTTTTGGAATGAAGATCTACCTAAAAGCCCTACAGGCATTCTCAAGCTTTACGACCTTATTGTTGTAGGAACCTTTATCGCTATTTTTCAGAATCTTATAACTATTTTTAAAATTATTTATTTCATATTTTCCATCAGTTCCCTTACCATCGGCAGTGGATAGGCAAAGTTCACATGAACGCAGTCCTCAGAATCGCACAATGCTTATTTGAAATAATTTCTTTTTTATCACCCATTAATTAATTTTGCCAGTAATATATTATTCAGGAGCTGTTTGTCCCTCAACTGTAACATATACTGCAGTATCTCTTTAATGTCCTCCAGATCTTCTCCTTCGTGCAGTTCTTCGTAATTGGTTACGCCATCCACATAGGATTTTAAAGCATTTCTCACGAGTAATTTGAAATCTATGTTATGTGCCTTGCAGAAAGGCTCGTACTGCATTTTTAGGTAATGCATTTCCATTGCAAGGGAAAATGCGTCCTCTATGATATCGTTTAACTTTGTCATGAGCGATTTT
>JBMFUY010000341.1:0-747 GCA_049966275.1 bacterium
ATCGATAAAATAATGAACGGTAAGGAAGAAGATATCCCTCTGGAGGAGGAGTTTGCAGTAATTCAGGGGCATTATCTTGTTCACATAAACGAGATTGACAACATAGTGAGAGTAAAGGATGGCAACAGGATCGCCGATGTTTACATTTCAAATATTAGGGGCAAGATCAGGCTCAAGTGTGCATTGTGCGATTCCGAGGACTGCGTTCACGTGAACTTTGCCTATTCACTGCCGAGGGTAAGGGAACTGATGGAAAATATGAAATAAATAATTTTAAAAATAGTTATAAGATTCTGAAAAATAGCGATAAATAATGTTTTTATATACGAAACTCATGAGGAATAACTATGGAGAACAAACTGGAGTTTTTTCAGATACTGCCTAAGGAGATCTATAACCACAACGGAATTACAAAAATAAAGGTGGATCTGAGCAAACTCACTGCGGATAAGATCGTTTTTGAAACAGACATCCACAAGAACAGTTTAAAAGGAATAAAGATTGAAAAAACGGAAAATGGCATAAAA
This sequence comes from bacterium, assembly GCA_049966275.1. Classification (GTDB taxonomy): domain Bacteria; phylum JAMCPX01; class JAMCPX01; order JAMCPX01; family JAMCPX01; genus JBMFUY01. Next base: position 528 of record JBMFUY010000341.1, read on the forward strand.
ATACTGCTAGACAAATCCATAGTAAAATCCAGGGAGAATATAACCGTAAACGGTATAATAAAAACAGATGCAAAATTCTGGAAATTGGAATCAGCATCGGAGGCAAAATTTGAGGTGAACATTATCCTTGAGGAAATTAAAGACATGTACAAACTAAAGGTGCAGTCCCGCGCCGAAATAGGCATCTTTAAAAAACTACCGGAAGATTTTATCAGATCCC
>JBMFUY010000342.1:0-741 GCA_049966275.1 bacterium
CGGCATATGTAAGAAATACAAGAATTACTGAACGGTCTCGCTTCAATAAAAAATAACAAGCTTTTTAAAATTACTTTTTTCTTCTAAAAGCTAAGGCTGCTACTGCTATTATGATAATAACGATAACGACAGTAGCTATGATCCAGGGGTTTGAGAGATTAGATGGTGAAGAAGTGGGAGTTGTTACAGCTGTATAAATCACAGCGATGGGGGCTGGAGCGCTCGAAGCTGACACGCTCACCGTGCCTGTGCTCTGAGACGCCTTGTACCCGCTTGGATAGCTTATCGTGTACGTGTAGTTTCCTGGGGGTACCATAAAAGTTATCGTGCTGTTGGTCGATGTCTTTGTTACTCCATTCAATGTTACTGACCACGAAGCCCCCGTTGGTAATCCTGACTCAGTAAACGTTACTGCTTTAAGCTGGCTGAACGTTATTTCCTGCGATGTGCTTGAGCTTACTGTAAGGGTTCCCGATGATGGTGAAACGGAATATCCGCTTACTGAACCAACGCTGAAAGCATAGGTTCCAGCTGGAACTTCAAAGGTTATGGATGATGTGTTCGAAGACCTTGCAGTTCCGTTTAAAGCAACTGACCACTGAGTGCCAGATGGAAGGCCGCTTTCAGTAAACACAATCTGATACAGTTCCTCAAAGGTGGCAACTTCTGTTACTGGACCGTTTATCGTTACTGTAGCCGGATTATCTTTGCCGGAATAAGAGCCTGATCCAGAGCCACTCC
>JBMFUY010000343.1:0-717 GCA_049966275.1 bacterium
GGCATTTCTAATAGGTATTTCCCAACAAATTTGTTCCAGGATTCTTCACTGTTCTTCATTTCATATTGTTATGTTATTTTCCCATCCTCTTCCATTCTTGTCACGTATACCATATCTTTATGTACGTCCAATCCTATTATCATTTCACCACCTCATGTGTGGTTTGTGAGAGCTCTATAGGTCGGAAATCTCGACAAACTTCTATTCGCCTTTGTTTCAAGGTACTGTATCGAGACGTAAAAGTGGTCAACCTATTTAGCGACCTCGAAGGTCAAGAAACTCATCGACCACTTTTCCGACTCTCACGATAACATCGTCACGTTATCGTGGTCAAAAAGCCTTTTTCATGACACCTATATATAGGAAATTATTTTGGGATATCACATCCGATTATTTCCTCTGAAATATTTAAATATTGGAAACTCATAAGATAATTACATATGAGATTAATCATTGAATTAGAACCATTTTCTGAAATTCAATATGATTACTTAAATAAGCACGCAATTCAAGGTCTATTTTATTATTTATTAAAAGATACTTCTTTTGATAATCTTCATTCATCTAATAAATTTAAATATTTCACCTTTTCAGACATTTTCCCTATATCTGATTTTAAACCTGGATTCAAGAAAACCTTACTTTTTTCATCACCTTCAAACAAACTTGTAAATACATTATACGATTCTATTCTTAGATATAAGACAGTTAAAATTA
>JBMFUY010000344.1:0-709 GCA_049966275.1 bacterium
CCTCGGGGGTAGTAACATAGTTCTGATATATTACGCCGCTTATAATAAGCAGTATAGCGACCACAGCAGCCAAAGTATAGACATCCTTGTTCATTTTACTCACCTAATGCACGTTTTCCTTTTTTATTATGCCTATACTTTCAAAAAGAGCCGATACTTCGTTAAGCTTTACTGCTGGAGGCTTGGTCTTTAGTTTATAAGTAAGCTGGAAGACCTGAGGCGGAACTACCGACCATTCTTTATGTTGAGAAGCGTTTATAAAAGCGTCCCGTGGCGTTCCTTCGAATGCAACTTTTCCATCATAAAACACTATGGCTTTGTTGCTATAATCAGCAGCCTGTTTCACGTTGTGGGATACCATAACGACCGTTATCTTGTATTTTTTGTTTAAATCCTTTATATAAGATAATATTTCTTCTCCCGTCTGTTTGTCAAGCCCTCTTGTAGGCTCATCGAGCAAAAGTATCGCTGGATTATTAATAAGCACGCTACATAAAGTAACAAGCCTTCTTTGTCCTACGCTTAGCTTGTGGGGGCTTTCCTCTTTATAAGCATAAAGCCCGAACATCCTTAGAAGCTCTTCTGCTCTTTTCTCTGCTTCAGCTACATCTTCTCCTCTTAAACGGGGAGAAAATGTTACTTCACTCATAACGGTAGTGTTCAATATCATCTGGTCAGGATCCTGAAAGACGTACCCCACAATTTTTGA
>JBMFUY010000345.1:0-708 GCA_049966275.1 bacterium
GGCGAAGCCCCACAGCTCAGCTCTACTTATGGGCAGTATGATGATGGGGCAAATGTGTTCAACAACTATTGGAATTTTGCTGGAACGAGTTTACCAAGTGGTTGGCAACAAATATCGTCAGGTTATTCTATTAGTAATGGGCTTATCTTTAGTGCAGTAAATAATGCAAATCAAGGAATTGGAACAACATCTGCTGTTGCTACTCCTGGATTATTAGAAGCATACGCAATAGGAAATTATGGAAGAATAGGATTAGAGTTATCTACAAGTTCTACAACATTTACAGACGGTGAATCAAGAACTTGGTATACAAATGGATATGGAATGATTTATGGAGGTTATGTTAGTCCACCAGATGGTTGGTTTGTAGTTAATGTAGGTTCTTCACAAACTGGTCTTGGAAGTTTCGGAAGCACTACTTCAATGCCACAGGTTTTTGGAGTAGGTTGGATTTCAACAGGAAATGAATTTGAGTATACATATCAATCTAATCCTCTTTCACCAGCTAAGGTTTCATCTACCAACACCGGCGTGAGTATAGCAAGCAATTTATATATTTATGTAGGACAAGGTCAAAGTGGATCCACACAACAAGGAGGGACTTGGACTGTTTATTGGCTTCGCACTCGTGCCTACCCACCAAACGGTGTGATGCCAAGCGTGAGCTTCGGGAGCGTGCAGTAATCCTGCAATTACTATTGCGCCTTC
>JBMFUY010000346.1:0-706 GCA_049966275.1 bacterium
GTCCATCTAAAGGGTTTTGGAATGGTGAAAGTATTTAACGCATCTCCAGAGAAGGAGACGTTGATTACTGGGCAACTGATGACCTTGACATGAATTAAGAAAAGAGAAAGGAGCTTGCAGGGGAAGCATGGTAGAGCTTTTTCACAGGGGAGTAAAACAGTGCTGTGGAATAGAAAGGTCAATGGTTAGAAGAGCGAAAAAGGTTTTCAACCACATATGCCTTTCAATAAGGGCTTTTCTCCGGCTTGAACTCCAGAGGTTGATTACAGGGATCAGCTGGTACGAAGCGAAGCTGATGATTATCAGGCCATCGATAGCGTATTACCTGAAGAACCCCGTATATAAACTGAGTTCAACCGCGTAAGTCCTAAACTAATTGAGGGTTAAAGCGGCAGAATTACGATTTCGCAAGCTAACAGCGCCATTATAGCGACAAATTTATGAACTTTACACGCCTGAACACGATCGTGTTCAGGTCTGGAGAATATGGAGGGAAAAACAGTTTTATGTTGAGCTCTTTAGCGGCGTCCCTTGCCCTGCTGATTTATGATCCATGCGTTGTCAAGCACCATTATTATGGTCCTGTCCCCGTTTGCATCCCTTACAGATTCAAGAAATGATATAAAATAGATGGCTTAGAGCATGATAAAATTGCAGATCGCAAATATTTTAAATGATGTTAGGGGTCTGGGGAAAGCGGTAAACC
>JBMFUY010000347.1:0-705 GCA_049966275.1 bacterium
AGTGTATCACAATACAATCTAAGAAGTAATTACATTGGCAATTATGGATACACAGATAATCAATACTACACCAGTGCTATGATAGGCCAACCTCCTCTTCTCACAGTTACATACAAATGTGTAAAACCTGTTTACAAATTGCATGTAATATTTCCTGACTTTTAGACCCCAATTCATCACAATTTATTACGCCGTCCCATTGGATAGACGAGAATGGCAATGAAATTGGGAATCCTTATGCGCGTGTAAGTGTACAGCTAACAGAACAGTGCAGCATTGATCAAAAGGATCTTGCTAACAAGGTAATAAAATTCAGCATACTACCTCCAACAGATCCAGCAGATATGTCTGGTCATGTAGATGAAACTCATACAGCAGATAGACCTGTAGGCGAATTTGTAGATGGAATAGATGAATGCACCACAGACAGCACAGGGGTTTGTGAAGTCCCAGTAAATTATTTTGCACCGGAAATAAGCGGAAGGTATACGATAAAAGCAGAGCTAGAGGATGCTCCTTCTGTAACAGACCAACAAAAGATAACAGTTATGGTTCCAGGGCTTGATGCTATGCCTTTGGCTCCTGACAACTCATACAGACTTACAGGGCAAACGAATAGCCATCCAGATAACCCGAAAAATGCAATAGGGAAGTTTGCTCATTCGTTCGGGGTACCCATGCAGAGCATGGGTCGCACGATCCACC
>JBMFUY010000348.1:0-705 GCA_049966275.1 bacterium
CTTTTAATGGAGAATGGTAATCATCTCCGCAGCCTGCAAATGAAACATAACCGCCAGCATCTGGTCCTAGGCCAGTATAATTACCAGAACAATAACCACTACCATACCCTACTGCCATTTCTTGTCCACATCCATCGCTTGTGTAATAAGGAATTTTAATCCATGCAATAAGCGTTCTAGGGGAAGACCCAGTAGGAAAGTTTGAAGTAGGTATAGTGATATAATTATTAAATTGGTCAAATTGTGTACCATAATCGGCGATAGAAGATAGCAGAGATGATTTGACAATACTTACTTGAGAATAGATCATACTTATTGCTTGGCCATTGTTGCCGTTGCCACTGTAGTCGTTGGCGTTGCCGTTCAATGGCCACCAGCCCACCAAGCCTGCATTTGGCAACGGCCTGCCATCTATGCCCTCCTGGTAAAGCTGCTGGATCTGCTGAGCAGAAAGAGATGTGTTGTAGATCTGCGCATCAGCTATTTCTCCATTGAAGTAATCTCCTGTATTTGATCTGCTCCCTATATATGTAAAGTTTCCATTTCCTTGAGGTTGTAAAGTGCCACTTACACCGGTAGATGCCTGCTGCTTGCCATTTATCCATAAACTCAAATCAGATCCGTTATATCTGCTTACGAGAAAATACCAATTCCCAGGCAGTATTGTGTTCGCTGCGCTTTTGGCTTCTGGCCAACAAGAAGAAG
>JBMFUY010000349.1:0-694 GCA_049966275.1 bacterium
ATGCCAGTGGGCGGCATTTTAGAACCATCAACTAAGTTACCTTTTTTATTCATTCCTATATCAATTGCGTTGTCACTCACTAAAAGATTAGCAGGAAACCTGCCCCTCGAACTATAATAAGAATTGGTATCTGCAGTTTTCTGCTCTTCGTTATCCATTTCTCTTATTTCACTCTTTGTTTCTTCATACTCCTCGTTAGAAACATAAGGTATTCTGCAATCATCAAGCCAAGTAATACCCTTGCCGTTTTTAGCGCCTGATCAACATAAGACTTTTCTGATAAAGGCTTCATTGATACAATTATTACTTCGATCGCGGGCTTAAGCTGGAGGCCAGCATAACTTCCGTTGAGAGCTTTAGCTTCTGGGGTAACGGGCTTATCTTTTATTACATACTCAGTATTGTATAGTCCGCCGTAAACGTTTTGTGCTGGACTTCTTCTTCTGCCAATACCAGTTATTTCTCTTTCAGTGCCAAGCTTTTTATCCACAGCCTTGCTTATGTTCATTCCCTTAGGAAAGCCATTCAGATATGTCCAGTAAATAGGGCTGAAAGAAATAATAAAGCCAGCTTTCCGTAATCTCAGTAAAAATTCCAGCTGTGAATCTTGGCGTGGAGTCATGAGCCACAGTGCGAAGGCCCCTGGTTTTAGTACTCTCTGTGCCTCCTTTAAGATTTCGACAGAAGGTAGTAC
>JBMFUY010000350.1:0-693 GCA_049966275.1 bacterium
GCTGAGTTATATGAAATATATGAAAACGAAAGCAACACAGAAGAACCACTTACCGAAAAAAGATACGGTAAGATGACTCTATCAGATATGGGAAAACTCATAAAGGTGTACGAAGAAGTGATGGATTCATTACTTCCTGAGTACATATCTTTGTACGTGGTTTTAGGCTTTCTGAAAAGGTACAAACTTGAATATGAAATATATTCAGAATATGACGACGAGGCACAGGAGAAATATAAAGATTATCTATTTATAGATTTGCCTAGCTGAAATTTTCTTTAGGAAAGAACATTTATTAAGAAAGATATTTTTTGAAAAAAGAATTTGGGGATAATATGGAACAAAAAAGTATATGCCATTATAAATGTCCAATTTGTGGCAAGAAAATAGACGCTGACTGCGACAAAATCTTTGACAAAATCACGAGACATATTTCACGACACAGAGCACAAGATGCTAAGAAGAAGAAAAAAGTAAAAATTCCTAGATGGCTGAGACGAATTATATAACCTTCCTTAAATAAAGAAAATCTGACGGAAAGCTTTTTAAATCTTTCGTTTTAGCAATAGAAAAGTATATATATCTGAATAGTTATAATATATCTCGAAAAAAAGATTTTCTTTGAAAAAGAACATCTATTAAGAAAGATAAAAAGGTAGATGGTAATATGGCAAAAAAGAGGAAAAATCCGTT
>JBMFUY010000351.1:0-685 GCA_049966275.1 bacterium
AAACTTTACCTTAAGGGAAAATAAATGCAGGAATAATTAGAAATGATAAATAAAATGGAGATGAATTAAATATTACCTAAAAATTGAGGAGTTAGGGTTAAAAAATTAATTAAATTGAGACTAAATATAATACCTATTTCTCTAAAATTAAGATATTGATAACAACCTCGACTAAAGTCGATTGATCTTTAACTGCATTTAACGGATATTGGCCTTTTTAGCTTCAAATATAAAGCCCATCTGTGTGCCTGACCTCTTTCCTCTTTTGAGAGGAAGCGAACTTTTACTTTTGTAGTTATCATCATTCCTCACCAGAGACCGGATTTATGAGCGCGCTGATCCTTATATGGTTTTTATTAGCTAAAAGATTTTCACACTTGCTGGTAAGGACGGGGTAATTTACAAGCCTCGAAATTCCCGCGTCATCTTTCAAACCCTTATAGGTATTCTATGAATCGTATGGCAGCTAATTTTTATTTTCAGATGATGGAGTTTCAAACCCTTATAGGTATTCTATGAATACGAATTGGTTAGCGCTATCGGCTTGCAGATAGCAAGTTTCAAACCCTTATAGGTATTCTATGAATTAGACGCGTTAGGAGGAGATGAATATGCGGAGGCTTGTTTCAAACCCTTATAGGTATTCTATGAATTTCTTCTTTTTTGCTTTTCATTTCACGAATAA
>JBMFUY010000352.1:0-682 GCA_049966275.1 bacterium
GACAAAGACAGGGCGCCCTTCATCAAGGAAGTCTTTGAGGTTTACACCACCGCGACTATACCTTAAAAGCAATAAAGCAGTTTCTGGCAGACAGGAGAATAACAACCTACCGCAAAGGGCGAGGCAACAACCCTCAAAAACTCTAAAATTGTAAATTGGCGGAGAGGGAGGGATTCGAACCCTCGATACCCCTTTACAGAGTATGACGGTTTAGCAAACCGTTGCCTTCAGCCACTCGGCCACCTCTCCATCGAAAATCAAAAAAACAATTAATTCACCGGCTGACATGGTAAGATCATTGCGTCAAACCTTCCACCATTTATGATGCCAGCTTACACCCATCATCAATTAACAAAGAACAATTGCTCTTTAAGTTACTCAGGTAATTGTGACACCATACATCCAGCTCAATGCACCGAGCAAAATAATCTTAAAACCGTCAACAAAATACAAAACTATAAAACATCAATCAACATGAAAAACGTTTTTATCGGTGAATTGACACATATCCATCTTATTTTCTGGACAACGTTATAGTTCCAACATTCGTTAGCTGTCCATCTGTTACATTTATGTTATTCAAAGTTGTATCTTTCACCGTTGTATCCGATGGAGTTATTTGAAGGCTATATGTACCGGCAGATAGGTAAGATACCTTGAAATTTCCTGAGGTGTCTGCCGC
>JBMFUY010000353.1:0-681 GCA_049966275.1 bacterium
CGCCAATTCCAAGATTCATAGAATACCTATAAGGGTTTGAAACAGAATAATGCCAAGCAATATGCCCATTACCAAGCCAAATTCATAGAATACCTATAAGGGTTTGAAACTTACAATACAAATTAAGCATGATTACCGTAGATTTTATTCATAGAATACCTATAAGGGTTTGAAACGAGGTACTATCAAAGGTATCTAAAGAGAGGAATGTTTAATTCATAGAATACCTATAAGGGTTTGAAACACCTTTCCGTACCTCTGAGCGAGGTTCCTGATCAGCATTAATAGAATACCTATAAGGGTTTGAAACGCTTAATGGTATTAATCACGATATTTGAAAGAAACAATTCATAGAATACCTATAAGGGTTTGAAACTTCGTTTCATAAATTCTGATTTCCCGCCACTTTAAGATTCATAGAATACCTATAAGGGTTTGAAACAGGACATGCAAATAGGCGACATGATAATCATATATGATTCATAGAATACCTATAAGGGTTTGAAACAATCTAATGCTCTGTATCTAACTGATATGACACGGTTATTCATAGAATACCTATAAGGGCTTGAAACATTCCTGTATAACGCTAATCAGGCTTTCATTCTCGCCATTCATAGAATACCTATAAGGGCTTGAAACTAAGGCATTCAAGCCGGACGATGCAACAAAGATCTGCAG
>JBMFUY010000354.1:0-680 GCA_049966275.1 bacterium
TATCACTCATTACACAAACTTCCCTATTTTGCAAACGCATTTTTCGGGTTAACAGGACCTACCGGGATAGGGAAATCCTACATTGCCTGTGCACTTGCAAACAGTGCATGTAGACAGGGTTACAAAGCCCTGTATCAGAGATTGCCAAGACTGTTTGAGGAACTTGGTATTGCAAAGGGAGACGGCAGATACAATAAACTGCTCACAACCTTTTCAAAGATAGACCTTCTTGTACTTGATGACTTCGGATTATCCAAACTCACAGAACACCAATGCCGTGACTTACTTGAGATTATGGAAGACAGACACGGACTGAGATCAACCATAGTTACCAGCCAACTGCCTGTTAAAAACTGGCATGATGTGATGATGGACCCTACCATTGCAGATGCCATCCTGGACCGGCTTGTGCACAATGCATACAAGATTGAACTTACCGGAGAATCTATGAGAAAACAAAGAAAGGCTTGACATAAAATGAATGGTTCTTATCCCATTTGTGATCATAGTTCATTCCGGCATAGGTAAATTAGCACACCCATGAAAAATTGCAACTATGTAATTATAAGGGGTTCGAAATCCATAAGCCTTCCATTAACCGGGTTAATCTTGTTGTTCATGCCTTCTACAGCCCCGTTAGAAATCCTTAACCTCGTCCAAGCCACAATCCCTTCTTCATG
>JBMFUY010000355.1:0-674 GCA_049966275.1 bacterium
GGGTTTGAAACTAGTTCCTAAAGGTTATAACTTCACGGTAAAAACGAATTCATAGAATACCTATAAGGGTTTGAAACAAGAGGTGATCGGCAAACTCAAGCGTTTGACGTACCATTCATAGAATACCTATAAGGGTTTGAAACACGAAACACTCGTCGTTGAGACGGCGCACGGCGGCGATTCATAGAATACCTATAAGGGTTTGAAACCTCGGGCAGAGGGTCAGCTACGATGAGGACGAAGCGAATTCATAGAATACCTATAAGGGTTTGAAACTTGATCGCGGTCAATGCAGCTTCAATGTGAACTACGATTCATAGAATACCTATAAGGGTTTGAAACAATTTAGTGCTTCACCTAAACGCACGCCAGTATAAAGATTCATAGAATACCTATAAGGGTTTGAAACCATAACCTACAGTTTCTTTATCTCTACCCCATACGCATTCATAGAATACCTATAAGGGTTTGAAACCCTCCGTCCACAACTTATTATCCTGTTTTTATACCTATTCATAGAATACCTATAAGGGTTTGAAACTTGATATATCTAAATCAAAAAATGAACACGATATTTCATTCATAGAATACCTATAAGGGTTTGAAACTAGTTCCTAAAGGTTATAACTTCACGGTAAAAACGAATTCATAGAATACCTATAAGGGTTTGAAAC
>JBMFUY010000356.1:0-666 GCA_049966275.1 bacterium
CCTTATGCTTGGCCGGGCTACACCACGGGAGCTTTTTTCTTGAATAGAGATTTCTAATATTTATATATATTTTTCAATAAGATTGAATTTTTCCATATCTTTAATTTAAAATTTTTTATATGATTATTTATTATATTTAATGAACTTTCTACCTTTTCGGATATGAATGTTAGATGAAAAATTAAGTTTATTATATATATTGATGCAATCAGTCCTTATAACTCTTAAAGATTCCGTCCTGAGAACATTCATATCCCAAAAATTTCTTTCACAGGCATATTTAAAAAACATTTAGAATTTGAAATGCTGTGTTTAATGAAATGTTAAGAGGATAAAATCCTTAAAACGTTTTGTCATCTTTTGTTTTGAGATTATAGGAGGTAAGAACATTGTGTATACAGTGTTATCAGAGGATGGAAATGTTATAATGAGGGATAAGATAGAGAACAATGTAGAAGAGATCTATGAGTTTCTCAATAAATTTGAAAAGGGAGATTCTTTTGTAATGGAATCCACAGGTTTCTATGAACCAATATATGATGCAATAGAATCAAAGGGATTTGAAGTGAAGCTAGCGAATCCATTGAAGGTAAGATTGATTGCTGAATCAAGGATTAAGAATGATAGAATAGATTCAGAGATTCTTGCAAAATTATTAAAGAACAA
>JBMFUY010000357.1:0-661 GCA_049966275.1 bacterium
CTTAATAAAAGGGATGAACTGTTTCGAGAAATTAATGATAATCAGAATAAGATAAACATTGGCTTGGGAATCTGGGAGCTTTTCAAGTATTCAGACCCTGCTGAGCAGGAGCACCTGAAACCCCTTGCGCAGATGATTGTTGAAAATTTCCCTTACAGGGTAGAAAGCCTCGTAGTAGACCTGCGCGACAGAGCCATAAAAATGCTTGTTGACCTAACAAATGATGGTGTGGTAGTGAAACAATACGGTAATGGTAAGATAAGGATAATCTCAGGGGAGGATTATGACAGAAATGTTGAAAATTTCAAGAAAATAATGGAAAAGGAGAACTGGATAAGGCAGGAACTAATGACATTCACAAAGAACTGCATTTCAGAGATTGAGGCGGGCATAAGGGATGGAAAGGTCCCAGAGAATGTTATGGCACTCTTTAAAAATTCCATGGAAACGTTCATCGAAAGGCAGTATGAAGAGGCGATAAAAAATGCAGAAATAAATGAGATATCCAAGGAATCTGGAAATGTACTTGCAAGCATTCTAAACATTTATCTTGCATCCAGGGGCATGGAAAAGATCAGTCAGGATGAAAAGATATTCATAACGGGTGAATTGGATGGAAAATTCAGCACCTTTGAAATAGGAATTGATGAGATTGCTGAGG
>JBMFUY010000358.1:0-660 GCA_049966275.1 bacterium
CATCAATATAAGCATCATTGAGCTCTTTCCAGCCCTTCTAGGGCCAACGAGTGCCTTTATAAAATTGCTATTATCGCTTACAGGTATGTCCCTTTCTATCAGCTCTATTTTGCTCCCATAATCAATATATCTCGCCAAAGCATTTTCTATGTTCATATAATCACCACCTATTAATATCTATATAATAGTAATAGATTAAATATATTAAATTATCTATTACCAATATAATAACCAACAAATTGAATCTTGTTCCAGCCTCAAATACAACGCAATGCAATGACCTACTTTCTCTCTTTCGACGGCAAGCCCCTGCAGAGAGTAGGGATAAGGTAATAACATGAATATGGAGGTTGTACAACAATTCCTGAGTTCCACTACTTCGAAAATTATAAAAGCCCCGGGTGCATACATGAAAGAGAAGGAATTACTTTTAAAAGTAGTTGCCTATAACAGATTTTTAATCTGAGGTTAAAATTGTTGCAAAAGTAGTGCAAAACATTATTCATTTACTTGAATTGTTGGACAACGCCATAGAAACGATAAAATTAAATAAGTAAGAAACCATATAATATAGCGTAAATTTCATCAAGGTGATCGAAAATGATGAATGAAAAGAAAATAGACAAGGCAGATCACATTTCAGAAATTGTTATATCGATC
>JBMFUY010000359.1:0-660 GCA_049966275.1 bacterium
CATCTTCACTATCGTATTCAAATTCCCAGGTATACCAAAGGTGGTATAGTTATACACACCACTGGGGCAACTGTACTGCCACTGCGCTAACCTCAGTGGCATCCTCATAACAAGCTTTTTCGTACACTGATTAGCGTCTTGGATGAAGTAAGAAGCTGGGGCTAACTCTCTTTGTGATTTAGCAACCACAGAAGACACTACGCCGTTTTTAGTCCTGACATAGTAAGTAAAGTTTTTCCCTTTGATCACTTGCACTGGCTTGCTCATGATGACCTTTTGCTCCACTTTAGATGTGACATTTACACTTAATGGCTGACCTACAAATATAAACATAAAACACCTCCTTAATTTGATACCTTGATTTGATATGTAAAGCCGTCTTGGTTTAGGTCATACTCAACTTGGTGGTTAAAGAAAAACGGCATACCGAAGTCTTCAAAGGTAAACCAAGATGGATGTGATGAGTTGCCAGCATAGTATACTATGTTGTTGACAAGATTGCCGTAACCATTTTGATTTGGATCGTAAGTCGTAAAACTAAATTGATATAGGTTATTGTTAGTATTAGAGAAATAAAGTGTGTAACCGGTTTTTACAAAGTTGGAGCTGTCTAAATACTGGCTTGATGAAGAAGACCAATTCGGTAATTGCTGGAGTAAT
>JBMFUY010000360.1:0-652 GCA_049966275.1 bacterium
CTTATCTTTGTTTTTATGAATGTTAAATCAATAGATATTATGCTCAGAAATTTATTGTACAACCTGAAATTATGGTTCATAATATATGGATAGATCATCATGTAAAATAACTCAACGAATATCCGACATGAGCTTTGTATGTCAAGCTTTGAAATCTGCTATTTGCTAACACTGTTATGGAAAGCAGTATCAGTAAAATCATTATTTTTGATGATTGAATTTACGAACATTGATGTGTGTTCTAAAAGATCAATCTTCTTTGAATGAATATCTATTTCAGTTGCTTTAGATAGATCTTCAACAGGTTTCTTTAGAATTTTTCTGATTTCCTTGTTCATAGAAAATCTGAATAAAATATAATATATAAATCTGGCATTTGTCAGATTATTCTCCAAAAATTTTTAAATATTGGAAACTCTTAATAAAAGATATTATTAGTGCCTGCTGAGGTGGTAAAATGAAGAAAAAAATGGCAGTTTCAATTGCCCTATTAATCATTTTTTTATTAATATCAAGCAGCACATTTACCATTATATTAACACAGAAACCGACAAAAAAAGAGAAGGTAAGTTTGAATGTCATAGGTAACATTACGTGGTCCGGTAGCTCAAGTGGATATGGCGGATTTGGACTTGTCTATGATTCTGAGGAT
>JBMFUY010000361.1:0-636 GCA_049966275.1 bacterium
CCTCATCAATTAGTGGATTGGTATATCTGCTAAAATTAGATATAGCCGTTTGCCCTATTGGAGCTGTAAAAGCAGAATTGAAAGTTGGATTATAAGTGTAATATGGAGTTGGCCCATAACTTTCCCACATATAAGAAATATCATATGTGCCCGTTTGTACTGATGAATAAAAACTTCCAAAGGAAACTATACTTATGTTTATACTTAATCCAATTTCTTTCATATTTTGAACAAATATTTGTGCTGCTCCAAGAGGTGCTGCCCATCCAGAAACTGTTGTAAATGTGTAAGATGGCAATGGTTTACCATCAAGTCCACAAAGTTGACCTGCGGAATTCTTTTTGAATCCTATTGAAGTTAACAAATCTTGAGCCTTTTGGGGATTATATTCAACTAAAGATGTTGCTAAATATGTAAGAGTTGGATCAATCCATTCTTTTTGCTGTGGATAAGGAATCATTGTTGGATTATTATAAGAAGCATCGTATGGATTTATATTTGGATTTCCACCAACTTCCCACATTGCTTTTCTATTCATTGCTAAAGATATTGCTTTCCTAAATTCAGGTATATTAAATGGATATTTAGCGTTGTTGAGTAAAATATAAAAATTTCCAAGTATTGGATACCATACTT
>JBMFUY010000362.1:0-633 GCA_049966275.1 bacterium
GCAACGGTGGGAATCCATATGGTTATGAGTTTTTCGAAGGTGGTTCTACTACAAATCTTATCTATCTAAGTAATAATAACAAATATGAGTTTGCATCTACAGGATATGACGATACAAACAATAATAAAATTTATTCTATGGAAATGGCTTCTGCCACTTCCTTGACAATGGCTATAAATTATGCTTCTATATATTCTACAACTTCCGCCACATCAGAAAGCCCTACTTGGTTTGAAATAAATCCAAGTAATAATGGAGGCTCGACGCCTTCTTCACCAGTTTATATATATTGGCTTCGCACTCGTGCCTACCCGCCAAGCGGCGTGATGCCAAGCTGCAGCTTTGGCAGCGTGAGCTAGGCTGTGGCACAGTTCAACGGGCAGAGCAGCTACATATCTGGAACTATGGAAAACATATTTCCAATAACAGAAACTGCTTGGATATACCTCAAACCGCCGTATCCGACTGATTTGTTTGAAATAATGTATATTGACGGACGTGTTTGGCAGAGCTTCGTAGCATCAGGAGGGTATGCCGGTGTATGTAATCCAGGCTCCTTATGGTGGTGGAACTCTTCTGTAAATTTATGCACCCCAAACACTGTAAAGTTTTATACGTGGACTTTTGTAGTTT
>JBMFUY010000363.1:0-626 GCA_049966275.1 bacterium
TGGAAACGCAGGCGTTGGGGATACAGAGGAGATAATACTTGGGAATAACCTTGGATCTATTGTTTATAACTTTAAAGATGATGAGTATAAAAGGGCGTTTGAAACAGCTCTGGCACTTACAAAAGATGATGCATTTCAAAGCCGTGCAATAGAGTTTGTAAGGCAGCAGATGTCCGTGGAGGTTGGAGTGGAGAGGTATAAGAAAATTTATGAGAGGTTATAAATTTCTATCCCCCTCTTTATTTAAAGAGGGGTTAGGGGAGTTCGAATACCCCGTCCTGCCTTCGGCAGTCCACCCCTTTACGAAAGGGGAATTAATGGAAACGCCCTCTTATCCCTCTTTATCAAAGCGGGATGACGCTGATGCGCATTCATTCCCCTAATACAAAAACACCATAGTAATTGAATTTTTGGGATATATGTAATAAGATATTTGTTAGGAGGCAATATGAAAACAGCAAGGTTAAGCATAGATATATCAAAAGATGTATATTCAACTCTTGAAATAGAGGGATACACAAAAAGAAAACTCGAAAAAGCTGTAAAACAGCATCTTGCAATAAATCTTTTTTTAGAAGGTATGCTATCGTTTGGCAAGGCTGCGGAGCTTGCAGGTATGAATAAAT
>JBMFUY010000364.1:0-333 GCA_049966275.1 bacterium
AAAACATTAGTTTCAAACCCTTATAGGTATTCTATGAATAACTTCAGCGCTGTTATAATAAGTCCTGACATATGGTTTCAAACCCTTATAGGTATTCTATGAATTCTTTGCTCAGGTCTTTGACCATAGCGAACATAAACAGTTTCAAACCCTTATAGGTATTCTATGAATCAGCCGAGGTGCTTTCAGGCTCAGGCGCGGTGCTGTAGTTTCAAACCCTTATAGGTATTCTATGAATCTATGGAGAATACGATAGCGGAGCTAGCGTGTTTAAGTTTCAAACCCTTATAGGTATTCTATGAATGGCACTGAACGGGAAAGCCTACGGCACAG
>JBMFUY010000364.1:343-609 GCA_049966275.1 bacterium
CGGAGCTGGTTTCAAACCCTTATAGGTATTCTATGAATAGTTGTTATTCTTACGAGCTTACCGTCGTATTGCGCGTTTCAAACACTTATAGGTATTCTATGAATAATATAAAAATACACGTTCTTTGTTATATCTGTCCATGTTTCAAACCCTTATAGGTATTCTATGAATTGATATGTGAATGAAGCGGATCGTCTTCATCGATGCGTTTCAAACCCTTATAGGTATTCTATGAATAAGCTCTTGCGCTCGAGCACATGGAGCGC
>JBMFUY010000365.1:0-605 GCA_049966275.1 bacterium
GGCGAGGCCACATTCATAGAATACCTATAAGGGTTTGAAACTCCTAGCCGTGAAAGGAGAAGAAAGTAAATAAGTAAATTCATAGAATACCTATAAGGGTTTGAAACACTTAATCGGCACTTTCGTACCAAAAGCTTCAAACAATTCATAGAATACCTATAAGGGTTTGAAACATAAGGAAATACATGAAATAAGTTTCCTTATTAACGATTCATAGAATACCTATAAGGGTTTGAAACTTCAAAAAGTATATGATACCGTATAAGAGAAAGAGGATTCATAGAATACCTATAAGGGTTTGAAACATGGTGGCGATATATCTAAATCAAAAGCGCTATGTTATTCATAGAATACCTATAAGGGTTTGAAACTTTCGCCTCAAACTAACTAAATAACGAACTAATATAATTCATAGAATACCTATAAGGGTTTGAAACTTGGCATTGCGTTACCTTCTAAATAAATGAATACGGATTCATAGAATACCTATAAGGGTTTGAAACCACAGCTATGTATGTAGCTTACTATATACTCCCCAAATTCATAGAATACCTATAAGGGTTTGAAACTTCTTCAAGGTCATTTTCTTCTGCAAACCTCTTTAT
>JBMFUY010000366.1:0-596 GCA_049966275.1 bacterium
TGAATTATAAAGTCCTGTAACATAACCACTGCTTGAATAATGTTTCAAACCCTTATAGGTATTCTATGAATGCAAAATAGTAAGCTGACTAAGAATATTTGAAAAGGGTTTCAAACCCTTATAGGTATTCTATGAATAAAATCAACGAATAGAGATATTTTATTTTGTAGCCGGTTTCAAACCCTTATAGGTATTCTATGAATGGAAGCGGAAAAACGTTATTTGCGAGCATTTTAGCGGTTTCAAACCCTTATAGGTATTCTATGAATTTTTTTTTCTCGTAATGGTGATGTATAACAATGTGATGTTTCAAACCCTTATAGGTATTCTATGAATTTGCTTCACCTCAATCGACCAAATCGCCAAAAATATTGTTTCAAACCCTTATAGGTATTCTATGAATGTGCTGGTGTTGCTACGCTTTGTGAATTTTTGATTGTGTTTCAAACCCTTATAGGTATTCTATGAATATGCTGTTCTGACATTCAACCCGTTGAATTCACCATTGTTTCAAACCCTTATAGGTATTCTATGAATAAGGAATATACTATTTCATTGACTACAAACTTACCGGTTTCAAACCCTTATAGGTATTC
>JBMFUY010000367.1:0-585 GCA_049966275.1 bacterium
CAATGTTTTTTCTGCTATACCGTACAATAGTGCTACTGCACCGTATTCATAATCCGTATGAACTATTGGAATCGCACTCTTTTTGAATATTCCCGATTCTGTAACAACACCCAGATACTCCCCTGTAATTTTCCTGGCTCTTTTCTTATTTTTGTCATATTTGCTAGAGACACTATAAGCATAATACCTGTTTCCAAACTTTCTGATCTCCATACCCTTGGATTTAAATTTTTTAACCCACTCAGGTAGTTCAGTCATATTACGTATATATACGTAATATGAATATTAATTTTTTCATAACCAGAACTGATAACAAAGCAAGTAAAATAAATAGCTAACAAAAAAACAAGAAAAAAGAAAAGGAAGATATTACGCAAAAAATCCAGAGTTAAGGTTTAAAATTATTTATTTCATATTTTTAATTTCTCAAGAATATAATTTTACTATTCTATATTTTGACCATGAAAAGGTTTATTTAGCACCTTTATAATCATAATTTGCACTAATACTCTGTGCGTTGAGCCTTCTCCATCAGGAGAAGGCCCATCTGATTCATTTTATATTATGATGAAAATGTGTCTATTA
>JBMFUY010000368.1:0-557 GCA_049966275.1 bacterium
GAGACTGGAGCCCCTGATACAGTGAATGAATCAGTATAGAAAGGCCTATATATCTTGTTTCCTGTTGAGACAGAATATGAATATGAGCCGTTGGGGAGGGAGATGGAATACGATGTCTGAGATGACTGTATTGGACCTGATGATTGCATACCCGTTATGTTCACATACCATTTCCCAGATGGGAGACCATTTTCTGTGAAAGTCACTCTGTACCTGACTTGTGAGAACCTTATACTGACTATTTGTGATGCACCGCTCACCGTTAAGGACCCAGATGAAGGTGATGACGAATATCCTGATATGGAACCTACTGAATAGGAATAAGTTCCATTCGGTTCTGAAAATGTTATTGTGATGTTTGTTGACGATAAAGTTGTGCCGTTGAGTATCATTGACCAGTTGGTTCTTGGTGGAAGACCCGATTCCGTGAAATTTATTTTGTATCTTGTGACCGCTGTTTTTAATGGAGTGAATGTTATTGACTGAGTGACGCTCCTGCCGTTCACCGTTATGACTCCGGATGAAGGAGATGCTTCGTATCCATATATGGATGATAC
>JBMFUY010000369.1:0-551 GCA_049966275.1 bacterium
TTTCTTAAGCATAAAAACGACATATGTCCATATTTAAAATTTGTCAAGCGAATTAAGTCAAGATGTTAGCTAAAATTTAAAAGTGCACACTTTAAAAATTAAAAGTGCACACCTGTTAAATCAGATAATTTGATGTTTTTGATATCAAGAAGTTTATCTTTATGCCAGCATCTTATCTCAGCAATTCCTGTTTTTATATCAGGATATATCCGCAGTTGGATCTTCTCACCTATAGGAACATTGTTGATTCTCAGTTGTAAGTTGTCTATTGATATTTTGCGGTATGCATCTACCGTCCGTTCTTCGCTTAAACAAAAGATATCTTTATGTGAGAGATAAGGTGGTCTTATAGTAAATTTTCTGAATAATGTTTTGTTATTGTTTACAGCGTTTTCAAATCTTACCACCGGTATTTCTAAAGTGGTACTGTGCTTTTGCAAATTGTTATATCTGTTAACCCGAAAAATGCAATAGGAAAGTTTGCTCATTCGTTCAACCCCACGATCCACCAGGAACAGGTAAGACCCTTCTCGCCAAGGCCGTGGCAACTG
>JBMFUY010000370.1:0-551 GCA_049966275.1 bacterium
AGGTTCTGTGAATGTTATTGTATTTGTAGTGGATAATTCCATTGCTCCGTTGAGTGTAACTGACCATGAAGTCCCTGTTGGCAACCCGCTCTCTGTGAATGTTATTGTGTATAATTTTATTTGATTAAATGTTATTTCTTGATTTACATTTGTTCCGTTTACTTTAATGTATCCAGAAGAAGGTGATGCAGTGTATCCTGAAACTGTGCCTATAGAATAAGAATAAGTTCCATTAGGTTCTGTGAATGTTATTGTATTTGTAGTGGATGATTCCGTTGCTCCGTTGAGTGTTACTGACCATGAAGTCCCTGATGGCAACCCGCTCTCTGTGAATGTTATTGTGTATAATTTCGTTCCATTTTGAGTGAATGTTATTTCTTGATTTACATTTGTTCCGTTTACTTTAATGTATCCAGAAGAAGGTGATGCAGTGTATCCTGAAGCTGTGCCTATAGAATAAGAATAAGTTCCATTAGGTTCTGTGAATGTTATTGTATTTGTAGTGGATAATTCCATTGCTCCGTTGAGTGTAACTGACCATGAAGTCCCTG
>JBMFUY010000371.1:0-549 GCA_049966275.1 bacterium
TTCTTTATCTCTCCCTGCAATTTATGGCATATACTGGGCATCAACTGGCAATTTTGGGAGTATAGTCAACTACAATTATGTATTTACTTCTAACAATACAAGTTTAACTTATGGAAGTTCATATATTGATATTGGAACATTAAATGGTGGAACAGCAGTTTATCGATGGGTTCGCACTCGTGCCTACCCACCAAGCGGCGTGATGCCAACAGTTTTTGCACAACCATTTCCACTTTATTTAAGAAACTTTGCTCCAAAAACAAGTTCCATACCTTACGACTCAAAGATTCAAACAATATTTAACTTCTCGTCAGCACTATCTTCAGCCCTGCCTTGGAAAATTCTTAAAGGAACTTCTGTCTTAGCAAGTGGAACTACAACCTTACAGAACAACCTCGTAAATATTTCTTCTGTTCTACCAGCAGGGCTTTATAATATAGAGTTAAATATAAATAATGGGCAGTTTATCAGAAACACAACTTTGAATATAACAAAAGCCACGATACCAGCCATAACTTGGACAGCAAACACCTTTGTCTATAACGGAAC
>JBMFUY010000372.1:0-544 GCA_049966275.1 bacterium
TTCAGGAGATCTCTGTATATTATTTTGATTCATAGAATACCTATAAGGGTTTGAAACACTCCAAAATCACGATCTCTCAGGTCAGCTCAGGCTATTCATAGAATACCTATAAGGGTTTGAAACGTTGCCCCTCAAGGCGTGCTACCCTAGTGTTTAGGCGATTCATAGAATACCTATAAGGGTTTGAAACACAGTAATTTGAAAGGCTCAAGCTCAGGGCTTTCATATTCATAGAATACCTATAAGGGTTTGAAACCCAAATAGAACCAAGGGGTACCACCACTAATTTTTAATTCATAGAATACCTATAAGGGTTTGAAACTTGAAAACGCAAAGGTTTTAACGATTTTCGTACAGAATTCATAGAATACCTATAAGGGTTTGAAACATAGAATCGATCGCATCATCGGTGAGGTCGAGCATTATTCATAGAATACCTATAAGGGTTTGAAACCTGTCCGCGTCCGCTTAATCTGTCGCCAATCCCAAGATTCATAGAATACCTATAAGGGTTTGAAACCGGGTCAAACCTTTGCCCAAAACT
>JBMFUY010000373.1:0-544 GCA_049966275.1 bacterium
CTAATGGTGTAGCTTGCCGAGCCAGTGCCAGTAGCCACAACTGTGCCCACAGGGTATTCAACCTCGCAGGTGGCTGTGCTCGGCAAGCATGAGGCTGTGAGCACGATGTTGCCGTTTGGGTAGGTATTTGTGCTCGGACTGATGCTCAAGGTTGCACTGCTGTAGCTTGGCATCACACCGTTTGGTGGGTAGGCACGAATTCTAAACCAATAAAATGTTCCAAGATTAGGACCACTCGTTAATTTATCTCCATAATCAATTGGTAATGTTGCACTTGGTATATCAGAAGTAGTAGAGCCTATTAAAGTATAATTAGAATAAAAATTAACCAGCGAAGATGTCCAATAAATTGAGCGTACCAATAGTCCTGACGGATATCTAGCAACAGGATTTTGTGTTTCAAAAATATCTGTAAAAGCTTCTCTAACCCACGTAGTGGAATCATAAAATACAACAAAATTATATGCGGCTCTAGCTAAATTTACCCCACTACCAAAGCCTACTCCTGCATTACCAGAATCTGCTGGAGATTGAATGTTTCCAA
>JBMFUY010000374.1:0-535 GCA_049966275.1 bacterium
GTTATGGTTTAGAGATTTATAATGGAAATGCTTATTGGGTTCTTATTTCTGGTGGCTCTACAACAGCGTATCAAGTATGGAATATATGGGCTAGTTCTAGTGCTGCTTATTTGTCTTTAAATTATGGAACAACAGTATCAGCCTCTGGTTCGGCTTTTACGGCAAGCACATCTTCACACCCAGGTATAGGAAGTCAGACTACAAGTTATCAAATTAAAGTTCAGTGGTTTAGGCTTCGTGCCTACCCGCCAAGCGGCGTGATGCCAGGCGTAAGCTTTGGCACTGTGCAAAGCGTCAGCAGTGCAACATTAAGTATCAGCCCCAACCCTAGCACCTACCCAAACGGAAACATAACGCTTTTTGCAAGTTGCATACCAACCACAGCTACCTGTGAGGTTGAGTTCCCAGTAGGTAAGGTTGTAGCTTCAGGCACAGGCTCGGCAAGCTACACCATAAACAGTATATTAGCAGCAGGGAGTTATGTAGCAAGTGCAAATGTAATAGGATACGCAGGAAACACGACTGGAACCATAAC
>JBMFUY010000375.1:0-535 GCA_049966275.1 bacterium
GTAATACTTTTGCCTGAAAAACTGTTCTACAATACAAGCGCCAGCGGGATTATAATGGTATTTAACAAAAACAAGAGCGATGAAAGAAAGGGAAAAATAGCGTTCATTGACGCATCAAGCCTGTATATAAAACATCCCGAAGTCAGAAAGCTGAACAGGCTTTCGGATGAAAACATCGAGAAAATTGTCCAGATGTACAGAGAATTTAGGGACGTGCCGAACTTTGCTAAAGTCGTTGACGTTTCAGAAGTCGAAAAGAACGACTTTAACCTTAACGTAAGCCTGTACGTTAAGAAAACAAACGAAGAAGAAAAGATCGATGTAGTAAAGGAGTTCGAGGAGCTGAAAGAGCTGGAAAAGCAGAGGCAGGAGCTCCTGACAAAGGTAGAAAACTACATTTCGGAGGTTAAGAGGCTCAATGGCTGAAAAATTAGAGTTCTACAGAGAAACTGAGTTCAAGGATACTGAGATAGGAAAGATACCGAAGGAGTGGGAAGTTGTCAGACTTAGTGATGTTTGTACAAAGATTACAGAC
>JBMFUY010000376.1:0-530 GCA_049966275.1 bacterium
CCTCCTATAATCTCAAAACAAAAGATGACAAAACGTTTTGAGGATTTTATCCTCTTAACATTTCATCACACCAATTCCCTCAAAAATATTTAAATGTTGAAACTCATAAGAAAAATTAAGAAAAATTATGAATCATAATCAAAAATACTTTAATAGATTTTTAGTATTTTTGGCAGTAGGCATTATGATATTTCCAGTATTTGCTTTAATACCAACATCGTTAGGCAATAATGTAAATAATAGCATGAGCCTTTCAAACTATTTCTATGAATCCTTTAACTCTTCTCTGACCGCAAATTTAAATGCATTAAGAAATTTTAGCATACAAAATAATCTCTCATTGAACGTTGGAACCTTAGCAATAAATATCACCAATTCATTTAACGTGTTTTTCCCATTTATTGAATTATTTAATTTCACCGAATTTCAGAACAACTTTTCGTGGGACATAGAACACAATTTCACTGATAATGTTACACTGGTGAATTTTGCCATAACTATGGATGAGGGACAAAATGAAACCATGTATG
>JBMFUY010000377.1:0-527 GCA_049966275.1 bacterium
AGCGATTTGTTGTTGCTCTGAAAGAGAAGGCAAATAAATTAAAATATTTTCTAAGACATTTTTGTCTACATGTGGGACTGTTGTACCTCTAATCTGGTTTTTAATCAGATACTCTTTTGATTTTAATAAATAAAATAAAAACTTCTTATCTATATCATTTTCTTTAACTTCTAATTTTGCCATTGTTGAACAAAGAACACCTTTTTTCCCATAGAAAAAATCCCCTGCAGACCCGTCCAATGTTAAAATTATATCATCTTCGTTAACTATTATAGTGTTTTCATCTGGATACACAAAAAATTCTGGAGTGTTTGTTTGTAAATAATTAGCTGTTAAATATGGAAGATATCCCGATTTGTTTTCTGTGTCAATTATCTTTGGTTTTTTACCCTTAATAAGTTTTATTAAATCTTTTAATTTTACAACTTTGTAGTTATTCATATTATACACCACTAATTTTTATTCTGTTCAATAAATCATTTAGTTCTTGCTGTGTTTTTTCAATGTTTTCCATTGTTTCTTTAACG
>JBMFUY010000378.1:0-524 GCA_049966275.1 bacterium
GTGCCAATTTAATAAATCTCCTCATCGCTTCTGGATTCTCTATAACCTCTTCTAAAAAATTCATCACAAGTGGAGCTGAAAGTGTCCTCGTACCCAATGCTCTAAACATGAGTTCATCTGACATCCTATCAAAATCTTTCTTTGTAAACACCTCGTTTTCTTTAAGTTTTTTCTTTTTTTTGTTCATATTTACCTCCTTTTTAATTTTATTCAGTGCAAAAAAAAGGCACAGCAATTCAAAAAATTGCTGTGCCTTCCTGCACTTGATTATATAATACCTGTCCTTATAAAATTGTCAAGTACTTTGTATTTGTTTTGTTTTATATTGCCTGGTAAGGAGGCTACGACAGCAAAGTGATTAACCCAAAAAATGCAATAGGAAAGTTTGCTCATTCGTTCGGGGTACCCATTTTTCAAACGCATTTTTCGGGTTAAATTTCCTCTCCTGGCAGGGTATTCTGGTAAAATCATATAAATAGGCAGAACATCTTTGAACCTTTCAGTCTTTTTGCATAGATGTAGGC
>JBMFUY010000379.1:0-522 GCA_049966275.1 bacterium
TGCTGCCGGGCTTGCCGCACTTGTGCACAGCAGGCTTCAAAAGCGCAAAGAGGTGCAGTTGGAGAAGCAGAAAGAGGAGGTAAAAGAAGAGGAAAAGAAAAAAGAAGCCGAAAAGGCCTATGTGAGCCCTCATAGAAAACCTGCAAAGAGTGCACTGATTGGAGGAGCTATTACTGCTGTCATAGGTGCTGTTTTGATGTACAGTGCATTTACTGTTACAGCAATGATGGGCTTCGGCCTGCTTGGTCTTGGCCTTGTAGGTATTGGTGGGCTTGTAATGTTTGTCGGAGTAATTGAATGGATTGTTGCACAGATTGGCGAAGCATACAACAACCGCAAGATAAAAAATGCCAAGAAGAACGAAAGAGAAGAGGAAAAAGAGGAAGAAAAGGAGAAAAAGAAAATTCCAAATTATTTCTCTCAAAAGACACAAAATCCAAATTACATAGAAGGAGGAGGTAAAAAATAGATTTTTGGCGAAAGGGTTAAAAGCCCTTATTCCTTTTTCTTTTTATGCAAAAT
>JBMFUY010000380.1:0-521 GCA_049966275.1 bacterium
AGCCAATTGTTTGCAGCGTTACTATTTCCAGTTGAAGACGCAAAATATGCGGAGCTATCTCCTTGCTGTGCGTTCCAACAACCTACACCAGCACTATTTATAGACCAATCTATAACAGGAGAGGAAGCAGGGTCTGCGGCAGGATTTGTTTGAGTATTTGATGTTGACAAACTTGGGTTGTAAGTTCTTATGTTTTCTGCAAATGCACTAGTTGAGAATAAAGTTTCTGCTATAATTGGTGGCGAAAATGTCGAAGTTGAATACAAAATATAATCTCCAGTACTACCATAAGGCATTGAAATAGATAAACCATTATTAACACTTCCGCCGCTCCCTACAACACTCCATTTATTTGTATTTAAGCTCGTCCCAGCAAAGTTATCATAGAAGTTGAACACGCTCGCCCCATCGTCGTATTGACCATATGTGGGGCTGAGCTGTGGTGCTTCGCCAACAGTCTTGCCATTTAAGAGGTTTTCAGTAATAGGTGCGAAGCCCATGTATATTGTTATGCTTCCGCC
>JBMFUY010000381.1:0-518 GCA_049966275.1 bacterium
AGCATATTTTCAAAGAGCCAGGGATATCCTTTTATACACATTTCAAGATGACGATGAAAGACAGGATAATACAAGTTGTGTTTCTTTCTGAGTTGATTGCATTGAGAAAAGCGTCAAGAAGAAAAGTCAATTAACATTCAAATGTTAAAATGGGACAGTGTCAGAGCTTTAAAAGGTCATGTATTCAAAATGCTAAATTTGTTTTGAATAAGTTACATTCTTGATAAAATATACAGAAGATTTATCTTTTCATAAAATTTTTCAGATTTCTTAATATTTCATACGAATTTCGAACTTTCCTACCCAAATTACATTTGCATTTTGATCACACTTTTTTCTATATATTTTCTGATCCCATTTACCGCCGCACCCATCGACATTGCTGAATCTCCAAGATTTGAAAAGCGAATTGAAATCTCATGCTTGTAGAACAAATATTTCTCCACAAAGGCTTTCACATTTGATAAAAATTTATCTCCTAAATACACTGCCTTCCCACCTACAAAAATATCTGATAT
>JBMFUY010000382.1:0-518 GCA_049966275.1 bacterium
CTCATGACTTATTATATCTCATAAGGACTTTATAAACTTTGCTAAGTTAGGTATATCTAAGTCGCATTCAAGTAGGAAATCTTGTGGATTAATTCTTTATAATACTTTTATTCTCGTTATGTCAAACCATCTTTCGACAGGACGAGAAATAAATAAAAAACAACGACTGCATTCTCTATATATTTAATTTATTGTGATCATAAAAACCAACTTTTATACACACTCTTATTATGAATTGTTTTACTGGCACTTCTTATTAATACGTTCCATACTTTTAATGAAGCGCCCGGTAAGTGAAATAAGCGCCGCATCATAATTTAATATATCAGATCTAGCACCATGAGCTTCATAATATAACTCAACTTCTCTTTTAGCACCTGTCCATCCGTATTTCTGCCGATATAAAAGTTTGCCTTTAGGGTCTTTATAAGTAACCACCGTATCGCCGTTTTTGGTCAATTTTAGTTTCACTATGACGACAGGTTTCTTTATCTTCTGTTCTATTACAGATATAGCAT
>JBMFUY010000383.1:0-518 GCA_049966275.1 bacterium
GTATTAACTATATGGTTAAACATAACCAACACAACAACTCAGGTGGAATTGGATATATTTAACTCAACGACTAATACTTTATCAAGCTCAGGCACAACTGGCATAGGTGAAGCCCCACAACTTAGTTCAACTTATGCTCAATACGACGATGGGGCGAGCGTGTTCAACAACTATTGGAACTTTGCTGGAACTACTATGCCGAGTGGTTGGAGCACCGAAAGTGGATTAACTGTAAATAATGGACTAACCTTTTCAAATGTTGGTTTCCATGATATATATACAACTTCTTCTTTTGCAACACCTATTGTTATTGAGGGTTATGGTGAAGCAACATCTACATACACCTATCAAATAGTTAATTTTGGTGCTTCTTCAACACCAAGTGGAGCAAATTTTCAATTTATGGGAATTGGAACTACTACCCCAAGTTATCGTTATAATATTGGAAGCGCTGGGGGTACATCTGGCAGTCCTTCTCTAAATACTTTTTATGTATTTACAAACTATATAACAAACGG
>JBMFUY010000384.1:0-512 GCA_049966275.1 bacterium
TGCCATGTAATTACTAACTATAAGTTCAAAGGTTCTTTTAAAGAATTCGAAAGTATTGATGCTATTACATTTTGTAATAATAGTCCAGATGATTTCTCGAATGCATTAAATAGATTAATTCAAAACATTGAAGATATAAAAAATAAAAAAGAAATAAATCATAAGGTGGCATATGAAAATTATGATATTAGAGTAATAGTAAAAAAATTATATGAATCTATTATAGGGGTTTATGAAAAGTTAAATTGTTCTTAACTATTTAAAGGAGTTAAGGAGTGAGTTTACACGATTTTTAATTTTTGAAACTCTAAGACATATACTGCATGTCATTTAGGCATTATATTATTAGGGTGCTATTAATTATTTTTTTAATAATTGTTTTTGAACTTTTTATTTAATTATCTTAATATGGTATTTTGATAAAAATATCTCATAAGTTTCGTATATAAAAACATTATTTATCGCTATTTTTCAGAATCTTATAATTATTTTTAAAATTATTTATTTCATAT
>JBMFUY010000385.1:0-510 GCA_049966275.1 bacterium
ATTCATCTCAGCAAACATCATCAGATTGGACTTCTCCATTCATATTAAATAGTGAATCAAGCCCTGTAGCTTCAAATTTCACAGCTACACCAATATATATGTCTGGCGGAGGTTATGCCATAAACACACATGTAAATGGAGCCATATATACCAGTAGCACTGTTTCACAGGCATACAATACTTTTACAGTATTTACTGCTTATATAACAGCATCATCTATTACACTTTATGCAAATTACGGTTCTCCTTTGACTCTTAGCAATGTTCCTTCAGCATCATCTTTAAAATATTTGGAAATAGGTAAACCTGACGGCGAAGGTGCGGGTTATAGCGGAGGCGAAACAGTAAAATGGCTTCGCACTCGTGCCTACCCGCCAAACGGCGTGATGCCAAGCGTAAGCTTTGGTGGCGCAAGCAGCTGAACTTGAACAGAAGCAACCTAGAAGATAAAAGAAAATGACAATCTTCTGGCTAGGCAGTGAAACTTTGTATATGAGTCACACTTTCCCA
>JBMFUY010000386.1:0-505 GCA_049966275.1 bacterium
CTGCTTGGATAGAACGCAACCAGAGTGGCAAGCTGATAACATGGCTAAAAATCAATCCTTCAATACCTGCAAGCAGCGGCATTACAATTTACTTGGGCTTCGCTTCAAAAACCACAAATCTGCTCTCAAGCTCAGGCACAACTGGCATAGGCGAAGCTCCACAGCTCAGCTCAACCTATGCTCAATACGACGATGGGGCGAGCGTGTTCAACAACTACTGGAACTTTGCTGGAACAAGTCTGCCAAGTAGCTTAGTAGTAGGGAATACAGGAGGAACTTATTCTGTTAATAATGGTTTAAGAATTACAGGTGGGAGTGGTACTTATGAAGGGATATTTTCTAATTCTGCAATAAATCCACAAACAACAATATCTGATTTTTACGGATATTTAATTGGCACAGGCAATTGGATTTCTCAATTTGGGCTGTATGTCTCAGCATCAGGAGCAAACCCACAATATTTTATATGGACACCATCAGCAAATGATTATGCTTTAACGACCTC
>JBMFUY010000387.1:0-504 GCA_049966275.1 bacterium
CGTCGGACTACGAATCCGCAGGTCATGGGTTCAAATCCCATCGGGCGCTTTTATTTTTCAAATAGTTACGAGTTTTGTTGCTCATGTATCTTGCTCACTGTGATCGCTTCTGTACTTTAGCTAACTTTCTACTGCGTTCACGCCTGTTCGTAAATTGTCAGGTGCAAGGTGTGTGTAATTTCATAATTTAATTTTCCTCTCTCTATACCTCGTCCAGAATCTCCTCAATTCTTTTTTAGTGTTATTAAATTTTTTAATTTTTTATCCGCTTTGGAAATATACTCCAGCGCTTCTTTTTCATTATTCTCAATGGCAATCTCTACTGCTTTTTTTGCTACCTCCAATAATTCCTTTGCCTTCCCTCTTGCCTCGTGGGATTTTTGAACCAATAAGGCGATTTTTTTCTGGGTTGAGAGTGAAAGAATGAAGCGTTCCGTCCGCCAATATTTACCACTATTTTGTTTCATTACCATAGTATTCTTTCAACCTCTCAGTTAATATATT
>JBMFUY010000388.1:0-503 GCA_049966275.1 bacterium
TCAAGTTCATTCATAGAATACCTATAAGGGTTTGAAACGAGAAATCATTTGGAAAGCCAGTACAAGACTGGTAAATTCATAGAATACCTATAAGGGTTTGAAACTGTTTTATACCGATGAAGAAGGCAGGAGAAGAGCGATTCATAGAATACCTATAAGGGTTTGAAACCACGATCCCTGAGGACGTGGTCGAGAAGCTCAAATTAATTCATAGAATACCTATAAGGGTTTGAAACAAGAAACGCCAAACGGATCAATCCTGACGATCAGGTATTCATAGAATACCTATAAGGGTTTGAAACACTATACTTCCCGCTAATAAAAGTTCTCCTGCAATTATTCATAGAATACCTATAAGGGTTTGAAACAAAGGTTTGCGTAGGCTTTTTCGATATCCCCAGTGCGATTCATAGAATACCTATAAGGGTTTGAAACAATATAAAAATATATAATAAATTAAATAATTATGAAATTCATAGAATACCTATAAGGGTTTGAAACAC